>CAZNKC010000030.1:0-36883 GCA_964573315.1 uncultured Verrucomicrobiaceae bacterium | reverse complement strand
GGAGGGCATGATATGGATTATTCGACTGGCGGTCGAATTTGATGCTGGGACCGGGCAGAATGCCCGGTCCACTCGTCACAGGCTGAAAGCCTATGCCACTTATCCGAACAGCGCGGCGATGGGCTGGCCACCGTCGGTCAATGGCACAGGGCGGGTGCCGGCCATGAGTTCGAGGGCGGGGTTGATGCCGAGGGCGGCGTGGATGGTGGCGTGGAAGTCGGGGACGGAGACGGGGTTTTCGACGATTTTTTTCGCGAGGTCGTCGGTGACGCCGTAAGCGCCGCAGTGGTTGAGACCGCCGCCGGCGAGGACGAGGCTGAAGGTGCTGCATTGATGGCCGCGCCCGCCGCCGCCGTCGAACTCGGGCGGGCGGCCAAACTCGGTGCCGATGGCGACGAGGGTTTTGTCGAGCAGGCCTTGGTTTTTCAAATCGGTGATGAGGGTGGAGAGGGCGTCGTCGAGGTCTTTGATGAGGAGGTGCTGCTTTTCCTGGCCGTCGTTGTGGGTGTCCCAGCCGGTACCGTTGACGAAGCCGAGGTTGTGGGAGACCTCAATGAAGCGGACGCCGTCCTGGATGAGGCGGCGGGCGAGCAGGCAGCGCTGGCCGAACTCGCTGCCGTAGGCGTTGCGCAGATCGGCGGGTTCTTTGTCGAGCTTGAAGTTGCGCATGAACTCGGGACCGGCGAGGCGCAGGGCTTCGCGCTGCGCGGTCTCGTAATCGGCCAGCGCGGAGTCGCGCGCCACGCGCTCCTGGAGCGGGGCGAGGAGTTTTTCACGGGCGCTGACGCGCTGCGCGGTGACATCGGCGGGCCGGGTGAAACCGGAGGGGCCGCTGTTGGTGTCGGTCAGATAAATGTTGCCGTACTTGGCGCCGAGGAAACCGGGGCCGCGACTGGGGTTGGGGTAGCCGATGAGCATGTAGGCGGGCACCTTGGGATTGGCCGCGCCGCGCTGGTGGGCGACGATGGCGCCGATGGAGGGGTAGGTGGTGTTGCCGCTGATGGGTCGCGCGGTGTGGACGAAGTTGGTGGCGATGGCGTGCTCGTTGATGATGTTGTGGTTCACCGTGCGCACGGCGGTGATGTGCTCCATGAGGCGCGCGGTTTTCGGCAGGTGCTCGCAGACGGTGACACCGGGCACAGAGGTCTCGATGGCGGGATAGGCGGAGCCGGCCTTCTTCGGGCTGGCCTTGGGATCACCGAGGGCTTTGGGATCGAAGGTGTCCATGTGCGCCATGCCGCCGCCGAGCCAGATGAAGATGCAGTGCTCGGCCTTGCCTTTGGGCATTGCGACGGCGGTGGAGGCGCGCAAGCCGGAGACGGCGAGCGGTGCGAGGGCGGTGGTTTGGAGGAAGCGGCGGCGTTTCATGGCTATGGCGGGTTGCTGGATTTAGACAGGATTAACAGGATTCAGTCAGGATGGACAGGATTGGAGATGGCATGTCATTCTTGGTCGTCAGCGATGCGGGTTTTCCAGTAGTCGGGGTGGCGTTTGTCGTGGGCGAGGGCGATGACGAAAATGTTGTCGCGGCGAAGGCGGTAAATGATGTGATAAGGGAAGCGATTCAGATTCAGACGGCGGTATTCGCCGTAAATGGTTCGGAAGGAGGTTGGAGAGGAACGGATGCGGGCGACGTGCTGATCATACTCCACGGCCATCCGCTTGGCTGACCACAAGCTGCGTTCATCAAGCCAGGAGAGAGTTTGCTGGATCTCCTGGAAGGCTTCGGGATGGGTGACGACTTCATATTCCATATTTGGCGTGAAGTTTCTCCATCACTTGCTCATGCGGGATGCAGGTCACTTTGCCGCTCTCAATTTCCTCCCAACGGCGGTCGAGGGTGGCTTTCATTTCATCGGAGATGTCCGGCGCTTCCTCGTGCTCATAGACGCTTTCTTGAAGGCGCTCGGCGATTTCCAGGCGGTCTTCCTCCGGCAGAGAAAGCAGCGTCGGCAGCAGGGATTCGGCGGTCGTGCTCATACGGCGAAGTATAACAGGTGATGGGAGAGTGGTAAACGTGTGTTTTACGGGGCAAAAACCCACTCCGGGGCGTTGAGGATGGCCCAGAGGCTGTCTTCCATGCGGAGGCGCCAGTCGTTGGCGAGGCGGGGGGTGGGCGGGTCGCCGCGGCGGGCGGTGGCTTCTTGTTCGAGACGCAGGGCGTTGGCTTCGGCGTCGAGGTGGTTGGACCAGGAGACGTATTTTTCCGGATATCGCTGGGCGGGTTTTTCCGGTTTGGCATCCACCCGGCGGGTTTCGTAGCCCTTGCGCAGATGCGCGACGTATTGCGCGCGTTCCTGCTCGGTGGGCAGGCGGGTGAGGAGGCGGAGGAAGAGTTGATCCACGAGTTTTTCCACCGGCTGATCTTGCAGGACGATCCCGGTGATGCCGTGGTCTTCGCTCAAGCGGGTGAGCCAGACGGCGATGGTGCCGTTGCCGAGGATGGCGGGCTGGAGGGCGTTGGGATCGGTCTCGCGGCTGCTGGATGGGTCCTGGCGGGCGGGACGCCAGCCGAAGGCTTCGAGCACGTCGCACACGGCCTGGATGCGCGGCAGGCTGAGGCTGGGGCGGTCGCGTTCGTTGCTGGTGCTGGCGAACATCCAGGCACGCTGCGGGACGCCCAGGGAGATGGAGTTTTTCAGGTCGCGGCGGCCGTCGATGTCGAGGCTGACTTCCTCGGTCTTCATGGATTTGCCCGCGGCGAAGAAGAGGGAGTCCACGATCTGCTCGGCTCCCAGGCGGCGCGGCGCGGGCGCGGCGAAGACGGGGCTAGGCGCGGCGAGCACGGGGTCGGTGGCACGCTGGTAGGCGTGGGAGTTGAGGATGACGCGGCTGATATTTTTCATGCTGTAACCACCGCGCACGAATTCACGCGCGAGCCAGTTCAACAGCTCGGGATGGGTGGGTTTGCCGCGCTCCCAGTCTTCGGCCGGCTCGACGATGCCGCGTCCCATGTACTGCTGCCAGAGGCGGTTGACGATGACCTGGGCGAAGCGCTCGTTCTGCGGCGCGGTGATGAGGGCGGCTAGCACGTCGCGCGTGTTCTTGGGGTCTTCGGCGAGTTTTTCGCCGATGTCATGCGACACGAACGCCTCGAAGGGCCACTTCGGCTCCACTTTGCTGCCGGGTTGCAGCGTAACCTGGATGAGCGGCTTGCGGCCGCCCTCATGGAGCTTGTCCATCGGCACGCTGCTGGTGGCGGGGACATCGACGGAACCGGCCTTCAGCAAGGCGGCGAGTTCGAAGAGGTCTTGCTGCGAACTTTCATGCGCGGGGGAGTCATGGCAGCGGGCGCATTTCATTTCCACGCCGAGGAAGGCGGTGCTGACGATGGTGCCTTTGGCGGCCATGGGCACGTCGTTGCCGGAGGCGATGCCGAATCCGGCGGGGCCGCCGAAGCGCTCGCTGCCGCCCATGCGCAGGAGTTCGGTGACGAAGAGGTCCATCGGGCGGTCGTCGTAGAGCGCTTCGTGCAGGTACCAACGGAAGGGGCCGGTGTTGTTGAGGGTGGGGTTGAGGATGTTCGGGTTCTCGGCCAGCACGTCCTGCCAGTAACCCATCCAGCGGTCGGCCCAGCGCGGATCGGCCAGGAGGCGGTCGATGACTTTGGCGCGTTTGTTTTTGCCGGTGTCTTTTTGGAAGGCTGCGATTTCCTCCAGCGTGGGCACGACGCCGACGGTGTCCAAGGTGACGCGGCGCAGGAAGGCGAGGTCGTCGGTCAAGGCGGTGACTTCGATGCGGTCCACGTCCAGCTCCGGCCAGTGCGCGCCTTCGTTGATCCAGCGTTTGAGGATATCCACTTGTTCGGCGGTCAGCGGACTGCCTTTGGGCGGCATGATGAAGTCTTCGTCCGTGCTGGTGACGCGGGCGATGAGCGAGCTTTTGTCCAGATGGCCGGGGGTGATGGCGGGGCCGTCGGACTCGCCGCCTTTGAGAGCGCCGCTCAAGGTGTCGAGTTGGAGGTCGCCCTTGGTTTTGTTGCCCTGATGACAACTGAAGCAGTTCGATTCCAAGATGGGCAGCACTTCTTTGTAGAAATGCACGCCGTCTTTTTTGGCGGCGGAGTATTGCGCGGAGACGGTGGCGATTTTGGCGTTGAGGAAGTGATCCACGGCGTTGCCGGCGGGGAGGTCTTTCGCCGGCGCGGGAACTTTCACGTCCGGCGTGGAGGCGATCCATTTGGCGGCGGCTTCGCGGCGCTTTGTCCAGTAGGCGTCGTGCTGCGCGCGGACTTTGGCGCGGCGTTCAGCGTTGAAGGTGGTGAGCCAAGCACGGCGCTCTTTTTCATAGGCAGCCCAGCCTTCGTCGTTGTAGGACACTTGGCGTTTGCCGGGAGTGAGCAGTTCCCAGTGCTCGCTGCCTTCATAGGAAATGGCCACGATCATCTCGCCGGTTTCGGGCCTCTTGCGCGCGCTGCCGGTGAAGCCGCCAACCATCTGCTCCAGCACGATCAAGTGCTCGCCGCCCTTGCTTTCAAACTCTGCCCATTTTTCCTGCGAGCCGGGCGGCGCGAAACGGAAGTCGGGGCCGAGGTCGAGATACTCGTTTTGCTCGGTCACGCGGCCATGCCCGCCGCTGTCGGGTTTGGGGAAACCGATGTCGAGGAACAACTCGCCGTCCACATGCAGATGCGTGGCGCCGCGTCCGCGCACGAGCAGTCGGTGTTTGCCGGCGGGGACTTTCACCACGGCGGCGGCGCGCAGGAGGTAGGGGATGGGGCGGTCGCCGCGCACACCGGTGTCCACGTATTTGTGGGGGACTTCAAAGATGCCGAAGACTTCCTCGGTGTAGGTTTCGCTCGGCTGCGGCGGGTAGGCTGGCCAGGCGTTCTTGGCGGGCACGCCGTCCTCGCAGACTTGCACGAGGACTTTGCCTTTGGGCAGTTTTTTAGCGTCGATGGGCGGCGGGGGCGGGATGAATTGAAAACGCTGCGCCAGGGTGACCTCGGGCACGAGTTCGCGATAGATAGCGATTTCGTCGAGAGCGCCGCTGAGGGTGTTGCCCGCGCCGCCGCCGTTGCCGGTGCCGATCATGATGTCGTCGGCGTCGCTCACCGGCGGCTCGGTGGTTTCGCCGGCCATGTCCCAGGTGCCGCCGCCGGCTTTTTTCCCGTCCACCCAGGCGGTGATGGTCTTGGGTTTGCCGAAGGTGTAGCTGACGGCGATGTGATGCCAGCCGCTGCCGGGAGCGAAGCCTTCCTTGGAAACCCAGCGATGGTAGTCCTCCTTGCCGTCCTTGTTGCGGCTGCGGAAGAGGAAGCAGGGCCGCGCCTCGCCGCCTTCGCCTTTCAGACGCAACGCCCAGTTTTGGTTTTCGTTGGTGAAGGCTTTGCTTTTGTTGCGCCCTTTGCCGATGAGATACACATAGCTGCCGTTGCCGAGCGAATCCGCGCTCACCCAGCACTCGATGGTGATGGTGTCGCCGTCGCCGAAGCGCAGGTTTTGCTCCGGCAAATCGCTTTCCTTGACCTGGATGAAGCCGTCCTTGCTGGTGAAAGCCGCGGCTTTGTTGCCAGCGGGAAAACCGGGATACATGGGCTTTTGCGGCCCTTCCGCCTTGATCTCGGCCTTGCCGTGGAACGTGCCCGGCTCGTTTTGGTCAAAAGTCCACTTCACCAGCGGCGACACCCGCGGGATGGGTGTGGAGTCGTTTTGCGCGGTGTCTTTGGAATCGTTGGCGGCCCAAACGATGCCAGGGAAAACGAGAAGTGTTATAAGGAAGCGGTTCATGGTCGGAGTATGAGGAAACCAACGCCGAAAACCCAGCCTTTTCACAAATCCACCACCCCCACTTTCGGGGGATGGAAAAATGAAGAAAAAAACTTGAAGGGGGAAGGATGATGTAACATGTTACCACATGACATACGCACTCACACGAACCAGCATGGCCTTGGACGGATTCACCCTCGGCACTTTGGACCTGCTTGCCAAAAAATGGCAGATCCCCAAAGCCGAAGTCATGCGCCGGGCCGTCAGACGCTTGAAGGAGGAAGAAGATTTGAAAGACCAATGCCCCAAACCCCTCGAAGCCCTTGACTGGCTCCAAAACGGAGGCGGTCTCAGCCTGCAAGAGGCTGAGGCCTTCCGTGAGGAAGTCCACGCCGAGCGTGAAGCCAAACGCTACTGGTGGGAGGCCTGAGCCGGACGCGGAGCATGATCCATCTGGACACCAACCTCATGATTGATCTGGTGACCGTCGGGTCGCCGCATGCCGCGGTGGTGCGCCGGTGGATCGCCGCGGGCGAGGAACTGGCCGTGTCCGCAGTGGCGTGGTCGGAGTTCCTCAACGGACCGCACACCGGGCAGCAAAAAGCCGCCGTCCGCGCCATCCTCCAGGGGCGGATCGTGGACTTCAGCGAAAAAGCCGCCGAGCAGGCATCGCGCCTTTTCCACTACACGGGCCGCCGCCGCGGCTCGCACGCGGACTGCATGATCGCCGCCGCCGCGATGGTGAGCGGCGTGAAGGTGGCGACACGCAACGTGAAGGACTTCGAGCGCTTCGTGCCCCACGGATTGCAGTTGCTGGCGGTGGAGACATAATGAGCGGGAAACCCATTCCGCTCACTCGCTCCCCTTCCCCGCAACCGCAAATCACGGACGCGCTGCTCCTACTTGAACAGCACGGGGATGAGAAGGATGGCCAGGATGTTCACGACCTTGATCATCGGATTGACCGCGGGGCCGGCGGTGTCCTTGTAGGGGTCGCCCACGGTGTCGCCGGTGACGGCGGCTTGGTGAGCGAAGGAACCTTTGCCGCCGTGGTTGCCTTCCTCCACGTATTTCTTGGCGTTGTCCCAGGCGCCGCCCGCCGAGGTCATGGCGATGCCGAGGAAAAGTCCGGTGACGATGGTGCCGATAAGCAGACCGCCGAGAGCCTCCTTGCCGAGCAATCCGGCACCCACCACGAAGACCAGCGGCAGCAGCGCCGGCACGATCATCTGGCCGAGCGCGGCCTTGGTGACGATGCCGACGCATTGCGCGTAGTCCGGCGTGTCCTGGCCGGTGAGAATGCCCGGCTTGGCCGCGATCTGGCGGCGCACCTCGCGCACGACCGCGCCGGCAGCGTTGCCGACGGCGTCCATGCTGAACGCGGTGAACAGATACGGCAGCAGTCCGCCGATGAACATGCCGATGATGACCTGCGGGTTGGTAAGGTCGAAGTTCAACTCCGGCAGGCTGCCCGTGAGGTGGTGCAAGTGCGCCTTCAAATCCTCTACATAAGAACCGAACAGCACCATCGCGGCGAGACCGGCGGAGGCGATGGCGTAGCCTTTGGTCACCGCCTTCATGGTGTTGCCCACGGCGTCCAGTTCGTCGGTGATCTTGCGCACCTCCTCGGGCAGGCCGGACATCACGGCGATGCCGCCGGCGTTGTCCGTGATCGGTCCGAAGGCGTCGAGCGAGATGATGATGCCGGACAGGCTCAGCATGGACACCACCGCCACGGCGATGCCATACAGCCCGGCCCAATCGTAGCAGCACCAGATGGAAGCCGCGATGGCCAGGACCGGCAGCAGGGTGGCGTGATGGCCCACGCTGATGCCGGCGATGATGTTGGTGGCGTGTCCGGTCTCGGAAGCTTTGGCAATGCGGCGCACCGGTTTGTGATGAGTGGAGGTGAAGTAGTTAGTGATCCACACCACCAGGAAGGTCATCACCAGCCCGGCCACCGCGCACAGGAACAAGCTGTCGGCGCTAACGATTCGTTCGCCCATTTTCAACCCCTCCGGGAAGAGCGCCGAGGTCGCCCACTTGAACAAAACCGCCGAGATCAAGCCCGATACAACCACGCCGCCGACCAGCGCCGCCGTGGCTTTTTGCTTCACGAAGTTCACGAAGCCGATGCCGACCAGCGAGGAAATAATGGAAAGGCCGCACAACACGAACGGATACACCAGCGCCGCCGAGGTGTCCTGGGCGGTGGTCAGAAAGCCGATCAACACCGCGCCGATCAAACTCACGGCGTAGGTCTCGAACACGTCCGCCGCCATGCCCGCGCAGTCGCCCACGTTGTCGCCCACGTTGTCGGCGATGGTGGCCGGATTGCGCGGATCGTCCTCGTTGAGGTTTTGCTCGTTCTTGCCCACGAGGTCGGCACCCACGTCGGCGGCCTTGGTGTAAATGCCGCCGCCGAGACGCGCGAAGACGCTCACCAGCGAGCTGCCCAGAGCCAGACCGACGAGCGAGTCGATGGCGATCTTCACTGCCTGCGGATTGCCCGCATTCATTTTGACCACGATCAGATAAAAAGCCGCCACCGAGAGCAGACCCAGCGCCACCACCAGCAGGCCCGTCACCGCGCCGCCGTTGAAGGCGATTTTCAAAGCCGGATGCGTCCCCACGGACGCGGCCTGCGCGGTGCGTACGTTGGCCCGCACCGCGATGAACATGCCGATGTAACCCGCCAGCAGCGAGCAAAGCGCGCCGACGATGAAGCCCGCCGCCGTCACACCGTCGCGCAGCCACCACACCGCCGCCAGGATCAGCACGGCGATGACCAGCACCGCGGTCATCTGCTTGTTCAAGTAGGCCTTCGCTCCCGCCTGCACTGCCGCCGCGATTTCGTGCATCTTCTCGTTGCCGGCGGACGCGGCCAGGATTTGACGGATCAGCAGGACAGCGACGAGCAGCCCGCCGACGGCGAGGGCGATGGACAAAACGATACCTTGGTTCAGAAGAAACGAATTCATCAGGAGAGTGACAAGCGGTTGGTTGGGCCGGAAATCGGAGTAGCCCGCAAGCTTGCAGAGGCGGCATAACCCCGCAAGGTCTTTTAGCAGTCTTTTGCGGGGAGCAGCGTGGCTCCGATGGGTAATCGGAGCCGGGGGGATGAGGGGGAGGAAAATCTTTTTCCCTTCATTCCTCTGTCATCCTCGTAAGTTGACGGATGAAATAGGGCTGGACACCCCGGACCACCCACAGCCGGGACAGGCCGTGTCACACCAAGCTGCCGCCCTGCCT
This sequence comes from uncultured Verrucomicrobiaceae bacterium, assembly GCA_964573315.1. Lineage (GTDB taxonomy): Bacteria > Verrucomicrobiota > Verrucomicrobiia > Verrucomicrobiales > Verrucomicrobiaceae > JAGRPD01. The sequence continues at coordinate 27,923 of CAZNKC010000030.1, read as the reverse complement.
CATGGCGCGTCCAGCACCACGCCGCCGCTTTCGGGATCGGTGTCGTTGAGCCGGTTGCTCAGAAAGAACCCGACCCCGCCTTTGTTGCCGCCCTTTTGCAGCAACACCCCCTGGAAGGCGGGCAGCTTTCGGGCTTGGTCGCTCCAGTTCGGGGTGAACGTGCCCCGCAGCAAACCCGTCCCGGCGGTGAAACGCAGCGTGAAGCTTTTGTCGTTGGCCGGGATTTTTATCACCCTGCCACCGTTCACGTTGAAGTTTGTTACCACCACAGCCGGGCTGAGTTTGCCATCCACAAACCGCAGCCGCGCGTTGCCGCCGGCCGGGTCCGCATCGCCCATGCCGAGCGCGTCCTGGACTGTTCGGGTGGAGTCATACAGCGCGCCCACCGGGTCCAGGGCGATCCCTTCCGGCCAGCCTGCCGTGTAGATCTGCGTGGCCGGCTTTTTGCCTTCGACCACCGCCGGGCGGAACCATTGCCAGTCCGCGCCCGTCACATCGCTGTCCGGCGGAGCCGAGGCAAACACCAGCGTGCCCAGCACACTGCCGCCTTTCACGCTGGCCTTGGCTCCCGGCGTGGTCAGTGGCACGAATACCGGGCTGGTGTTTCCGGCTGCCAAAAAGCTGCTGGCGGTGATCCTCGTGCCATCCGCCAGCACCCCGGCCAGCCGCAGCGTGCCCGCCCGCGCCAGGGTGATCGCGGCATGGCCTGTGCCCTGGGGATAAGTGGCGGCCTGCGCGGGTGACGCCGGTTCGCGCGTCGGCAACGCCAAAGTGTAGTACCCCTGCTTGCCCTTGGAGCGGTTCAGCAGTTCCGCAGGAACATGGGCACCGGCTTGATTGCGGTAAAGGGCGGGGCGGGCCAGTCCCGTGCTGACAGCGCCGCCGGGGGCGTTGACCTCGGCATCCAGGTCGTTTCCCGTCCATGCCAGACTCAGGATTTTGTCCGCAACGGTGTTGTCCTGGAGCGGCAGGGTGGCGCTCAGCGCTTTGCCCCGCTGGAACCAAACGCTGCCGTTCCCTTGCAGCACACCCCGGCATGCCGTGATTTTGCCATCCATCAGCACCTTGCCACTGAAGCTGCCTTTGGACGCGACCACTGCGCCGGTGAGCAGGCCGACTGTAGCATTGCCGGCGGAGGCGCCGCCGGAGGGCCGCAGCAAGCCCTGAAAGACGGGCTTGGTCCCTCCCCAAGCGACCAGCGGGGTCTCGATGAAAACAGCGGTCACGCCCGGCACATCGGCGGCTGGCATGATGAAAGTGACAACATTGCTGGTCACCAGGGCGCCATCGGGCAGGCCTGTCCAATGGCTGAAAAGATACCAAGCCTTGGCGGTGGCGGTCACCGTGACCGATGTGCCGGGCAGCACGTCGCTGGTCTGCGGCGCGGGGCCTTTGGTGAGCTTGGTGGCGTTCTTGGACGGCGCGGCTTTCAGGGCCAGGGTGCCCACCCGGTCAGGAGTGGCGGATTGGTTGACGGGCACGATGCGGGTGAGAGTGAGCAGTTGGCGGTTTGCGGAAGAGGGGACAAAGGTGGCCACCAACTGGTAGGATCCCGTGTCGCCGGCGTTGGAGCACCTCACCCGCACGTAGCAGGTTTCCGCCTCCATCGCTCGGCTGATTTGGAAGTTGGAGCCGCTGCTGCTGTTGTCGTCGAAAGCCAGTTCGGCGCCGGAGGCGTCCAGCAAATGACCGGCTGTGTCCGTGGTTCCCGTGGTTTTGACCGTCAAGACGCCCGGTTCTGTCACGTTGATCCGGAAGTAATCGTTGTCCCCGGCGATTTCAATGCTGCCGGCGGTTGTCGAATTCTGCCCCGCCAAGGTGGCCGTGGCGATGCTGTCACCGTGATCGTCCGCCGTCGCTCCCGCCTGATTGATGGTGTGGGTGGCGGTGAGATCGCCGCTGGTCAGCGTGATCGTCGCGGCGCGCGCCGATCCCCCGTTGGCTGCCACGGTGTAGCTGAAGGTCTGGTTGCCACTCTGGCCGCCCGGCTCGCCGATGGTCACCCAGCCGTTGCCGCCGGCCAAACCCCAGGACCAAGTCCCCGAGGCCGTCACGCTGAAATCGAAAGCGCCGCCCGCCGCCGGCACGTTCCGGCTCACCGGATCGGCGGAGAGAGTGGGCGTGGGCGGAGAGCCGCCTCGGAAGTCCGCCACGGTGGCCTTCGAGTTGTTGATCGTCCTGGCGTTGTCCGCGGTGCTGGTTCCGGTGGGCGCGCCCATGTAGTTCACGTTCGGATTGGAATAACGCGGCACCCGGATGCCGGGCGCATAGGCCATGATCGACCGGTATTCGACACTATCCGAGCCGTCCCAGCGCCATCCATAAGAATAGGAGTAAAGCCCTTCACCCGCGGCGTTTTCCGCGTCATGGGCGCACCCCATGTTGTGCCCGCACTCATGGGCGAACACCAGGCTCGCGCTGGTGAGGTTGGCGGTGATGCCGCAGACATTGAAAGCCAGGTGCTCAAACGGGATTGACAGGCTCGGCAACGTGAAGGCGCGGCCACCGTAATTGATGCCCGTCCACAAGCTGACGATATCCGCCTTGTGCGTGTCGCGCAGCGCGTGAACGCCGTCCATGTGGCCGTCCGTCTTGCCGGCGAAATTAAGCAGGTCGTCCTGCAGAGACACCTCCGTGTAATTCACCTCCGCAGCGTGAACCAGCCGGAACGAGGCGGAGACGCCCGAAGCGATGAAAGCCGCATTGGTCTCGTTGACGGCATGGTTGATGGCGGCGACCGTTTCACTGGTGCCGCCGAGCACGACGCGGGCGGCGGGGGTATAGACCACCATCACATCGATCTCAGTCGTTTCTCCGTCCGCCGCCACGGGTTCCCCGTCCGCCGCCACGGGTTCCCCGTCCGCCGCCACGGGTTCCCCGTCCGCCGCCGCCGGTTCCTCATCCCCCGCCGAAGGCTCTCCGCTCGCGGCCGGGGCTGCAGCGGGATCATCCGGCTTTGACGGCGTCGCCGGCAGCGCCGTGTCCGTTCCGGCGCAGACCGGCAGCGAGGACAAATCCAGCTCCCGTATTTCATGAGTTCCCTCCGGGTTCGGCAGGATCTCGAAAAGGCCGATGTTGTCTCCGGTCCGGATGGTTGCGACGAGGGAGCCCCCATTCACAGTGGCCATGAAAGCGCCCTCAGGATGCCCCGCCAACTCGCCGGACAGCGAGTAACCGCCACCCCAGTTCTCAATCACCCGCCCGATCTTGGCCGTGAGGCTTCCTTTTCCCTTGGTGGTGATTTTCAACACACCGGCGCCGCCGCTTTCGACTTCCGCTTTGACCGCCCGCAGCGCGTCCCAATCCACCCGGATGGCAGCGCGGCTGAGGATGCTCCGCCGCCCCCGCTCATCGAGATGATCCAACTCCGGCAAGGGCTGCTCCCCGGCCAGATCGAACAAAGCCCGCGCTTGCTCCCGGAGACCGTCCGCGCCTTCGTCTTGCGACACGGTAGAGGGCGCGGCCGCCTCCTTTTTCGCCACACCCAACGGACGCTCCGGCAGGGGCGAAAGCCGGGCCGGGCCGCCGTCTTGCTCAGGCAGAGGAGAAAGCATGGTGTCCTTTTCCTGAAGCGGGGACGCGCCGAGGGCCGGCTCACCACCGGGCCGCCAAGCCCGGTCCGAAGACACCCGGCGGTCCGGCAGAATCCAAACCACCATGACAAGAGCCAGCGCGCCCAAAGCGAGAAAAAGCGGGTATCGTTTCATGCGGAAGTCGTATGTTTGGCAATGAGGGATTCCTTGTCCCACCCGGCTTCAAACATCAGGTGGAGACGGCGATGCCGGCCACGAGGAAAGACGCGGCGCAAAGCGCCCTCGACCGCAATCGTTAACCATCGACTCTCAATCATCAACCCCAAAACCATCACCAGCCGCCGCCCAGCGCGCGCACCAGCAGCACCGCCGCCTCGAAGCGCGCGCCGCGCACCTGCGCCGCGCCCTGCTGCGCCCGCAGCAGCGCCCGCTGCGCGTTGACCACCTCGAAGTAAGAGACGAAACCCGCTTCGTATTGTTTTACCGAAAGCTCCACCATGCGCCGCGCGGACTCCATCATGCCCGCCTGCACTTCCGCCTGCCGGGCCAGCACTTGAATAGCCGCCAGCGCGTCCTCAACCTCCCGGAACGCCGTCACCACGGCCTCTTTGTAGGAAGCCGCCGCTTCCTCCCGCTCCGCCACGGCACGCCGGTGACGCGCCCGGCGCAGACCGGCGTCGAACACCGGCTGCGTCACCCCGCCGCTCAGGCTGGAGAGAAAGCTGTCGCTATTGAACAAGCGTTCCGCCACCGCGCTCTCAAAGCCGCCGCTCACCGCGATGCCCACCTGTGGAAAAAACGCCGTGCGCGCCATGCCCACGCGCTCGTTCGCCGCCGCCATCGCCCGCTCCACCGCCGCCACGTCGGGCCGCCGTTCCAGCAGCGTGGACGGCAGTGCCTTGCGCGCGCCGGGCGGCGTGCCCGCCAGCGGTCGCGGCCCCAGGCTCATGCCGGAGGCCAGACGTCCGCACAACGCCGCCACCGCATTCTCCCGTTCCGCCCGCCGACGCTGGATGGCCACGGCTTCGGCCTCCGCCTCCGCCAGTTCCGTCTTCGCCTGCGCCACGTCCAGCTCCGCCACGTCGCCCGCATTGAACCGCGTCTCCACCATGCCCAGCGTCTTGCGGCGCAGTTCCACAGCCTCCTCCAGGATGCCCTTCTCCGCGTCCAGCGCGCGCAGTTGCAGGTAGTTGACGGCCAACTCCGCTTGCAGCAGCAGCCGCGCGTTTTCCGCCAGCGCCTCCTGGCTGGCCAGCGCCGCCTTGGACGCCGCCACGCTGCCGCGCACCCTGCCCCACAGGTCCAGTTCGTATTGGAACGTGATCGGCGCCCGCCAGAAGGTCAGCGTCTGGCCCGGACGGAACCCCGGCGAGTTCGACGACGTACGAATTTGCGTCACATTGGTCCCGACCCCGATCTGTGGGAACAACGCCGCGCGTTCCTCATCCACCGTCGCGCGCGCCTGCTCCACTCGTTTCAGCGCCGCCTCCAGCGCCGGGTTCTCCGCCGCCAGCAGCCCTTGCAGCCGGTTGAGTTCCGCATCGCCAAACATGCGCCACCACTCGCCCTTCGCTTTCTCGTCCGCCGGGGCCGCTACTTTCCACGGCCCTTTCACTTTGAAATCCGCCGGAGTCTCGATCTGCGGCGGCTCGTAGTCCGGCGCCATGCTGCGGCATCCGGCCAGCGTCAAAGCCGCCATGCTCAACAGCAAACGCGGAGCGAGCCGCTGGCTCGCCCGTAGTACGACCGGCTCGGTCGCGCTCAACATACACGGCGAGCCAGCGGCTCGCTCCACCGTCGTTCCCCTCATGCCGTCGCACCTCCCTCGTTATCTTCCACCGCCGCCAGCGCCGCGTCCACTTCCCGCGACCGCGTTTCCGGGCTGTTCGTGCGCGCGGACACCACGCGATAGACCACCGGCACCACGAACAGCGTGAACAACCCGGACATGGCCACGCCGAAAAAGATCACCACGCCCACCACCTGCCGTGTCTCCGCGCCGGGGCCGGATGAAAAAACCAGCGGCAGCGCGCCCACCAGCGTCGTCAGCACCGTCATCAAAATCGGCCGCAGCCGCAGGGTGGAGCCCTTCACGATGGCATCCAGATAAGCCACGCCATCGTCCCGGAGTTGGTTCACGAATTCCACGATCAGAATGCCGTTCTTCGTCGCCAGCCCCACCAGCATGACCATGCCGATGCTGCTGTAAATGCTTTGATTCTGTCCCATCACGAGCAGGCCGATGAGACCGCCCGCCGCCGCGAGGGGCACCGTCAGCATGATGGTGAACGGATGCACAAAGCTCTCAAACTGCGCCGCCAGCACCAGGAACACCACCAGCAGCGCCAGCCCGAACACGAAGAGCACGCTGCTGCTGCTCTCCTTGTATTTCAATGACTCCCCGCGGTAGCCAATCACCGCCGTATCCGGCAGCAGATCCTCCACCAGCCCCTCCAGATAAGCGATGGCCTCGGACAGCGAGTAGCCCGGCGCCAGAGTCGCATCGAGCGTGATGGCCCGCATCCGGTTGTAGCGGTTGAGCGTGCCGCTGTCCGCGAACTCCTCCAGCGCCACCAGATTGGACAGCGGAATGAGCTGCCCGCTGGTGTCCGACCTGACGTACACATTCGCCAAATCCCCCGGCGTGCGTTTGCCGTCGTAGTCGCCCTCCAGGATCACGTCGTATTCCTCGCCCTGATCCACGAACGTCGTCACACGCTTGAACCCGAACAGCGTCTCCAGCGTGCGCCCGATGCCGGCGATGGAGACGCCGAGGTCCGCCGCCCGTTGCCGGTCGATCCCCACGCTCACCTGCGGCTTCGTCTCCTTGTAATCGTAGTCCAGCCCCACCAGCCCCGGATTCTCCCGCGCCCGCTCCATGATCAAATCCCGCCACTGCGCCAGTTCCTCGTAGCTCGGCCCGCCGATCACGAACTGCAGCGGCTTGGTCAGCCCCCGGCTCAGCGCCTGCCGCATGATGACGTAATTTTGCACCCCGGTCATGTCGGCGAGCTTGCCGCGCACCTCTTCCATGATCGCCCAGACATCCCGCCGTTTGCCGAAGTCATTGAGGTTCACGATGGTGATGACCTCGTTGAAATCCGAGTTCGCCCCGAACGCCCGCGGCACGCGCACCAGCAGCCGCGTCACCTCGCCGGAATCGACCAGATACATCAGCCGCTTTTCGATCTCATCGAACACCTCCAGGCTATAGCCGTAGGACGCGCCCTGCGGCGCCGAACTGACCACGAAAAACGCGCCCCGGTCCTCCTGCGGCGTAAATTCACTCGGCAGGCGGCGCTGCAGCCACACGGTGATGACCATGCAGGCGATGAGAAAAGCGATGGCCGCCGCCGGATACCCCAGCATCCGCCGCAGCATCTGCTCGTAACGCACTTGCAAAAACCTGAAAACCGAGTCCACCAGCCGCGTCACCAAATTTTGCCGGTCGGCCTTGCGCAGGATTTTGGACGCCAGCATCGGGCAGACCGTCAGCGCCGCCAAGCAAGAGAACGACACCGCCACCGCCATGGTGACGCTGAACTCGGCGAAGAGCTTGCCCAAGTCCCCCTCCAGGAAACCGATCGGCAGGAACACCACTACCAGCACGAACGTCGTCGCCAGGATCGCGAACCCCACTTGGCGCGTGCCGAGAAAAGCCGCCACCAGCGGCTGCTCACCCTCCTCGATGCGGCGATGGATGTTTTCCAGCATCACGATCGCGTCATCCACCACCAAGCCGATGGCCAGCACCATCGAGAGCAGCGTCAGCACGTTGATCGAGTAATCCATGAAGTACAACGGAATGCAGGTCGCGATCACCGACACCGGCACCGCCACGAACGGCACCAGCGTCGCCCTGGCCGTGCCGAGGAAAAGATAGATCACCAGCACCACCAGGATCACCGCGATGACCAGCGTCTCATAGACCTCGTGGATGGACGCCTCGATGAACTGGGACGTGTCGTAACTCTGCTCGATGCCCACACCGTCCGGCAGCGTCGTCCGCACCTTTTCCATGTGTTCCTTGGCCGCGCGCGCCACGTCCAGCGTGTTCGCGCGCGATTGTTTCACCACGCCCAGCGCCACCATCGGCACACCGTTGCCGTTGAACTTCCGCCGCGCATCCTCCGCGCCCATCTCCACGCGCGCCACCTCTCCCAGCCGCACTTGGTAACCGTCATCGCCCTTGCGCAGCACCAGGCTGGCGAACTGCTCCGGCGTCGTGAACTCGCGCCGCAGGCGCACCGTCAGCGTGCGGTCGCTCGACTGCACCGCGCCGGCGGGCAGCTCCACGTTTTGCCGGCGCAGCGCCTCCTCCACGTCCAGCACCGTCAGTTGCCGCGCCGCCAGCGCCTCCCTATCCAGCCAGATGCGCATGGAAAACCGTGTCGCCCCAGATAGACGGATGCGCGCCACACCGGGCAGTTGGGAAAACCCGTCCACCAAGTACCGATCCGCGTAATCCGCCAGCTCCACCGGCGTCATGTGCTCGCTCGACAAGTTCAGCCACATCAGCACCTCCGTGGCGCCGTCCTGCTTGGTGATCTCCGGCGCGCGCACCTCCTCCGGCATCTCGTCCAGCACCTTGGACGCCGCCTCGCGGATGTCATTGGCCGCCGCCTCGATGTCACGCTCGATGTTGAACTCGACGCTGATGTTCGAAACCCCGTCCGAGCTGGTCGATGACACCGTCTTGACCCCCTCCACTCCGGCGATTTGGTCCTCGATCAGTTGCGTCACCCGCCGTTCCACCACCGCCGCCGCCGCGCCCGGATAGGTCGTCTCGATGGACACGATGGGCGGCTCGATGTCCGGGTACTCGCGCACTTGCAGGCGGGTGAATGCCACCACACCGAAAGCGATGAGCAGCAGATTGATCACCGTCCCCAAGACGGGCCGCCGGATCGATACATCGGAAAGAATCATGCCTGCCGCCGTCGTCTCCGTGAAATCATTGCGCGCGGGCAGCCGCGCGCGGGTTGTAGGGCGCCGCCGGCGCCTTGAATGTGTCCGCCACCGTCACCGCGCCCCCGTCCCTCAACCCCATGAAACCATCCGCCACGATCTTGGCGCCCGCCTCCAGACCAGCCGTCACCTCCACAAAGCCGGGCAGCCGGGATCCCGTCTGAACCTCCACCTGCCGCGCCACGCTTTCTTTTTCATCGATCACGAACACGAATTGCCGCCGGTTCAGCGGAATGATCGCCCGCTCGGGGATCGCGTTCGCCTGACGCGGACGGCGGCCCACACTGGCCGTCATCAGCATCCCCGCGCGCAGGGCCAAGTCATCGTTGGGCAACTCCGCCCGCACCGTCACCGCTCGCGTCACCGGATCCACGCGTGAATCGATCTGGCTCACCTTGCCCTCAAACGCACGCCCCGGCCAAGCCGGGCTTTTGGCCTCGATTTTCAAGCCCGGCCTCAAATCCGACAGGAAGACCTCCGGCACCTGGAAGTCCAGCCGCACCGTGTCCAGCTTGTCCAGCGTCACCAGCACCGTGCCGGGCGAGACCAGCGCCCCCGGACTGATCCGGCGCAGGCCCAGCCGCCCCGCAAACGGCGCCTCGATGCTCCGGTCCGCCAAGCGCGCCTCCCCCTCCTGAATCCGCCGCCGCGCCAGTTCCGCCAGCGTCCCGCGCTCCTCCAGCCGCGCCACCGGCGCCGCGCCGTCCTCCACCAGCCTTTGCAGCCGCGCCAGCTCGCGCTCCAGCTCGGCCAGCGTCGCCTTCGCCGCCTCCAGGATCGCCGTCACTTCCTGGGAACTCAGCCGCACCAAAAGCTGCCCCGCCTCCACCATCTGCCCTTCCTCGAACAACAACTCCTCCACCGTCTCCGTCACCTTCGCCGAGATCTCCGTGGACTCCGCCGCCCGCACCGTCCCCAGCACCTCGATCACATCGCGAAACTCCCGCTGCCCCACCTCGTAAGCCACCACCCGCGCCGGCCCCGCCTCGCGTTTCCCGCCCGCGGCGCTTGTCCGCTGCTCCATGCGCGTGCCGAGGGCCTTCCACCCCGCCCACGTTCCCGCCAGCACCAGGGCCAGCATCAGCAGTTGTTTCAAAGCTTTGGCAAGCATCATCAAAAAACCTTCCTCAAGAGTCAACGACTCCTGGACCAACTCAGGAACGACGATTGCCGAGGACGAGGCCAAAAGCAACGCGCCAAATGCCGCGATTCTTTCAAACCGGACGGGATAGGGAACCACGAATGGATACGAATACTATCCCTTTCCCCCAAACTCTGTTCGTGTTTATTGGTGTCCATTCGTGGTCCGGCATCCGCCCTCAAGACGGCGCCCGCGTCTTGCCCGCAATTCCACGTTGACTAATCCCGCCGCCACGCCTTTATAGCAGCCCCCTTTTACCTCACACCACCCCGATATGGACTTCATCTCCACCAACGTAGCCGCCGTCCCCCTCTCCATGACCCTTGCCGTGACCAACGCGGCCAAGGCGCTCAAAAAACAGGGGGTCGATGTCCTCAACTTCGGGGCCGGAGAGCCGGATTTCGACACCCCCTCCCACATCGTCCAGGCCGCCGTCAAAGCCCTCAACGAAGGCAAGACCCGCTACACCGAAAGCGCCGGCCTCATCGAATTGCGCGAAGCCCTTTCCGCCAAGCTGCTGATCGACAACAACCTGCAATACGAACCCTCTCAGATCATCGTCAACTGCGGCGCCAAGCACTCCTGCTACAACGCCATCGCCGCCACCGTCAATCCCGGAGACGAAGTCATCATCCCCGCCCCCTACTGGACCAGCTACCCCGAGATGGTCCGCCTCGTCGGCGGCGTGCCTGTCATCGTCGAGACCAAAAAGGAAAACGGCTGGAAGATCACCCCGGAAGAGTTCGAGGACGCCATGTCCCCGCTCACCAAGATGATCATCATCAACTCCCCCGGCAACCCCACCGGCGTCGTCTATTCCAAAGAGGAGCTCGAAGCCATCGCCGAGATCGCCGTCGGCGAAGACATCCTCATTCTGTCCGACGAGATTTACGAAAAACTCGTCTATGCCGGCCGGCAGCACGTCAGCATCGCCTCCCTCGGCAAGGAAGTGGCCGACCTCACCATCACCGTCAACGGCTTCTCCAAAGCCTACGCCATGACCGGCTGGCGGCTCGGCTATACCGCCGCGCCCAAGGAGATCGCCAACGCCATCGACATCCTGCAAAGCCACACCACCTCCAACCCCACCACCTTCGCCCAATACGGCGCCATCGCCGCCCTTCAGGGCGACCAGCAGATCGTCTCCGACATGCGCGACGAATTCGACGTCCGCCGCCAGTACATGCACAGCCGCCTCCAGGCCATCCGCAACGTCGGCGTCGTCGAACCCCTCGGCGCCTTCTACTTCCTGGTGGACATCGAGCCCATGGGCATCAAGTCCGTCAACTTCTGCGAGAAACTGCTCAGCAAGCAAAAAGTCGCCGCCGTCCCCGGCCAAGCCTTCGGCGCCGACTTCACCATCCGCTTCTCCTACGCCACCGGCCTCGACGTCATCAACAATGGCATGGACCGCTTCGAGGAATTCTGCGCGCAGCATTGATCCGGAGCGCGAGCGCCTCGCCCGCCTGGACAGCGGGCGCCATCGCCCGCTGTCACTCCTCCGAGGCGGTTACTCTCAAAATGGAATACAAGCGCTGGCGAACTTTCGAGCCTTCACTCAAAGGAGGAGTCGGCCACTCTGCCAGAGAAGTCCCTTCCATATCCCTTTTCCTGCCTTCCTGTTTTCCTTATTCACGAATCTAGGGTGACGGCCCCTCAGGATCGAGGAACACCCCGCCGCTTTCGCCCGTCGCGCCGGCCGCCGGCGTGCTCAAAAAGTAGCCGAACCCGCCTTGGTTCGCGCCTTTGTTCAGCAGGATGCCGGAAAAGCCGGGCTTCCTCGCATCCGTGTGCGTGAAGCTGCCGCTCAGCAGACCCGTCGCAGCCTTGAGGCTCAGCTTGAAGGTCTTGTCGCCCGCCGGAAGCTTCACCGCCCCGGTCGCGGGATCGACGCTCACCGGTTTGCTCACCGGCGCGCCGAGCAGACCGTCGATGAAGTTGAGCGAGGCATTGCCATTGACCAAGTCCGCCGCGCCCTGCCCGAAATCGAGAGAGGCCGGCCTCGCATACTTGGCCCCGACGGCATCCACACGGATGCCCGCGGGCCAGCCGTCAGGATAATGCTTCTGCTTGGTCTGCAACGGCCGCAGCCAGAGCAGATCGTTCCCGCCCACATCGGTGTCGGCGAGATCGTCAAAGGCCAATTCACCCGCGAAGGCGCCGAGTTTGCTGTAAAGCGGCGTGAACAGCGGCGTGGTACCGTCGGCGCGCAGCACGCTTTTTGCCGTGTATTTGACGCCGTCAGCCAGCCGTCCCGCCAGCGTCACCGCGCCCGCCTTGCTCAGCGTCAGCGTCGCGAAACCGTCGCCCTGCGGATAGGTGTCCGTATCGGCCGGCGGCGTCTGTTCCTTGCTCGGGAAGATCACGGTATAAAAGCCTTTCGACGGCGTGCCGGTCACGGGCTGGTTGAGGAAGGAACCGGGCACAAGATTCTTCGTACTGTAGGGAGCCGGCACTCCGGCAAACACCGCCAGCACATCCTCATCCGGCCCAGTAAGCGTGCCGATCAGTCCAGACGGATCGCTTACATTGAAGCCAATATCACCTAATTTCACGGTTTTTCTAAATAAACCAAAACTCTCCCCCCATGCCGGCTTGAAGCGCGCCGAGCCGTCATTCTTCAACACACCGCTGAAGGACTTGCTCACTCCGCCGAGCAATGTCTTGCCGCTGAAAGCGCCGGTCGCCGTCGCTTTCACGGTAATCAAGCCAGTGGTGTCGTTGCCGGGCGCGCCCGTGGCAACCAGCAACGCGTGGTAAATGCCGGCCAATTCCGGACGGTTGCTCACGAAAGCCAGAGTCTTTTTCGCCGTGCCCCGGTTGCCGCTCACATCCACCGCCTCCACCAGCACCACGTTGTTCCCGTTTTCCGGAGGGACGACCGACACACTCCAGGACACGACCGCATTGGGAGTCAAAACCAGCGGCGCGTCCAGCGCCAGCGGCTCGCCGTTGAGCGTCACCGTGAAGGAAGCCAGCTCGATATTCTCTTTGACCGTGCCACTGAGCGTGAAAGCGCCGGTGACTTTGCCGCCCTGGGGATCGGTGATCTTCACCACGGGCTTCACCTTGTCCACCGCCGTCCGCGTCACCGTCACCGTGTAGGTTTGCGTCGTGACCCCGTCCTCCGCCGTGACTCGCACCTCCACGGTGTTGGCGCCGGCGTTCAAAGCCAGCGCCCCGCTCGGACTGCCTGAACCTACCGGAGCGAAACTGCCGCCGTTGACCCGCGCTTCGATGGCGGCTTCCGCATCTTCGACCGTCGGGGTCACGGTGAGCGAAGCCGTCGCATTGCCCACGCTCGCCGTGTAACTCGTCGTGGCCGGGTCAAACGCCGGACTGAGCGTGCCGCTGCTCAAAACCAGCGCGGCGAGATTAGCGTTGGCGGACGGACCCTCTCCCACGTATGACACCTCATCCAGCCAGCCCGCATCCTCTCCTTCTTCAAAGATGAAGTCTTTGATGTAGCGCCACCGCAGCGTATGAGACCCCTCGGCGATGGGCACGCTGACCTCCGTCCAACCGACCTCGCCGGAGATGCTTTGCTGCACCTCGCTGTCGATCGAAAAGTCCAGGGTATCCGCGTCTTCTTCCGAAGAAACCTTCCACCAGAACGTCAGCGTCCCCGGCCCGGTCACCGTGGTCTGCACCCAGCTTTCCTCATCGTCACCGATGCCGCCGCTCTGAGCCGCGTCCACACCGTCGTGCGTTGTGGTGCCCTGCCCGAACCAAACCTGATCTCCGCCGCTGGTCCAAGTGAGGCCCGTGCCGTCCAGCGCCTCGGCCAATGCCACGGGGGGAGACTGGCGCGTGACCGTGACGGCGTAGGTCTTCGTCGTCACTCCATCCGCTGCCGTGACCCGCACCTCCACCGTGTTGGCGCCCACATTCAGAGGCAGCACCGCGCTCTCGCTGCCGGACTCCAGCGGGGAGAAGCTGCCGTCGTTGATCCGCAGTTCAAGGGTTGCGTTGGCTTCCGCTTTAAGCGCCAGCGCCGTGATCGAAGCCGTTACGTTATGCACGCTCGCCGTGTAGCTCGTCGTGGCCGGGTCAAAATCCGGGCTGAGCGTGCCGCTGCTCAATGCCAGCGCGGACAGGTTGGCGTTGGCGGACGGACCCGATGGCGTGAACGACACCTCATCCAGCCAGCCCGTGTCCGCTCCCGCGCTCACTATTTCGTCCTTGATGTAGCTCCATCTCAGCGTGTGATTTCCGGCGGCAATGGGCACGCTGACTTGCGTCCAATCGACATTGCCGGTGATGTTTTGCTGCTGCGCGCCGTCGATCAGAAACCACAGTCGATCCCAGTTGGTTTCCGAAGAAACCTTCCACCAAAACGTCACTGTTCCCGGCCCGGTCACCGTGGTTTCCACCCAGCTTTGCTGACTGTGGGTGATGCTCCCGCTCTGCGCGGCATCCACCCCGTCATGCGTCGTGATGACCTGCCCAAACCACGCTTGATTGCCGCCGCTGGTCCAGGTGAGGCCCGTGCCGTCCAGCACCTCAGCCAATGGCAGGGAGCGCGTGACGGTGACGGCATAGGTCTTCGTCGTCACTCCATCCTGCGCCGTGACCCGCACCTCCACCGTGTTGGCTCCCACGTTCAGAGGCAGCGCCGCGCTCGGACTGCCGGACTCCACTTCAATGAAACCGCCACCGTTGACCTGAGCCTCAATGGTCGCGTTGGCGGCCTCCTTGACCGGCGTCACCGTGATCGAATCCGTCGCATTGCTCACATTCGCCGTGTAGCTTGTCGTGGCCGCGGCAAACGCCGGGTTGAGCGTGCCGCTGCTCAAGGCCAGCGAAGTAAGATTGGCATTGCTGGCGGGATCCGTGGCCACGAATGACACCTCATCCAGCCAGCCCGTGTCCGCTCCCGCGCTGTCACTTCCATCTTTGGTGTAGCGCCACCGCAGCGCATGAGAGCCGGCGGCGATAGGCACGGTTACTTGCGCCCAATCGACATTGCCGGAGATGGTTTGCTGCTCCCCGCCATCGATCAAAAACCGCAGACGGTCGAAGAAATTCTCCGAAGAGACCCTCCACCAAAACGTCAACGTCCCCGGCCCGGTCACCGTGGTTTCCACCCAGCTTTCCTGATTGTGGGTGATGCCCCCGCTTTGAGCGGCATCCACGCCGTCGTGCGTCGTGGCGCTTTGCCCGAACCAGGGCAAGTTTCCGCCGCTGGTCCAGATGAGGCCCGTGGTGTCCAACGCTTCATCCAACGGGAGCGCGGGAGTCATGCGCGTGACCGTGACGGCATAGGTCTTCGTCGTCACCCCGTCCGCCGCCGTGACCCGCACCTCCACCGTGTTGGCGCCCACGTTCAAGGCCAGCGATGCGCTCGGACTGCCGGACTCCACCTCGGTGAAACCGCCACCGTTGACCCGAGCCTCGATGGTCGCGTTGGTTCCCATCTTGACCGGAGTCACCGTGATCGAATCCGTCTCGTTGAGCACGCTTGCCGTGTAACTCGTCGTGGTCAGGGAAAACGCCGGGTTGAGTGTGCCATCGCTCAAGGACAGGCCGGAGAGATAAGCATTGTCAGGCGCATTCGCTCCTATGTACGACACCTCATCCACCCAGCCCGCATCCGCTCCCGTGCTGCTGTCTCCATCCTTGTAGTATCTCCACCGCAATGTCTGAGTGCCGGCGGGAACAGACACGGTCCTTTGCGCCCAGCTCGATGCGCCGGAAATCGCCGAGGATGACGATCCGCCAACGATTCGAAACTCCAGGGAATCCGAAAAATGCGAAGAAACCCTCCACCAGAACGTCAGCAGCCCCGGCCCGGTCACCGTTGTCTCCAGCCAGCTCTCTTCATTGTCGCCGATGCTCCCGCTCTGCGCCGCGTCCACACCGTCGTGCGTTGTGGTGGTCTGTGCAAGCCAAGGCTGGTTTCCGCCGCTGACCCAAACGAGTTCCGGGGCATCCAGCGCTTGGGCCAAGGGATCGAAGAGGTCCGCACGCGTGACCGTGACGGTATAGATCTTCGTCGTCACCCCGTCCTCCGCCGTGACCCGCACCTCCACCGTGTTGGCGCCCACGTTCAGCGGCAACGACGCGCTCGGATTGCCGGACTCCACCTCGGCGTAGCCGCCGCCGTTGACCCGCACCTCGATGGTCGCGTTGGGACCCGACTTGACCGGCGTTACCGTGATCGAGTCCGTCGCGTTGCTCACACCCGCCAGATAGCTCGTCGTGGTCAGGAAAAACGTCGGGCTGAGCGTGCCGGTGCTCAACGACAGGCCGGAAAGATGGGCATTGTCGAGCGCATTCGTCCCCACATACACCACTTGGTCCACCCAGCCCGCGTCCGCTCCCGCAGTGTCCTCCGCATTCTTGTTATAGCTCCAGCGTAGCGTCCGCTCGCCGGCGGGGATGGGCATGACCTTCCGCTCCCAGTCTCCCGCGCCGGAAACCGACGTGGAGGATCCCCCCACGACTTCAAATTTCAGGGCATCGCCAAGATCAGGAAAAGACCCCGGCTGTGAGGAAACCTTCCACCAAAACACCACCGTCCCCGGCCCGGTCACCGTGGTCTCCATCCAGCTTGATTGATTGTGGGTGATGGCCCCGCTTTGGGCCGCGTCCACCCCGTCATGCGTCATGAAAGTCTGCCCGGCCCAGGGTAGATCTCCGCCGGTGGTCCAGGTGAGTTCTGGAGCATCCAGCGCCTCGACCAGTGTCTGAGCCAATGCCCCGGTGGTTGACGCAGCGGCGCAGAGCAGACAAAACGCAAAAGGCAGGAGCCGCGCCGGGAAGAACCGGAAAGAGCTTTTGCCACTGGCGGGCGGGGCCAAAGCCGCGGGAGATGCCACAGCCTCCCTCCGATTGCCTGCGATACCGGATTGCGAGATTGCAAGAGCGTGCCTGTTCATCGGGAAGGAAAATAATCTCCTTCTTTATGGGGGCAAGATTTTTAATTTATTATAAATGGTGATACCTTGCCCCCAGCCGGCAGCGTTCTCCACCACCCGCACCCCTACGCTACCGGCCCCGACAGCATCAACAGGACAGAACGACATGGACCGCTTCGAGCAATTCTGCGCCCAGCATTGACCTCTGCGAAGCGCGGACTCACCGCTCACACACCACAGCAAATCCAAGTGTGCCGCGCCAGAATCATGGAGATTTCCATGAAAAATTATGACCAATTACTTTTTCTTCTTGCTCTCTCGCATTTTGCGCATAAAACCGTCCTCGGTTTACAAATAAACAGCATGAAAATCTCTTCCCCTACCTCCGCAAAGCAATCAAGCATCTTGACCGCCGGCTTCTCAATGCTTGCTCTGGCTTTTGCCGGCCTGCCCCAAGAGGCGCAGGGTTCCACCGTGCTCTTTCAGGACACATTCGATACCGTAAACCCTGCCTGGGTCACCGACCGGTATGCGCCGGGAGGTTTTAACTCTGCGTCTTTCGATGGGGACAACCGTCTCGCAATCACAATTAGCCAGAGTGATAGCGCGGTCAACCGACCGCCGAGCTATTCAAGCGCGTTCTATGACACCCAAGGCAAAAAATTGAGCGTGGATTCCGCTGGCGAACCATGGCGTTTGTCCGCGGACCTCCACCTTTCGGAAGAGTTGCTTTTGAGCGATGCTTTGTTCCGTTCAGATCTGTGGGCTTACACGGGACTGTCTTACCCGATCATCGGGTTTTACCAATTCGATGTGTCCGATCCCTACAATAGCTCGGCAGCCAACATTACCAATGGATGGCGTATCTGGGATGGCGCGGGCTGGCAGGACGTGAGCGCCCCCGTCACTGCGGGATGGCACACGCTAGCCATTGAAGGAGTCCAAGGTGCCTTCAGGTACTACATCAATGATGTGTTGGTGTACACTCAGACCGGCGGAACAGGGCAAAGCAATCTTCAGGACATCTTTCTTCAGGGATTCAATTTTGGAGGTCCTGATTACACGATTTATTGGGACAATGTCAGTGTTCAGCAGATTCCGGAACCCTCGCGGGCACTGCTCATTGGCCTCGCGCTTGGCTCGATGATTCTGCGCCGGAAAAGGCCAGTCAAAGCCTGATTGATTCCTCCTCTCCCAGGAGGTACGCCTTTCCCTATCAGTGATGGTTCGGGATTAGGCCAAAGCGAAAGCCGGGTGTGGCGCAGCCCTCCTGGCTTTTTCGTGTCTTGCGCCGGGCAGTGATCCCTGCTCCTCGACGTTGTCACTCCCGCCAGCACGCCCCCGCATCCCGCCGCCCCGCCACTGGCCGCAGATAGAGATAAGTCATCACCCCTTGGCCATTCCATTCCCCGTGCAGCGTCACCGGCTCCAGCGCGTACTCTCCCTCCGCCACGCCCTCCAGTTTATCCAGCAAGCGCAGCCCCCGCTCATCCACCTCCCAGACC
This sequence comes from uncultured Verrucomicrobiaceae bacterium, assembly GCA_964573315.1. GTDB lineage: Bacteria > Verrucomicrobiota > Verrucomicrobiia > Verrucomicrobiales > Verrucomicrobiaceae > JAGRPD01. Next base: position 9,916 of record CAZNKC010000030.1, on the reverse strand, counting down.
TCACCCTCAATGGGCAGCCCACCTTCATCCACCGCCACCATGCCCGGGTACCCACCCAGATCGAACATCCGGTAAAGCGGCTCCGTCACCGCCCGGCCCAGGAACGCATGACCGCGCAACCAGCCGTGGTTGCCCAGCCCCGTCTTCAACGTCCCATAAACAAACACTCGCGTCTTCATCCCGGACCGTCCTCACGCGACTCCAACCAGCCGGCGAAACCGTAACGCCTCTCCGCCAATTCCTCCGCGCGCCGCGCCACCTCCGGCGGTGGCTCCGCCACCGCCCGCACCACCCGGCCCAGCCGCCGCGCCCAGCCCCGCCAAAACGCCGCATCCACCGCAACCTGCTGCACGCTGCCCTGGTGCAGCAGGCCCAGCCTGCCGCGCCGCTGCCCCGCGCCCGCCACCTTCACCGCGCCGCGAATCACGTCATGCAAGGCCGGCGCTTCGAAGCAGAAAGGCAGATCCTTCACGTCCTCCGGCACCGCCAGCCGGCAGCCCGCATGACCCGCCGCCGCCAGCGCCGCCGCCAGCGAGCCATGGATCAGCCTGTAGCTCTCCACTGGCCGCGTCTCCGCCCACGGATGACCACCCGGCGTCATCAGCGTGTAGGTCGCGTCGCCCTGATGAAAAACCACCCCGCCCCCTGTCCAACGCCGCACCACCGGCCAGCCCGGCAGCGCCTCCGCCAGCCGCGCCAAATTCTGCGCGTAACCGATGCTCACCGTCGGCCGGTCCCAAGCGTAAGCCCGCAGCAGCGGCACGCCGCCGCGCTCCAGCCAAGCCTGATCCACCGCCATGTTCCAGACGCCGGAGCGCGGCGTCTCATCGACCCACAAATCCAGTTCTTCAAAAAACGGCTCGTTCCAATCCAAATCCATCCGCCACTCATCGCAGCAAAACCGCCGTCATTCCAGGCGCAATGTCAATGGCCGCGCATACGCCGGCCCCGTTCCCGGTGTTTTTTAGTTTCGTTCCTCAACCCCTGGCTATTCATGGCGAACCCCTTCAGGGTTCTGTCACTTTTGTGACCTATTCACTGCTACTCGCCGGTTTCCACCTCGCCGCTGACATCGGCGAAATAAACCGGCTGCCCGGAATACGGCGTACCCCACAGGCCGCATTTGCCGTTGCCTTTCATGCTGGACTCATCGGTGTGGCGCAGCAGAGGCTCGGCGGGCTCGGCCCCCTCGCTCCAGGCGGAGGCGGTGATCGTCCACGGGCCGGACTCCCCTTCCCGCTTCGCCTCCAGTCGCAGGCTTGCCCATGTGTCGCTGGTCCAAACGAACGGCGCTTTGGCCACCACCTCGTCTGCTTTCACCAGTTCGATCTGCTTGAGCGGCGCGTTCACCATGAGGCGGTAACCACTCATGCCGTGGACGCTGACGCCGAAGCGCGGGTAGCTGCGCGCCTGCCGCGTGGCGAACACGCGCGCCGTGATGCTGGCGCTGCCTTTGGCGGAGGGGCCGGCTTGCGCATTCGCGTCCGTGATCGGCTCCGGGCTGATCCTGACCGCGCGCGTGCCGTCCTTGTCCACCGCTTCCCACACGCCTTCCACCACAAACAGCGCCTCCTTCGGCAGCGGCCCGTCGGCCACTCCGCCGAGGTCCAGCTTGAACGCTTCCTTTGTTTGCGCCGCAACCGCGCCGGACAGCGCCAGCCAAGCGAACAACGCGCTTGCATACGTCCTTGTTTTCATCATGCGAATCATCAACACTAAAACGCTCCGGCCTGCAAGTTCGTTTCAACGCCTCGTTGGTGTCCAATCCGTTCCTTGCGGGCAGCGGGCAAAGAGCGTGGCGCTTTGCACCCTGCTCTCTGCGCTTTGCCTGATCGCCCAAAGGCTTGATTCCAACGGCCACACGCAACGGACCGGCTCTCAATGATCCAGCAGCCACTGGGTGGTGCGGGGGTTGAAGTCGTCCATTTTCTCCCAATGGAAGGCGTGACCGGCGCCGTCGTAGAGATGGAGGTCGGCGCCGGGAATGGCGGCGGCGGCTTCCTCGCTCATCCAGCGCGGAGTGAAAACGTCGTCCTTGCCGCCGATGACGAGGGTGGGGCACTTGACGTTTTTCAGTTCGGAGAGGGTGTTGTGGGTGATGGCAGCCTGGGATTGCGCCTCCATCGCGTGGACGGGCTGGGGGGCGGCGTTGATGGCGGCGTTCTTGAGACCCTGCTGCAGATTGGCCCAGCAGTCGTCGTTGTCGAACCAGGGTTTGGTGAAGATGAGCATCTGCACGTAGTGCATGAAGTCCTCGGGGCGCATCGTGGCCTTGCACTTCATGAGGTGCTGCCAGGTGTAAAGACCGAAGCGGTCCTGGCGCGCCCAAGTACACATGAGGATCATGCTTTTCACCTTGGCCGGATGCCGCAGGGCGAGCTGCTGGGCGACGGCGCTGCCGAGCGAGCAGCCGACGACGCGGGCCTGCGCGATGCCGAGGGAGTCCATGAGACCGGCGTAGTCGTCGGCCATCATGGCGGTGGTGTAGGGGCCTTCCGGTTTGTCGGTCTGGCCGACGCCGCGGTTGTCTCCGAGGATGCAGCGGAAGTGCTTCTCCCAGGCTTGGGCATGAGCGTCCCAAACGGCTCCGGGCGCGGTCACACCCATGATGCAGACGAGCGGATCACCGCTGCCGCGTTCCTCATAGTACATCTGGATTCCGTTGGTGCTGACGTGGGGCATGGCTTGAGAAAGAGGGAATGAGGGAATGAGGGAAACGCCGGAGGCGCATCATTTCTCCCCCTCTCTCAGTCCCTCCGTCTCTCTATCCTGGGAGGGGACCGCGGCCGGGGGGAGGCGAAAACGCGCTCAGGCCTGTTTCTTTTTCTGCATGACCAGCGCGATCAACAGGACGGCGAGCAGCGCGCCACCGCCAATCAGGATGTATTTGATGAAACCGCTCTCTTCCTCGACGGCGACGGCGGGAGCAGGTGCTGGCGCCGGGGTGGCAGCGGCGGGTGCCGGAGCCGGAGCGGCAGGAGCAGGAGTTGGGGCTGGAGCGGCGCCGATGGGCGCATTGGGATCCTCCGCCGCCGGCGGCTTCGGCGTCTCAGCATCGGCGAGCGCCTTGGTCACACGGTCATCCGTGATCGGCCCCGTGCCGCTGCCGACGGCGTTGACGCTCTGATTGAAGGTGCGCTGGGCGTTCCGCTTGCGCTGAATCTCATTCTTCAGCAGGGTGACTTTCCCGCGCAGGTCGGCGAAGATGCGGCTGTATTCCTGTTTGCTGACCGCACTTGACTTGGTGGCGTTTTCCAAGGCGGCCTCGGCTTCGACGGCATTCTCTTCCGCCAGATAACGGAAGACGGCGACGAGCAGCTCATTCTGCTTGGCGAGCGCATCGAGGTCGAGTTGGTTGAGCTTGGCGCGCTCGGCGACGACGGCCTTGTGGGCCTCGTTGAGGCTGGCGTCATCGAGCTTGTAGGGGACGAGCCAGCGCAGGCGGGCGCGTTTCTCCGCGTCGTATTCCGTTTTCCATTCGTCAAGGCGGCGCTTGATCTCGGCCTCGGTGCGGGATTTGTCAGGCTCGATCATCCTGGCGACTCCATCCTTCTGGTTTTTGAGCAGGATGGGCTGCTCGCGGATCATGCGCAGCAGCTCGCTCTCGTATTTGCCGAGAATCTCCAGCATCTCGGGGACCAGCAACGGATAGTGGGTGGAGGCGAAGAACCCGCTGCTCTGATCGATAAACCGGTCGTAAATGCGGAGGGCGGCGACCCAGTCCTCCAGTTTTGGCGAGGCGGCGGTGCTTTTGATCTCAGCACGCAGCTTGTAGGCGCGAATGTTGTAGTCATCCCGTTTCACTTCATCGGGGGAGAGCCATTTGCCGTCCACCTTGAGCTGGCCGGAGACGACTTTTTCCTTCTCCGCCTGGAGTTCCTTGATGATCTGCTCCACCTCGGTGGCCTCGGGGGTGCCGGGATACTTGCTGACAAAGGGGCGCAGCCGGTCCTGGATGAGGCGCTCGTACTCGTCCGCGCCCATCATGTCTTTGGTGGGGATGACCTCTTTGAGTTTCTCTCGCTTAAGGTCCAATTCGGCCGGGCTTTGGCGGATGATTTCGGCGATGTCGGCACGGGGGAAGTCTTTCTCGTCCGAGATTTTCGGCGTGAGCTGGTATCTCATGCGCACGACATCCGGGGTTTCGTTGAGGATTTCCCCCTCTTTGCGTTCGCCGTTGGTGAGAACGAGGATGTCGGCAGTGGCGAAGGAGGCGGCCGACAGGAACGCCAGGGCGGCGAGGCTGAGACGTTTGAGAAACATAGATGATGGATGAGGGTTAACGGGAATAGGAGGCCGGAAAAAAACCGGCTGGAATGCCATTGTTAGCGATTTTCCACGCGGGAGTAAAGCGCGAAACGGCGGAGATGGCGGACGAGACGCATTTTTTACGGTTTGGAGAGCGGGGGAAATCCGAAATCCGAAGCCCGAAATCCGAAAAACCAGACTTCGGACTTCGGACTTCCTGCGCTGAGTCAATCCTCGTTGCGGGAAGGGTCGGCGTGCCCGGCGGCGGGAGCGCGCGCTCCGCCCTGCTCGTCCTCGCGGGCCAGTTCCTCCAGGGATTTTTCGGCGGCAGGCGGCTCCTCGGAAGGCTGAGGCTCCGCGGCATCCGGCGGAGTCCCGGCGGCGGGAGGCGGGGTTTTGGCGCGCTGCTGGTATTCGTCCTCGATGTCGTCGTCCTCCTCGTCGGAGAACCAGGGCGTGTAACCGTCCTTGTCCCATTCGTCGGTTTCCTTCTCCAGCTCAGCCTCGTCCTTGTCGCGCTCGGCGTAAAATTCCGGGTAAAGCTGGCGCTCGCGTTTTTCGAGGAACCACGCCAGCCAGATGCAGATGGCATAGAGCACATACAGCGGCCCGGACATCAGCATGAGCGTCAGCACATCCGGTGTTGGCGTGATGATGGCCGCAAACGCCGTGATGGCCACCAGCGCATGCCGCCAGGTGGATTTCATGATTTTGTAATTCAGGATATCGAGCTTCACCAGGGCCATCACGACGACCGGCAGCTCGAAGGAAATGCCGAAGACCAGGACGAACCGCGTGGCAAAAGTGACATAGTTCGACAGCGTCCAGTCCTGCCGCGAACTCACGGTTTTGGCGAATTCATCGAAGAAGGCCAGAGCTTTTGGCAATACCACCCAGTAGGCGAAGGCAGCTCCGGTGAGAAACAGTCCTGTGCCAATGCCGATGGCCGGAAACAACAACTTTTTCTCGTTCGTCTTCAACCCAGGCAAAATGAACTGCAGCAAGAACACCAACAGCAGCGGGAAGGAGATGATGACGGCGGTAATCAGCGAGACATTGATCGCCATCATGAACGGGCCGGCCACGTCAATGTTTTGCAGCAACTGGCTGGCGCTTTCCTCGTCTTTTGCGAGTCCGGCGAGGATGATCGGGAGTTGGATGGCCCGGAACAGCTCTTTGTAAAACACAAACGTGCCGAAGGCCACGACCACGAGCGTGACCACCATGCGAACGATCATCGTGCGCAAGTCCTCCAAGTGATCCAGAAAAGGCTTTTCCTCGTCCCCTTTGTTGAGGTTGAGGGCGACTTTTTCGCGGGCTTTGAAGATTTTATTGAGGAGAGCCTTCCACATGGGAGAATGAAAAGAGGTAAAATGAAAAAGGAAAACAGGGAAGTCAGATCTGCCCCTTGGCTGCCATCCGCGCGAACAAGGCGAGCGTCAGGGCGTTGGTGATCTCATTGGCAGCGATCATCCGACGCAATTCCCCCGCGCTCACGGGCCGCACGGCGCTGATGTGCTCGCTGCCTTCCGGTTCCGGCTGGCCAACGACGCACACGGGCTCCGCTCTGAACAAATATACGTGCTCGGTGGTGAAACCTTGCGAGGGAAGAAAATAACCCAGCGGCTCCAGGCGGCCCTTTTCGGGATGCAGGATGACGCCGGCCTCCTCGCGCAACTCGGCGAGCGCGGTGTCGAGGATAGCGCGCCGGGGATCGGGCGTGTTTTCATCGTCGATCTGCCCGGCGGGAAATTCCCACAAGGTGTCCTGCACCGGCAGCCGCTCCTGGGCGATGAGCAAAAAGCGCCCGTCCTCCAGCACCGGGGCCACGGCGACGGCGGCTTTGCGGTGGGCGATGGTCCACGGCACCGGCGTGTGCGGGCGGCCCGGCGTGAGGTAATCGGCGCGCTCGATCTGGATGTAGGGGTCCGCGTAAGTCTGGCGGGCGGCCACTTTTTGCCAGCCGTTGCCGTCGCGCACTTGGAACAAGGGGAAATCGATGTCGGCGGGACGGATCATGCGTGGACGGAGTCACTGAGTTCGGCGCGCCAGCGGGTGAGTTGGGCGGCGACGTTGTCCGGGCTGGGCGCGCCGATGCCCTGGCGGGCGCACAAGGCGGCTTGGACGTTGAGGCAATCGAACAAATCCGCCTCGAACGCGGGGGAAAAGCCCTGGAACTCCTCCAGGCTGAGATCGGCGAAACCGCGGTTTTGCTCCAAGCTGAAAGCGACGAGTTTGCCGATGACCTCGTGCGCTTGGCGGAAGGGCACGCCGTGCTTGACCAAGTAATCGGCGAGGTCGGTGGCGAGCAGCAGCGGATCGGCGGTGGCGGCGGCAGTGCGGGCGGCGTTGACCTCCATGCCGGAGATCATTTCCGCCACGACTTCCAGCGTGGTGTGCAGGGTGTCGATGGAGTCGAACAGCGGCTCCTTGTCCTCCTGCAGGTCGCGGTTGTAAGTCATCGGCAGCCCCTTCAAGAGCGTGAGCAGGCTCACCAGATTGCCGGTGAGTCGGCCGGTCTTGCCGCGCGTCAACTCGGCCACGTCCGGGTTTTTTTTCTGCGGCATCAGGCTGGAGCCGGTGGTGTGGGCATCGCTGAGCGTGACGAATCCGAACTCGGCGCTGCACCAGAGGATGATGTCCTCGCTCAGGCGGGAGAGATGCACGCCGCAGAGGGCGATGACGAAAAGCAGTTCGGCGATGAAGTCGCGGTCGCTGACGGCGTCCATGCTGTTTTGGGAGACGGCGGCGAAACCGAGTTCGCGGGCGACGAACTCGCGGTCGAGGATGATGGTGGAGCCGGCGAGGGCGCCGGAACCGAGCGGCATGACGTCGAGACGGGTGCGGGCGTCGCGCAGGCGGGAGGCGTCGCGTGCCAACATCTCGACGTAGGCCAGCAAGTGATGGGCGAACAACACCGGCTGGCCGCGCTGGAGATGAGTGTAACCGGGCACGACCGCAGCGCCCGCGCGCTCGGCGGTTTCGACCAGGGCGCGCTGAAGGTGGCGGATATCCGCCGCCAGCCGGTCCGCGGCCTCGCGGCAGTAGAGGCGGACATCGGTGGCCACTTGGTCGTTGCGGCTGCGCGCGGTGTGCAGCTTGGCGCCGGCGGGTCCGATGCGCGCGGTGAGGGCGGACTCGATGTTCATGTGGACGTCCTCCAGGGACGTTTGGAACTCGAAGTCGCCATGCTCGATCTCGTGCTTGATCGCCAGCAGCCCTTCCTCAATGGCCGCGCGCTCGCCGGCGCTGAGGATGCCGGCTTTTTCCAAACCCTTGGCATGGGCGATTGAGCCGCTGATGTCATGCGCATAAAGCCGCCAGTCAAAAGACACGGACTCGCCGAACGCCTGGACGAGTTGGCTGGTGGGCTGGGAGAAACGGCCTTTCCACATGGGGTGACAGGAGAGAAAAAACGATAAAGGGAAAAAGAAGGCGCGCAAGGTAACGGGTTTCAGCGGCAGCGCAAGGAAGTGTCGCATGGGCATTCTGCCTGCAACCGTGTGGACCGGGTATCCTGCCTCCTGCCCAGCAGTTCAGAGCGCGAGTGATGGCACCCGCGCTCCAAAGGCCGCTTTCCCACCTCCGCATTTGCTCTCCCCGCATTCCCGCTCCATGCTCAGAGCCGTCCGCAGCAATAATGCTCTCCTACGCCGCCATCCTCGCCGTCACCCTGCCCGTGTATTTGACCATGCTGACCGGCGCGGTGCTGCGGCGGTCGCAGTTTCTGCCGCAGGAGGTGGACAAAGGCATGATGCGCCTCACCATCGCCGTGCTCACCCCTTGCCTCATCCTGGATCGCGTCGTCGGCAACGAATCGGTCATGCGCCCCGTGCCCGTGCTCGTCGCCGCGCTGCTAGGGTTCGGACTCGTCATGCTGGGCATCACCCTGTCCTGGTGCGCCGCGCCGCTGGCCGGGCTGCGGGTGGGCAGCGGACGGCGCACCTTTGCCCTGTCCTGCGGCCTGCAAAACTACGGCTTCGTCGCCATACCCATCGTCGCCGCCCTGTTCCCGGACAAAGGCACGATGGGCGTGCTGTTCACTTTCACCCTCGGTGTCGAGTTGGGCTGCTGGATTGGCGGCGTGGGCGTGCTCACCGGGTTTGCCAGAGCGCCCTGGCGGCTGGCGCTCAACCCGCCCGTGCTCGCCATCCTGGCCGGTCTGCTGCTGAATTTCACCGGCCTGCACGCCTGGGTGCCGGCGGCCCTGGCGAACACCTTTCACATGATCGGCGTCTGCGCCGTGCCGCTGGCCGTGCTGCTCATCGGCGCCGCCATCGGGGACATCTGGGGGCAGGAAAAAATGCGCTGGCCCGTGGCCATGCTCAGCCCCGTGCTGCGCCTCGCCCTCATCCCTGCCGCCTTCATCGCCGCCGCCGTCTGGCTGCCGGTCGCGGAGGAACTCAAACGCATCCTTATCATCCAAGCCGCCATGCCGTCCGCCGTCTTCAGCATCATGGTCGCCAAAATGTACGGCGGTCACGCGCCCACCGCCGTGCAAGTGGTGCTGGCCACCACGCTCGTCAGCATCGCCACCACGCCGTTTGTCATCGCCTGGGGCAGCCAGCTCGCCGGGTTGCGGTAACGACACGCGGCAAGGCTTGCGCATGGGGGGCATGGGATGGCACACAAAGGCGCAAAGACGCAAAAAATTCAGTTTCTTTGCCTCTTTGCGCCTTTGCGTGAGATTTTTTGGGGCCTGATTTTCATGCGTAAGCCCTGAGCGGCGCGTGTATCCGCCGCTTTGCCCCTTGCCCGCCACTCTCCCATCGCTTACCCTGCCCTTCGTCCGCCGATGTGGCGAAATGGTAAACGCAGCAGACTTAAAATCTGCCGGAGGGCATCCTCCTTGCCGGTTCGAGTCCGGCCATCGGCACCAACAACGTTTCCGTTTCGTTGCTGGCACGGGGTGTGCTTGGGATGGAATGGCTAGCCCATCCGTATGGCCATTCATGTCGCCCTCCGCCACGTCACACACTACCGGTTTGACCGTCCCGTTCATCTCGCGCCTCATGTCGTGCGGTTGCGCCCGGCGCCACACTGCCGCACGCCGGTGCTTTCCTACTCGCTGAAAATCAGCCCGGACCAGCATTTCATCAACTGGCAGCAGGATCCGCAGTCGAATCATCTGGCGCGTTTGGTTTTTCCGGAAAAAGCCACGCATTTGACGGTGGAGGTGGATCTCGTGGCGGAGATGGCGGTTTATAATCCGTTCGACTTTTTCCTGGAGCCGCAAGCGGAGCATTTTCCGTTCCCGTATGATCCGGTGCTCGCACACGAGCTGGAGCCTTTTCATCGGAAGCTGCCCCTGACACCACACCTCACGGCTTGTCTGCGCCAAGTCCGGCAAGAGATGCTCAACGGCCACGGCCCGCTGCCGCACGCGCCGGTGCCGCATTCGGAGACGGCGGACACGCAGGCGCATGGCGTCTTTCCCGAGCCGCACGTCCAGCCGGCGCAGCCGGACAAGGATACGCGGCCGCGCACGATCGATTTCCTGGTGCAGCTCAACCAGCAGCTCTGGGAGGACATCCGTTACACCATCCGCATGGAGCCGGGTGTGCAAACGCCGGAGGAGACGCTGGAGTTGGGCAGCGGCTCCTGCCGGGATTCCGCCTGGCTGCTCGTGCAAATCCTGCGACATCTGGGCATGGCGGCGCGTTTCGTC
>CAZNKC010000029.1:0-37678 GCA_964573315.1 uncultured Verrucomicrobiaceae bacterium | reverse complement strand
CCTCGGGTCCGGCCACCGGGCGGATGGCGGGTGCGGCGGAGACGGCGGCGCGCCCCCCTGCCCCGCCTGCGGGCGCGGCTTCCACGTCGGCGCGCACGATGCGCCCGCCGGGGCCGGTGCCCTCAATGCGGCTGAGATCGACACCGCGTTCCTCGGCGATTTTGCGCGCCAGCGGCGAGGCCTTGACCCGGACGCCGTTGGCGGAACCGGCGGTGGCGCGGCGGCGGCTGGCCGGCGCTTTCGGCAGCAAACTGGAGCCGGTGGGGCGCTTGGCCGCGCCTTCTTTGGCAGCGTTTTCCTCCCCGGCGGGCGCGTTGGCAGCGGCTGCTTGCGCGATCAGTTCGTCCAGATTGGCGGGCGCTTCCTCGCCTTCCTCAAGCACCACGGCCATCGGTGCGCCGAGCGGGATTTTGTCGCCAGCCTTGGCCAGAAGCTTGTGCAGGGTGCCCTCAAAAAACGAGGTCATCTCCATGGTCGCCTTGTCGGTCTCGACGTCGGCGATGGCCTGGCCGTTGGAGACGGTGTCCCCTTCCTTGACAATCCACTTGGCGAGGGTGCCCTCGGTCATGGTGTCGCTCAGTTTGGGCATTTCGATGATCTTCGGCATAAACTTGTGTTAGGCTAAGTTAGGTTAGTTAGCAAATGCTCAGGGCTTTCTCGACGACGACCTCGGGCGTGGGGAGCTGGATGGCCTCCAGCGGCGGGCTGTAGATGGCGGGCGCGTCGAGCGAGTTCACGCGCAGCACCGGGGCGTCCAGTTCGTCGAAGATCGCGTTCTGGATCATGTAGGCGATCTGCGCGCCGACACCGCAGTAGGGTTTGTTTTCCTCGACGTAAATGGCGCGGTGGGTTTTGGCGACGGATTCCAGGATCGTCTCCTCGTCGAGTGGGCGGATGCTGCGCACATCGACGACCTCGGCGCTGATGCCGTGCTCCTCCTCCAGGATTTCGGCGGCCTGCAGGCAGGTGATGACGGCACGGCCGTGGGCGATGAGCGTGATGTCCGTTCCTTCCCGTTTCACGTCGGCGACGCCGAGCGGGATGACGAGTTCGCCCTCGGGCAGTTCGTCGTTGGATGGCACCTCCCATTCTTTGCCGTAAAGCTGGGTGCTCTCCATGAACATGACGGGATCGTTGTCGCGGATGGCGGCCTTCATCAAGCCTTTGGCATCGTAGGCGTTGGAGGGGCAGACACACTTCATGCCGGGGAAATTCGCCAGGATGTTTTCCGGCGTGTGGCTGTGGGTGGCGCCGACGCTGGTGCCGCCGTTGGCCGGGCCGCGGATGACGATGGGGCAGTGAATTTTGCCGCCGCTCATGTAGCGCACCATGGCGGCGTTGTTGACGATCTGGTCCCAGGCCACGGTGTAGAAGCTCCAAAACATCAGCTCCATCACCGGACGCACGCCGAGCATGGAAGCGCCGACACCCATGCCGATGAACCCGGCCTCGCTGATGGGGGTATCGACGATGCGTTCGTCCCCCCATTTGTCCCAAAGACCTTCGGTCACTTTGTAAGCGCCGTTGTATTGGGCCACCTCCTCTCCCAACAGCACGACCATGGGATCGCGGGCGAGTTCCTCATCGAAAGCTTCACGAAGGGCGTGGCGGTAAATCAGGCGGCGAGGCATAGGGGGAAGATCAAGGGGGTCAAGGAAAGGCCGGTCAAGAAGGGGTCAAGAAGTCAGGAGCAGGTCAGTCGTTGAAGAAATGGCGGCCGGTCTGGCCGGCTTCGGTTTGGTTGTCCACTTCCCAATACACATCCTCGAAGATGGATTCCGGCTCCGGGAAGGGGCTGTTTTTGGCGAACTCGGCGGAGGCGTCGGCTTCTTTTTGCGCCTCCTTGTCGATTTTTTTCAAGGCATCCTCAGTGGCAATGCCCTCCTCCAGCAGCACTTGCTTCCAGCGTTGGATGGGATCGTGTTCGCGCTGATAACGCTCCACTTCCTCCTTGGTGCGGTACTTAGTTTTGTTGGCGTCGGCGACGGAATGGCCTTCCCAACGGTAGGTGGCGATTTCGATGATGCTGGGCCGGGATTTCTCGCGGGCGCGTTCGAGGGCGACCTGGGTGCGGGCGCGCACCTCGTAAACATCCTCGCCGGAAAAAAGCTCCCAATCCATGTCGTAACCGGCGGCGCGTTCAGCCAGACAGGAAGGATAGGCGGAGGAGCGGCGCTGGCTGGTGCCCATGGAGTAACCGTTGTTTTCGATGACGTAAATCACCGGCAGATTCCAGAGCGCGGCGAGGTTCAGGGACTCATGAAAAGCGCCTTGGTTCACCGCGCCATCGCCGAGGTAACAGAGCGCGGCGCCCTTGAGCTTTTTGTATTTCAGCCCAAACGCCAAGCCGAGGCCGAGCGGAGTCTGGCCGGCGACGATGCCGTGGCCGCCCCAGTAGTTTTTGGAAGGCTCGAAGTAGTGCATGGAGCCGCCCTTCCCTTTCGAGCAGCCGGTGGCCTTGCCGAAAAGCTCGGCCATGCATTCGTTCATGCCCATGCCGACGGCGAGCGCGTGGCCGTGGTCGCGGTAGGCGGTGATGATGTGATCGTTCTCGCCCAGCAGCGAGATGGTGCCGACGGCGACGGATTCCTGGCCGATGTAGAGGTGGAGGAAGCCGCCCATTTTCCCGCCATTGTAATGCTGAAAGGACACCTGCTCGAACTTGCGGATGCGCACCATCTGCCGGTAGAAACCGATCTTGTCCTCAGCGCTGAGGGACTGATTGATGGGAGCGGCGGCGTGACTGCCGACGGGAGGAGCGGTAGGGGTCGCTTTGGCCATGATGAAAAGAGAACCGAAACCCTAGCCAGCTTTGGGGGGGAAGCAAGCTGTTCTAAAAATGACGAATGCGGAATGCAGAATGACGAATGACAGGAGGAACTCATTCGACATTCGTCATTCTGCATTCGTCATTTCCAATTGTTCCACGTAGAACAATTCCACCCTTTTTCGAGGATGAAATCCGCCAGCCAAGGTGTAAACTCCCCTCCCCATGTCCTCCCCTGCCCTGTTCACCTTCCCCAAGACCTACGATGTCCTGGTCTGCGGAGCGGGTCATGCCGGGGTGGAGGCGGCGATGGCGGCGGCACGGCTCGGGGCAGAGACGGCTATCCTTACCCAAAACTTGGACACCATCAGTCAGATGTCCTGCAACCCGGCCATCGGCGGTCTCGCCAAGGGCAACGTAGTGCGCGAGATCGACGCCCTCGGTGGCGTGATGGCTCTGAACACGGACGCCACCGGCATCCAGTTCCGGATGCTCAATGCCGGAAAAGGCCCCTCCGTTCAGGCGCCCCGCGCCCAGTGCGACAAGAAGGCTTACCAATTCCGCATGAAATGGCTGCTGGAAAACCAGCCGCATCTCGATCTTCATCAGGGCAACGTGGCGGAGATTCTGGTGGATGGCGAGGACCGCGTGACCGGAGTGCGCACCAGCCTGGGCGTGGTGTATCGGGCACGGTCGGTGGTGGTTTCCTCCGGCACCTTCATGCGCGGCCTGCTCCATGTCGGCCTGCAAAACCAGTCCGGTGGTCGCATGGGCGACAGCATCTCCACCCTGTCAGACAGCCTCATCCACCTTGGCTTCGAGGTGAAACGCTTCAAAACCGGCACCCCCTGCCGAATCAATGGCCGCTCCATCGACTTCTCCCTGTGCGACCCCCAACCCGGCGACGACCCACCGCCGCGGTTTTCCTATCTCTCGGGTTTGGTGTCCGAAGGTGAAAATCCGAAGCCCGAAATCCGAAGCCCGAAAGCTGAAACTTCCCAAATTCGGACTTCGGGCTTCGGATTTCAGGCTTCCGGCCTCTTCACTCTGAACGATTGGCGGCCCGAAAAGTTCCACGTGGAACAATTGCCCTGCTGGACCACCTACACCAACCCCCGCACCCACGACATCATCCGCGCCAATCTCGACAAATCCCCCATGTACTGCGGCCGTATCGAGGGCGTGGGACCGCGCTACTGCCCTTCTATTGAGGACAAGGTGGTGCGGTTCGCCGAAAAGGAGCGGCACCAGATTTTCCTCGAACCCGAGGGTCTGCACACCCAGGAGTATTACGTCAACGGCGTCTCCACTTCCCTGCCCTTCGAGGTTCAACTCGATTTCATCCGCTCCATCGCCGGTCTCGAAAACGCCGAGATCATCCGGCCCGGTTACGCCGTGGAGTACGACTACTGCCCGCCCACCCAGCTCCACCCCACCCTGGAGACCAAGCGTATTTGCAGTCTCTACTTCGCCGGCCAGATCAACGGCACCTCCGGCTACGAGGAAGCCGCCGGCCAGGGTCTCATCGCCGGAGCCAACGCCGCCCTCAAGGTCGCCGGCAAACCGCCCTTCCTCCTCCAGCGCAGCGAGTCCTACCTCGCTGTCATGATTGATGACCTCGTCACCAAGGGCACGACGGAGCCTTATCGCCTCTTCACCAGCCGCGCCGAGTTCCGCCTCCTGCTCCGCCAGGACAACTGCGACCTCCGCCTCACCGAAAAAGCCGCCGCCCACGGCTTGGTGGACCCCTTTCGCCTCGCCCACACCCACGAAAAAGCCCGCCTCCTCGATGAAGCCCTGGCTTTCGTCCGCCAGGAAAACCACGACGGCCTGCGTCTCGAAAAATGGATCCGCCGCCCGGAAAACGCCTTCACCCGCCTGCCCCAGGCCCTGCGCGACCGCTTCCCCGGCGAAATCTGGTCGCTCCTGGAAAACAACCTCAAATACGAAGGCTACATCACCCGCCAGGAAGCCATGGTCGAGCGCACCGCCCGCATGGAGGACAAGCGCATCCCCGGCCATCTCGACTACGGCCAAATCACCGGCCTGAAAAAAGAAGCGCAACTGAAGCTCGCCCAAATCCGCCCCGCCACCCTCGGCCAAGCAGCCCGCATCCAAGGAGTCACCCCCGCCGACATCGCCCTGCTCGGCATCGTGTTGAGGAAAATCGGGTAGATTCGATTGGCAATCGAATCCGGGCGGGTTTTTGGAGGTAGGAAGATGGGTGGCAGGAAAATTTTTGGGATGAACCGCGGATGGCACGGATTAAAGGGCGAAAACCGAGGGTTTTTGACAGGGGAATGGGGACAGAGGAATGTGAAAAGACAAGGAAAGGGTTCATTCCCCTGTCCCCATTCCTCTGTCAATCCTCCCGCTTCGAGTGGGGCACTCGAAGCTCACCCCAAAAACGCCTCCATTTCCGCCGGATGCCGCAACCGCTCCTCCAGTCCCGCCAGGTTGCTTTGGCTGTGTATTCATTGCCTCGGTGACATTGCCGTCGAAATATCGTCAAATTTTCAGACAAAGCAACATTCCTCTTGATTTTTAGTGTCAAAGCTCAAAAAATGTGGTCTATAAGACGCTCACAGACAACCCCGCGTTTTTGTTTGAGCGTACTGTTAGCCAAGAATCAAGACCATGGAAGAGTCCGTCGTCACAGATGCCATCAAATCGCATTTGGAAAGCCAAGGCTTACACTCCCTCGGCAAGCTAGACATATTTAATCATGTGACGGACGATTCCGAAGAGAGAACGTTCAAGATAGATTTAGCATTTGCGCCAGAAGCGACCAAGGGAAGAAGAACAACAGAAATTAGGGAATCGGACATGAATAGGTTCGATGAAGCCGCGCCCGAAATTGATCGGATCGTGAGGTCTTTGGGGAAGATTAGCGTATTTCCGACCGCTGAAGATCTCAGTAACTATTGGTGCTCGGCACCAAATCTCAATCCAATGGTTGGGATAGCTATCGAGGTCGAGAACTCGAATTCAAAATATTTTCTGGGCAGTCTTTTGGCGGCATCTGTTGCGGGCAGGTGGGGTGTGCTGATCGCACCCGATTGCACCGAGACTACCCGCTGGATTCAGACCATACGGAGAATAAGGCACAAAGGTAACAACCCCATTCCATCTAATATTTATATATTCAATTGGGAGCATCTACAACAACACATCGCAAACAACGGCTAACAAGGCGGTGGAGGCAACTCCGCTGCGCTCCGTGCCTCACCTTAATCGGGCAAGAAAACTGAACAGACCTCACAAGAATTCGACAATAATGCAAGAAGCCCATCGAGCTTTAACCATCGGATACGGGAACCGAACGATTGACGAGTTCCTGCAGATCCTCCGAAACTACGACGTCTCATTCCTTCTCGACGTTCGGAGCAGTCCATACTCGCGTTTTTCACCAGCTTTCAACAAAGACACATTGGAGACGGCGTGCAGAAGCACAGGCGTTCGCTATCTGTTCGTAGGCGATCAACTCGGTGGCAGACCTCGGTCCGATAGCTGTTACGATTCAGAGGGAAGAGTAGATTACCTCAAGTTGGCTCAAGAAGAATATTTTCGCGAGGGAATCACCAGACTGAACACAGCCGTAAACAAGGGAATAAGCTTTGCACTAATGTGCAGCGAACTTCGTCCCGAAGAATGTCACCGATCCAAACTAATTGGAGAGGCACTAACACAACTGGGCATACAAATTCGCCATATTGATGCGGATGGTTCTCTTGTGGATCAGTCCGAAGTTATTGATCGCATCACCGGTGGACAGGACGATCTCTTCGGTCTTAATATTGAAGTCTCACGTTCACGAGGGAGTTACCGCACGCAGCAAACAAATGATTAAGACCCTTTATACTATAGGTGGATACGGATTTACCGAGAATACATTCTTCGAGTCTTTGCTTTCCTCTGGTGTTGACGTTTTGTGCGATATTCGCCAGCGCCGAGGAATGCGGGGACGGGCTTTCGCATTTCTCAATTCAGCACGGTTGCAGGACCGACTTGGCAGTATCGGAATTCATTACGTGCATCTGAAAGAGTTTGCCCCGACTGATTCGATTCGCGCACGGCAGAAAGCGGCTGACGCACGACTTGGCATTCAAAAGAGATCTAGGGAAGTCCTCGGATGTGAGTTTTCAGCCTCATATCGGAGCGAAATCTTATTGGTTCATAAGCAGCAGGAATTTTTTGATGCACTTCCAGCAACTGCTCTCAAGCCTTGCCTGTTTTGCGTAGAGCGCCATCATGAGGCATGTCATCGCTCATTGATGTCAGAATGGCTTGGCGGCGTGATTCATGTTCCGGTCGTTCATTTACATCCGTAAGTCATGGCAACACTCATTGTATCCCGCACGCGAATGCACGGTAATCATGTTTGTATTGGCGGCTTTGACCTCGTTGCACGACGAAGCGTTCGCCTTCTCAACGCCCAAGGCTACAACCAAGCGAATGATAGCCCTTACCAGATTGGAGATCTCTGGAATGTCAGCTACCAGATCCGCCCCAGACGTGATGCCCCGCACCTTGAAGACGTGCTCGTGTCTCGCGCCATAAAGGAGGGTTCTATAGACGATTTGTCAGGGTTCATCCGCGCCAACTGTCCAATCGTTGTTGGACCTTTGGAAGATACATTTGGAGGAATGCTTCAATTTACGGCTGCAGGTTCAGGCTATCTTTCCCGCGGAGTTGATCTTCCTGATCACAGCGTCTGCTTTTGGCAATCCTCGTCCACCTTGAATCGTAACGATTTTAACGACAAGGTTCGGTATGATTGCCGACAGAACTTTCAGACTCGTCACATTTCCTATGTCGGATTTCAGGAGCCGTTAGCTGTGATTCCGGCTGGCACTTTGCTTCGCCTCTCTTTAGCCCGTTGGTGGAAGCCCAACGACGCACCACCCGAGGATACCGAAAAGTGCTTTTTGCAGCTATCCGGTTACTATACATAAGACGCCGAACAAGGCGGTGCAGCCAACCGCCGGAGCCTCTGCGTCTTCCACGGGTTTCCCTGACTGAAAGTGGATTTCGTGAAAACTGGCGCGGTTTGGCGGCGTCATCTTGGGTCATGAAACCTGCCGCCTCCGTATCCCGCCGTCATTTCCTTCACGCCGCTCTCGCCGGGGGCGCTGTGGGGCAAAGCTCGCTCGTTGCCGCCGCTGCCGCTGAACCGGCGGGCAAGGAGGGGCTTTTCACGGAGCCGGCGCGTGACATTCCGTTGGCGGATGATGCGGATGTCATTGTCTGCGGCGCAGGGCCGGCCGGGGTGGCGGCGGCGATCACGGCGGCGCGCGCCGGGGCGCAGGTGCGGTTGTTCGAGTGGCGCGGCTGCTTGGGCGGCATCTGGACGGCGGGATTGCTGGGGTATTTCCTCGATTTCGACAAGCCGGGCCTTGCCAAGGAGTTGCGCGACCGTCTGGACGAGCGGGACGCGCGCGCCGGGTCCACGCGCAACAATCGTTTCAGCTACGATCCCGAGGCGCTGAAGCTGCTGCTGGAGGAGATGTGCCTGGAGGCGGGGGTGAAGTTCCAGTTTCACACGCGGGTGTCGGCGGCGTTTCGCGAGGGGCAGCGGCTCACCACCATCGTCACGGAATCCAAATCGGGCCGCGAGGCGTGGCGCGCGCCGGTTTTCATCGACACGACGGGCGACGGCGACCTCGGTTTCCAGGCGGGCTGCGGGTTCGAGATCGGCGAGTCGGCGGACTGTCCGTGTCAGCCGATGTCGCTCAACGCGCTGCTGATCGTGAAAGACCCGGAGGCGCTGCGCGAGTTCGTGCGCTTCAGCCAGCCGCAGCCGGGCGAGAACAGCGACGGTGAGAAAAAGCAGCGCATCAAGCAGGTGCTCGTCGGCACGGGGCATTACCCTTCGTATGCCAGCCCCACGCTCTGGCATGTGAAGAACAATTTGATCTTCGCGATGATGAACCACGAGTACGGCATCAAGCCCTGGGACGCCGCCGAGATCACCGCGGCCACGACGCGCGCGCGTTCGGAGATGAACAAGATGGTCAACGGCCTGCGCGCGCTCGGCGGTCCGTGGGAGGGCATTCAAATCGTGGCCACCGCCGAACAGATCGGCGTGCGCGACGGGCGGCGCATCGCGGGCCGTTATACGGTGAAGGAGGACGATCTCGTGCAGGGGGCGCGGCATGAGGACGCGGTGACGCGCGCGACTTTCGGCGTGGACATTCACGCCACCAGCGCGGAGTACAACAAGACCGCTTCCGCCATTCACAAGACCAACATCAAGGTCAAGCCCTACGACATCCCGCTGCGGGCGTTGATCGCGAAGGATGTGGATGGCTTGCTGATGGCGGGCCGTTGCATCAGCGGGGATTTCATCGCGCACTCCAGCTATCGCGTGACCGGCAACGCGGTGGGTATGGGCGAGGCTGCGGGGGTGGTGGGGGCGATCGCGGCGCTGACGAAACGTCCGCCGCACGAGGTGGCCTGGAGCGAGGGCGAGGCGAAGCTGAAGGCGCTGGGGCAGCGGGTGTAGCGCGTGGCACGGGCTTTCAGCCTGTGACGAGTCATGCAGGCATTCTGCCTGTATATGCGGGTTCAGGCTGAAAGCCTGAACCACTGGACTCAGGCAGGATGCCTGAGCTACGTTACGTCTCCTCGGTGAGGAGCAGGACGAAGAGGAGTTGGCCGTCGCGCCATTTCGGGCCGGAGATGAAGAGCGGGCGTTGCGGGCGCAGCAGGGCGTCGGTTTTCAGCAGTACCTGCTCCTGCCGCCAGAATTGCAGGTGCAGGTGGATGCCGCCGGCGGCGTCGGGGCCTTTGGAATCAACCTTCAAAAACAGGTCGGCGGTGGGCACCACCCAGGATTCGTACTCGCGGAACACATCCTGGGTGTGCTGCCCCAGAATCTCAAAGTGCTTCTGCGGAAAGACTTTGGCAAGCCGGGCCTCCAGATTCTTGACGGGCCCGGGCTTGTCGTTTTTGACGCCGGTCAGTTTGGCGGCGTCATCGGTGGCGTAAATCAGGGCGCCCCAGACTTTGCCATCGGTGGCCGGGCGTGGCTGGTCCGGCACGGCAGGCGCTTGCGCCGGCGGCGCGGGCTGCTGGGCGGGGAGCGGGCCGGGGGCCGCCGCCAGGAGCAGGATGCCGCCGAGGGCCAGAGCCGGGAACAGGGCGCGTTTCATAAACCTAAAAGCGGGGTTGATGGTTGAAAGTTGATGGTTGATAGACTGAAAATAAGCGATTTGTGTCGCGTTAGTGACTCACTCTCCGGGCAAGTGGTGCTTTCGGCGTAGGCCGCTGGTTTTGAACTATCAACACTCAACTACCAACCATCAACTCGGTTTTTAGGGTAAAGACATCAGCCGCCGGGCGTCCAGAGGCGGGGGGTGTTGTTTTGGGCATCGCGGGTCACGACGACTTCCACTTGGCCGGAGAGACCGCGCAGGGCTGTGCCGGCCAAGCCGCCCTCGGCGTCCGCGCTTTGCAGGTTCCAGCCGACGATCTTGCGGTCCGCGGGCAGATCCTCCAAGCCTTCCAGCAGGAGCACGGTGGCCTCGGCTTCATCGGAGTGGAAGGCGCTGACGAGCACTTTCGGGTTGGGCGCGTAGGTGCTCATCACCAGGGTGTCGCTGGGCGAGGCGGGGGTGGGGCGGTCGCCCGCGCGCGGCAGCAGCAAGATCGCCAGCGCGGCGGCGGCGGCGGTGCCGAAGAGCCAGGGCGAGCGCAGCCATTCGAGCCAGGAGGCGCGCGGCGCGGGCGCGGCGCGGCGTTCTTCCGCTTCCATTTGCGCCAGGCGCACTTGGATTTGGGAGTTGAAGAAGTCGGCGTGCGGCACCTCCAGTTCGGCGGGCAGTTCGTTTTTCAGCAGTTGGCTGAGATGGCGGGCGGACTCCGCTTCGGCGCGCAGGGCGGGGTCGGACTCCAGGCGGTGCTCGAACGCGGCGCGTTCGGCGGCGGGCATCTCCCCGTCCAGCCAGCGCATCCAGTCCGGCGGCGTGGCATCGTGGTTTTCAGGCGGCGTTTTCATGGTTTCAGGTCGTGGAGGATTTCTTGCAGTTTTTTGCGGGCGTAAAAGAGGCGGGACATCACGGTGCCGAGGGAGCACTTCATGGCTTGGGCGATCTCCTCATAGGATTGGCCCTCGACTTCGCGCAGCAGGATGACCTGCTGGTGATCGGGGGAAAGCTGGCCGATGGCGTCGCGGATGCGTTGACCCAGCTCCGCCTGCTTCAGGGCGGTGTCCGGGGCGGGCGCGCCGCGCGGGGCGGTCTCCGCTCCGGCGGCGATGCCGTGATCGGCGCGCGAGTCATCGAACTCTCCGCCCTCGGCGCGGATTTTCTTTTTGCGCAGCCAGTCGTAGGCGACGTTGTGGGTGATGCGGAAGAGCCAGGTGTAAAAAGCGGAATCGCCCTTGAAGCCGGGCAGCGCGCGCCAAGCCTTGATGAAGGCTTCCTGGGCGAGATCCCAGGCTTCGGTTTCATTCTGGACGAGGTGGTAAGACATGGCATAGACCTTGCCACGGTATTTGGTGACGAGCGTGTCAAACGCCCGGCTGTCTCCCGCTTGGCTGCGACGCACCAGATCGATGTCCGGGGGGACATCTTCTCCAGGGACGGTCGCAACGGCGGCGGCAGGCATTCAGGGCAAGGTAATGGCTGTGACGCGGCGGGCCAGCACTTTATTCAATCCTTCCATCCGGAGGGCGGGACTCTGTTCCCGCCCACTTCTCCGCGGGCGGAGGCGGCGCGGAGCCGGAGGGTTGGGCAAGGCGCAGAGAGCGGGGCGCAAAGCGAAAAATCAAATCCGCTTGACAGGCTTGGCGCCTGCGGCTACACACTCCGCCCCCTTCACGCCCGTCTTGTCATGGCCAATATCCGTTCCGCTGAGAAAAACATCCGCAAAACCGCCAAGCGCACCCTCGCCAACCAGGGTGTGAAGAGCCGCATCCGCACGCTGCGCAAAAAAGTGCTGGCCGCCGTGGAGCAGAAAGACGGGGCCGCCGCCAAGGAGTCGCTCAGCGTTTTCTCCGCCGCCGTGGACAAGGCCGCCAAGACCAAGGTCATCCACTCGAACACGTCTTCCCGCCTGAAGAGCCGCCTGTCTTTGAAGGTGGCCGGGCTCCAGTAGCCAGCCAGTGGGCGGTAAGCAGTGGGCAGTGTTGGGCAGAGCATCGTCTTTGTCCTCGAAAAGACGCCTTCTGAGAAGGAGGTTTTCGTCTGTGACGACGGGCTCAGAAGACTGCGCGCCTCACTCTCTACTCTCCGCCCTCCATTAGAGGACGAGAATTCCGCCCACCGTTCACTGGCTACCGCCTACTGTAACCCCCGCCCACCGGCTCAGACGGCCTTGAGCGTGCGCGCGCCTTCGTCGATGAGCTGCCAGAAGTGCTTGGATTTGGCGAGCTGTTCGTCCTCGCCGCCGCCGGGCAGGTTGCTGCGGAAGAGGAAGTCCTGGAGGGAATGGGAGTGCAGGACGCGGTGGATGCGGACGTTGCCGTCCTCGACGGCGAAGTAGATGCGGTAGTCGCCGGCGCGGCAGCGGTAGAGTTTTTCGCCCTTGCGGTCGAGCACGCCAAAGCGTTTCTCGAGCGCGCCCTCGGTGAAGTCGTCCTTCGAGATGTCGAGGGCTTCGAGAAGCTGGAACTGGTCCTGGGTGGGCAGTTTCGAGAGTTCGGCGGCGCTGATTTCGTTGAAGACGATTTGGATCACGCGGCGAAAGATAAGCAGGAAACGCGCCGGGGCAAGGGCGGTCGCGGCCGGATTTCCGAGGCTTTCTTTGCATTTCATTTACACATCGTTGCAACGTCTTTCGTCCGAGCGTGTCTAAATTGGCCACGGGGAAGCGGTTTTATTGCGGAAAGGTTAATATTTGCGCAAATATCGTTTCCTGGTTAAACAGAAAAGCACCCCGTCCATGCTCAACGTCCAGCGCGAACGCCACACCCAGCATCGATCCGAGATTCAATTCTCGCGCCGCCTGCTGCGCGCGCATGTGGCTCTGGGCTGGCTGCCGGCGGCGCTGCTGTTGCTGCACGGGCTGTTCTTCCACTGCGCGGTGGCCGCGACGTGGTACCTGCTCAGCCTGATCCTGGTGCCGCTGATGAAAAGCGGCAGGGACTTTGCCCGGACCGGGCTGGGCGCGCTTTTTCTTGCCGGATTTTGCGGCTGCCTGCTGCTCATCTCGCGCTTTCCCACGGTGTTGCCGCCAGCCAGTCCGCCGCCGCTCGGCCATCATCTGCTGCCGCATTGGGCCGGTGTCTTCGGCGCTTTCTACCTGATCCTGGGGCTGGTGTTTTTTCTGAACCGGACGGTGAAGAAGGTGGTGGCGCGCGGGTTTGACCGGTGGTGAGGGTCAAGGGGTCAAGTTTCAACCTAGATTTGTGAATAAGGAAAACAGGAAGGCAGGAAAGGGATAGGGAAGGGACTTCTCTGGCAGAGTGGCCGACTCCTCTTTTGAGTGAAGGCTCGAAAGTTTGCCAGCGCTTGTCTTCCCACTCCTTTTCTTGATTTCCTGCCTTCCTCATTCCGGTTTTGAGGTTCAAGTGTCAAGAAGGGTCAAGGCCGCCGGCGGGGCTTGAAACTGAAAACTTGAACCTTGCTCCGCTTGCTTTTTGCGCCGGAGGAGGCTTGGTGCGGGCTGCCATGCAACCGCTCAAAGTCAAATACGTCCTCATGGCCGCCGACATGGCGCGCGCCGTCGCTTTTTACCGGGAGGTGTTCGGCCTGCGTGAGATTTGCTTCAGCGAGTGGTGGTCGGAACTGGGCTTCGGCGATGCCATCATCGCCCTGCACGGCGGGCACGACCGTTCCCCGCATCCCACCGGGCTGAGCCTGCAATTCGAGAGCGTCATCGACGCGGCGCGGCGCATTGAAAAAGCCGGCGGGCACATCCTCGCCTTTCCCTCCGTGCGCGAAGGGGAGCCGATCCTGCTCGGCCAAGTGCGCGATCCGGAGGGCAACGAGTTTTTCATCACCGAGGCGCTGAAGACCGGCGGCGGCGCGTGATGCGGGGCGCGGACACCTCGTCCGCTGTCATGATTTGGACAGGATTGACAGGATTTTTGCAGGATTAACAGGATGGGATAAATGGAATGGGTAACGAATGCGATTCACTGTCCACCGGCAACCGCTCACTGACTTTCCACATGAAATGGTTTCTCCTTATTCTCGTTCTGATTGGACCGGCGGGCTTGGCGCCGGCGCAGAGCGCGGACTCGCGGCAGGCTTTGCGGGAGGAGGCGCTGCGCGTCTTTCGCCGGGCGATTCATCAAGCGGTGTGGGATCGGGTGATCGCCGGCGGCGCGTGGTGGGTGGAACGCCAAGGCGCGGCCTCCCACGGCGCTTATGGATTCGCCCTCAAATCGCCGGAAAAAATTCGCGCGGGGGAGGACACAATCTTTGACGTGGCCTCGCTGACGAAAGTGGCGGCGACTACGCCCTGCGTGATGGCGTTGGTGGAGGTGGGCAAGGTGGAGTTGGAGAAACCGCTGGCGGATTACCTGCCGGAGTTCACCGGCGCGGGGCGGGAGCGCATCACCGTGCGCCAATTGCTGACCCATACCTCCGGCCTGCGCGCCGGGCTGCCGCGCGATTTCGAGTGGGCCGGTTACGAAAAGGGCATCGAACTGGCCTGCGCCACCGTGCCGCTGGCGGAGCCGGACACCGTGTTTCGCTACAGCGATGTCAATTTCATCCTGCTCGGCGAACTGGTACGCCGGGTGTCGGGCGAGCCGCTGAATGTGTTCGCGAAAAAACGTGTGTTCGAGCCGCTGGGCATGACGGACACCGGTTTCCTGCCGGACGCGGCGCTGCGCGGACGCATCGCGGCCACGGAAAAAGACGAGCACGGCAACCCGTTGCGCGGCGTGGTGCATGACCCCACGGCGCGGCGCATGGGCGGTGTGGCGGGGCACGCGGGCTTGTTCGCGACGGCGGCGGACTTGGCGCGGTACGCGCGTTGCGTGTTGAACGGCGGTGAACTCGATGGCCGGCGGATTTTGCGGGCGGAGACGGTGCGGCTGATGACGGCGGTGGCCACGCCGGAGGGCATGGCGGAGCGGCGCGCGCCCGGCTGGGACGTGGACACGCCCTACAGCCGTCCGCGCGGCGGGTTTCCGGTGGGAGCCAGCTTCGGCCACACGGGATTCACCGGCTGCTGCCTGTGGCTGGACCCGGCGTCGGAGACGTTTTTCGTTTTCCTCGGCAGCCGCCTCCATGAGACGGACCGGGACGCCGATTCCCGCTTGCTCTACGAGGTGCTCGGGGGGCACGCGGCGCGCGCGGCGGGTTACGATTGATTGGGACAGGATTGACGGGATTTTACAGAATTATACCCTGCGTCACCATGATTGGTGATTTCCAGCAGATTCAGGAAGGCCCGCAGATTTTTGTTTTGTATCCATCTGCTGGCCTTCCTGAATCTGTGGGAGGTCAAATCTGGTTTCACAAAACCTGATGCTGCGAGGTATGACAGGATGATGGGGGAGAGTTTTTTCCTTCCTGTTGAGAATCGCCGCCGGGAAACGTATCTTGTTCTATATATGAAATGGTTTCCCCTCGTTCTCGCACTGATTTTGCCGGCCGGTTTGGCTTCCGCCCAGAGCGCAAGCCCGCAGCAAGCGCTCCAGGAGAAGCAGTTGCGCGCCTTTGCCGAGCGCGGGGACACCGACGCCCAGCTTGAACTCGGCCTGCGCTTCCTCACCGGCGAGGGCCTGCGCAAGGACGAGGAGGAAGGCGTGCGCTGGCTGGAGAAAGCCGCCGAGGCCGGCCATCTGCGCGCGCAGTACGTCTATGGCAGCCTTTTCGAGGACGGTGTCACCGTGCCGAAGGATCTGGAAAAAGCGGTGGCGTGGTACGAAAAAGCGGCCAGCGGCGGCTTCGTCATGGCGCAGCATTCCCTGGCGGTGGCGTATGAGCTGGGCCAGGGCGTCAAAAAAGACAGCGCCAAAGCCGCCGAGTGGTTCGAGAAAGCGGCGGCGCAAAACTACCCGCCGGCCATGGCCGCGCTGGCCTCGAAGCTGGAAAAAGGCGACGGCGTCCCCAGGGACACGGCGCGCGCGGCGTTGCTGTATTTGAAGGCCTCGAAGCAGGACTTCGTGCCGGCGATGGCGCGCATGGCCTATCTTTACTACACCGGCGTCGGCGTGCCGGTGGACTACCGGCGGTCGTTCGGCTGGTATCAGCGCGCGGCGCGCGCCGGGGACGCCTGGGCCATCAACGACTTGGCGTGGTTCCTCTCCACCTGTCCGGATGAAAGCCTGCACAACGGTGAGCAGGCCGTGCTCATCGCCAAGGAGGCGTTCAAAATGCTGACGCAGAACAGCGAGGAGGAGCGCTACGAAGTGATCGATACCGTGGCCGCCGCGCTCGCCCGCAACGGCGAGTACGTCGAGGCCGTGCTGTGGCAGCGCAAGGCGTTGTCCGTATTGGAGGAGAACAAACAGATCCCGGGCGAGGACCGGCAAAAACTCATCGACGAATTCCAGGACCGGCTGAACCTGTACGAAAAACAAAGCCCCTACACCGAGCCGGAGGCTGAAAGCGAGCCGGACGCGCAGCCGCTGCCGCAGGACACCATCCTCAACGACGAAGGCATCCCGGAAGCGCCGCCGAAACGCAAGACCCAGGAGAAAAAACCGCGCGGCACCGTGGTGTAGCTCAGGCATCCTGCCAGAATCGTCCTCCCCCTCGTTCTCAATGCGGTTCGAGGACGATTGCAAGGAGCGCGGCAGCGCTTTCATCGCGTCCCCCAAGCTCCGCGCGCCGCCTCCGCCCGCGGAAAAGTGGGCGGGAATACAATCCCGCCCTCCCAAGCTGCGCGCACCGCGCCAGCCAAGGCCAAGGAGAGGCGGTTTGCAACCGCCTCCCCCGCCCGGTCCCAGCCCCGCCTGATGCACCATCTTCCCGAATGAACCCAAAACCCGGCGCACTAGAAAAAGTGCCGGTTTTAGTGGACAAAAAGCCCCGAAACAGGTTACAAACGTTATTCCACCGGTTTTTGCCAGCCGGTTACGAAGCCTCCACAGCCCTTGTCCGCTATGAACGATCCCCATCCCGTTGATGACACTGATCTGCCGGTTCCGGCCCCGGCTGACGGAGACGTGAAGCCGGTGCTGCCCGTGCCGCTGGCCGCACCCGCGCCTTCGTTCGTGGATGAAACAGCCAGCGTCGCGCCGCTGCCAGCGCCCGCTGACGACACGGACGACGGCGTTGCCGTCGCGGTGATGGCGGAGCCGGACGCGCCCGGACTGTTGGTGGGAGGGTCGCTCGACCTGCCGCCGCCGGACAACAAAAGTCTCGCCAAAGAAAAGGCCGCCGCCGTCATCGCAGCGGTGGTCGTCCACGTCGTGCTGGCATTGCTGCTCGGTGTGCTGGTGGTGGTGGTGCCCAGCCCGCCCGCGTCCGAGATCACCGCCATCTCCGCGCCGGCCACCACGGAGCAACTGCCCACCTCCAACAAGATCGCCGAGCCGCCGCCGCGCCAGAGCGCCTCGCAGCAGATGTCGTCCAGCGTCAAGTTCGTCACCGCCGCCGGCATGTCTTCGGTGCCGATGCCCGCCGTGGAGTTCGACGCCAGCGCCACCGCGCTCGACCTCGGCGCCACAATGGGCAACTTCAACAGCAACTTCGGCGGCGCCGGGACGGGCTCGATCACCATGTTCGGCAAGCAGATCAACACCCGCACCATCTCCGTGGTGATGGACGTGTCCGGCTCCATGACGCCTTACCTGCCCATCGTGGCCAAGGAACTCGACAAGGTCGCCCCCGGCAGCAATCTCGTACTCTTCAGCGGCTGCGGCCTGCTCCAGGAGCCGGAAAACGTGGATCGCGAGCTGTACAACTTCTCCGAGGCGGGGGACCGCTTCAAAGGCCTGCCGCCGGAGGTTCACAAGCAGATTTCCGAGCGCAAAAAAACCTACTTCGTCAAAGGCCGCAGCATCAACCACGCCCAGACCGCCCTGCTCTCCCGCCGCGCCATGATGGCGGACACCGTCTATTGGTTCGCCGACTTCCAGGACGCCGTGGACATGGGCGTTATGAAGCAGCTCATCGAGACCTTCAAAGCCAAGAACAAAAAAATCTACATCCACGCCGTGCGCCGCGGCCGGTCCTTCGATATCGTGGTCGATAACCTCATCAAACCGCTCGGCGGCGAGGTCATCGAGTCGAAGGTGAATTGACGCCAAAGTACCGCGCCTGTCCCAGGCGCGTTTTACCCGTGCTCCGGCCAATCCCCGTGAAAAAGAAAAACGCCGTCACGCTCAAAAAAATCGTCATCACCGTGTTGGTCGTCCACGCCGGACTGGTGTTGCTGCTCGGTGTGCTGGCAGTGGTGGCGCCCGGCTCGTCCAGGGCCGATGTCACCTTCATCTCCGCACCCGTCACCGCGCAAAGCAAAATCATCCACAAGGAAGACGTGGTCTATGGCCGCGTGCATGGCGCTGGTTTGCTGGCCGACCTAGCCTATCCCGAAAGCGTCAAACCGCTGCCGGTCATTCTTTCCGTGCATGGCGGGCGCTGGTTCCGCGGAACGAAAACGGAAGGCAGTGCCATCAAAGTCAAGGAATGGGCCGGCTACGGCTTTTTCGCCATGTCGATCGACTACCGCTTGGTCGGCGGCACGCCCGCCCCGGCCTGCTATCAAGACGTGTTCTGCGCCATCCGCTGGATTCACGCCCACGCGGACAAGTATTCGCTCGACGTCAGCCGCATCTACCTGATCGGCCATTCGGCGGGAGGGCACATGGTCTCGCTGGCGGCGACACTGGGCGAGGGCTACGAACGCACCGGAGGCTGGGAAGAGGCGTCCTGCGATTTCCGCGCCGTCATCTGCGTGGCCGGCCCCTCGCGCTTGAACGAACTCAGTTGGGGCACGTACTGGGCGCCGCCGGATCAGGATCCCAAAGAGGCGCGCGAATACGCATCGCCCTTCAATCATGTGAGCGCGAAAATGAAACCGATGCTCGTTCTCCATTCCGACGACGACAAATCCGTGCCCGTCAAGCAGGCGCTCGACATGGTGCAAAAGATGAAGGAAAAGAAAGCTCCCCACCGCTTCGTGCATTACCGGGACAAAGGCCACCTCGGCATCAGCACCGACGTGGTGCGCGAAGCCCGCGCTTTCATTGAAAGGCTCGAAGCCGGAGATCTGGATCTGTTTGAATGATAGTGATTTCGAATTCACAAACACGCATGGAGCGTTATCTTGAGAATCTTGAAGCGTGGTGTTGGCCGTGCTTCGGTCATCTTTACCCTGTTCGATAAAATCAGGGACGCCGCCCAGCGCGTCCCTGCCACGAACTCACACACGCTCCAATTTATACGGATACACATTGCCGCTGTTCCACTGGCAGACATAGAGATCGCCGGCGCTGTCCACGCAGACGTCGTGGCAATTGTTGAACACCGGCTCAGCTTGGAGGAGCTGGCTGAGTTTGCCGTCGCGATAGACCGGAGCGCCGCCGCCGGGGTTGGAGACGTTTTGACCGGCGGCGTCGAGGATGACGACAAAACCGCGATCCCGCCACATGCGGAAGTCGTTCTCAAACGTGCCGAAGCAGACGCCGGAGAACAAGTGATCCCCGGCGATGACCGGGCGGCTGATGTAGGCGCCGGGCAGATAGACGGTGCGGACGAAGTCGCCCTCGAGCGTGAACCAGTGGAACTCGTTGCGGATCCGCTCCGAACACAGGACGAGCGGCTCCGCGCCGCGTGTGTCGAGCGCGACACCGTGCGCCTGGAGGAATTTGCCCGGATTGGCCGGTTGCGCGCTCTTGCCACCGAATTTGCGGATGAACTTGCCGCCGGCGTCGAATTGCAGAATCCACTGCGAGCCGTAGCCGTCGGCCACGTAGATGTCGCCGTTCGGCGCGGTGGCGGTCTCGGTGGGGCGGTAGTCGTCGCGTTCGCTGTAAGCGCCGGCGGTGGCGGGATGCGGCAGCTCCAGGACGACCTCGCCGGCGAGCGTGGTTTTGACCACCTTGCCCTGGGAACTGTCGGTGATGAGCAGATGCTCCGCGCCGTCATTGGAGCGGACGAGAGAGAGGCCGTGCGCGCCGGAAAAGCCGAGAGTCCAGGCGTCGAGCAGGCCGCCGTCGGTGTCGAAGATGAGGACGTTGTTTTGCTTGTGGTTGGTGAGCAGGAAGAGACGGCCATCGGCGGTCTGCACCATCTCATGGCAATCCTTCACCGGATGCTTGGCGAAGTCCGCGCGGCACCATTTCTTTTGCACGCGATAGCGAAACCCGCCGTGGCCGATGACGATGCCGTCGGTGGGATCGGTCTTGCTTTGCGCGCGGATGAACGGGGCGCTGGCCGCGGCGAGCGCGCCGGCGGCGAGGAAGTGGCGGCGGGTGGATGCGGTTTGCATGGCGGGATCAATAATACACGATGGTGTCGGCGTTGTCGCGGCCCTGATAGATTTGGATGGCTTCAAAGGAGAGGATGAAAAAGCAAATGGCCACCGAGACGAGCAGCAGCAGCCAGGCGAGTTTCGCCGGTTTTTCCCGCACGCGCAAGGCGCGCAAGCTCAGTCCGACGGCGACGGCGGTGAACGAGCCTTGCAGCAGCAGGTCGAGCATGAACGCACGCGGCGAGCCAAGCAGGGCGGTGTCCTCCGGGATGAAGCCGGGCCCGTAGCGATACGGCAGCGCGATGCAGCAGGCGGCAAAGACGACCGGCAGCCAATACGACCACGCCGGCGGCGCCATCGTCATCGCGGCGCGCAGCACCCCGGCGGCGAAGGCCATCGTGGCCAGCGCCGGGACGAGCGTGATGGCGATGTCAAAGGAGGTCATGGCGGCTAAAAGTACCACGCCTC
Organism: uncultured Verrucomicrobiaceae bacterium; assembly: GCA_964573315.1. GTDB lineage: Bacteria > Verrucomicrobiota > Verrucomicrobiia > Verrucomicrobiales > Verrucomicrobiaceae > JAGRPD01. The sequence goes on along the minus strand of CAZNKC010000029.1, from coordinate 17,121 downwards.
TCCGAGGCGTGAGTTTTCCGGAGCGGCACGCGTCTCGCGTGCAGCGTTCGGCGTCCTCGCCGAACGCATTGCGGCGGCAGCCGCACACGAGAGTGGAGTTGAATGGTCTGGCGGCACTTTCCCCGCGTGTTCGCTGCGCTCAATCTTTTCGGCGGGACACCGAAAAGGGCACGCGGGACGCGTGCGCTCCCGCCAGCCGCCAGCGCGCGCGGTGAATGACGCACCCCGCGGCGAGCCATTGCTTTTCAAAGTCGGTTTGCACATAAGGGAAGGCGTCGTCCGGCCAGGGCAGGTGCTCGAACGCGGGACGCGCGGCGAGGTTTTCCATGGCGTTTTGAAAATACTCTTCATGATCGGTTTTGAGCAGAAACTCCCCCGTGCCCGGCTCCAGGATGCGCTCCAGACCGTCGAGGAATTCGGCGTTGTTGACCAGCCGGTTTTTGTGGTGGCGTTTTTTCGGCCAGGGATCGGGGCAGAGCAGGTGCAGGCGTGCCACACCGCCTGCGGGCAGCAGCCAAGCCACCGTGTAAGCGCTCTCCAGCCGCAACACCCGCGCGTTGGACAACCCCGCCGCGGCGATCCGGCGCGCGGTTTTTTCCACCCGGCCCTTGAGGCGCTCGACGGCGAGAAAATCCCGCTCCGGGTGCAGCCGCGCCATGCCCACGGTGAACGTGCCATCCCCGCAGCCGAGGTCGATCTCCAGCGGCCGCGAGCCGCCGCCGGGGAAGATTTCGCTTTTTTCGAGGACACGGAAGTAATTGTCTGGCGCAAAGTGGGGCGGCATGAAAGAATGAGACGGTGCGGCACGGGACGACTTTTCTGAACGTAAAGCCTTCCGGCTGTCGTTGCATCTTTGTCGCTTTCAACCCGTCCATCCACTGAAACCATCATGAAACGCCGTTCTTTTGTCGCCGTCACCGGAGCCGCCGTGGCGGGCTCTCTGCTCTCCCCGGCCCGCGCCCGCGCCGCCGCTTTGTCTCTGGAACTTCCCCCCCTGCCCTACGCGCCCGAGGCGCTGGAGCCGCACATTGATGCCGTGACCATGGGCATCCACCACGGCAAGCACCACCAAGCCTACATCAACAATTTGCAAGCCGCGCTGGAAGGCGCGTCCATCACGGAAACGGACGCCGTGGCGCTGGTCTCCGACCTGAACGCCGTGCCGGAAGCCGCGCGCACCGCGGTGCGCAACAACGGCGGCGGGCATGTGAACCATGCGTGGTTCTGGAACTGGATGGCGCCCGCCGGCAGCGGCCCCTCCGCCCCGGAAGGCAAGCTGGCGGAAGCCATCCAAAGCACCTTCGGCGGTCTCGACGCCTTCAAGACCGCGTTCGGCGAGGCCGCGACGAAACGCTTCGGCTCCGGCTGGGCTTGGCTGATCCAAAAAGCCGACGGCAGCCTCGCTGTGGTGTCCACCCCGAACCAGGACAACCCGCTCATGAAAGGCGTGGTGCCGGACAGCGATCTCGGCAAACCCCTGCTCGGCCTCGACGTCTGGGAGCACGCCTACTACCTCAAATATCAAAACAAACGCCCCGATTACATCACCGCTTGGTGGAACGTGGTGAACTGGAACGCCGTGGCCGCCGGTTTCGCCGGATAAGGTGGCGCAACCATCTTGGTTGCACGCGCCGGGTGTGGCGCAGCCCGCCCGGCTTTGAGCGCGCGGCATCGTCCCGCATGTACCCGGGAGCCGGGCGCCCTTCGGGACACCCGGCCTACGTTCCTTGGCATAAATTATCGAGGTTCCATCCAGAACTTGCCCGCTCCGTCCGGGTGGAAGTGGCTGCCGGAGACGAGGCTTTGTTTCTGGATGAGCACGCCGCCGAAGGTGAAGCGTGGCGTTCCCGGCGCTTGATAGCTGCCGCTGACGAGCCCGGTGTTTGCGTTGACTTTGACGGCGAGTTTGTCGGGGCCAAAATAGGCAACTTGATTGGCCGGTGTCCAGGTCACGGCGCGGTCGAGATTGACGCGGTCGGAGCTGGTGATGCGCCACCAGGCATTGTACCAGGAGTCGGCGAGGCCGGCCCAGGCGCGCGCGCCTTTGGCTGGGGCGAGGTAGCGCGCGCCGATGACGTGATGCGCGGTGGCGAATCCGGCGGCGCCCGGTGTGGCGCCGGGATTTTTGCGCCACGTCCAGACGCCGTCGAGGTCGCTCACGCCGGGCACGTCGCGGAAGATGAGTTTGCCCGCGAGCAGGCCGCGCGTGGGCGTGCCGCCATACAAGCCGCGATGCAGGCTCCATTCGCCGTCGCGCGAGACATGACCGGCGAAGGTGGTCTTGGCGCCGTCGGCCAGGACCAGCGCGCCGGTGCAGAGGCCGAGGTGGCTGACCTTCAGCGTGGCGTAGCCGTCGCCGCCGGACGCGTCATTAGCGAGCACGGCCAGGGTGTAAGCGCCTTCCTGTGGCGCGCGCGCGGTGGCGGTGAACACGGGGCGGCGTTGCGCGTCGAGCGTGTGCTCCGCGCCGGCCACGGCGAGCGTTCCGGCCAGATGATAGGCGTCCGCCGTGCCGTCGGTGAGTTGCAGGCGCAGCGTCAGCACGATTTCCGGCTGGCCGTTGGGCGGTTGTACGGTTGCCGTTGCCGTGCCATCCGGGTCGAACACGCCTTTGATCGCGTAACGCGCGCCGTCAAGCCAGAGTGTGCCGGTGAACGCGCCGGTGGCGGTGATTTGGAAGTTTTCCAAACCACCGGTCAAAAGGGCGCCGTCACCGACGACACCGGCATAAACACCTGCCGCCGCTGTGTCGAAAGCCGCCGTGTTCAGGATGAGCGGATCGGCGGCGGTGTCGGCGGCGGCGAGTTGGGCGGCGTCTCCGGCATCCTCGCTGCCCGGGTAGGGGAAGTCGGTGCCGGGCAGGATGCGCAGCGCACCGGTGGCTCCACCGGCCACGAACTGTCCGGCGGCGAGACCTTGCTTCTGGAACGTGATGCCCTGGAAGGCGAAGCTTAGTTTCGTGGCCGGATCACGATAGCTGCCGCTCACCAAGCCGGTGCCGCGCGCGGCTTTGCCGGAGAGTTTTTCCGGGCCGTAGTGGCGCAGGGTGTTGTTGCCGAGCCAGCTTATGACGCGCTCGATCTCGTGGCCGCTGTCCGCGGGCAGGCCGGGGCCGAACAAACTCAGGCTGGCATTCGGCTCTGCGTCCGCCAGTTCCGCGAGCAGGCGCTGGCCGGCGGCGGGTGTGATGTGGCGGCTGCCGAGCGCCCAGGTCTCCACCGCGAAACCGGCGGCGTGTGTTTTTTCGCGTGTGTCCGGCAGCTTGACCCATTGCACGATGCCGTCGCAGTCGCTCACGTCCGGAATGTCGCGGAACACGAGGCTGCCGCCGACACGGCCTTTGACCGGCACGCTGCGGTAGAGTTCGGTGAACAAGGCGAATTCGCCGGCGGCGGACAGGTAGGCGGTTTCCGTGAGCGCGGTGCCATCGCCCAGTCGGCCCGTCACTTTTACCAAGCCGGCGGGGGAAACCGTCAGCGCGGCCCAGCCGTCGCCGGACGGGGCGCCGGCATCCCATTCCATGCGGCTTGGCAGCAGCAGAGTGAAGCGGCCCGACCACGCGGCGGGTGCTGGGTTGTTGAGCGCGTGGAACGGCGCGCGCGGCAGACGCGCCAGCGCCGTCACGCCATCCCAGGTCACGGTGCCGGTGATGATTTCGTGTCCCGCCTCCGTCTTTTGCAGGCGCAATTCCGCTTCCACGCTGCCGCCGCTTTTTTGCGGCAGGCTCAGCGTGAGCAGGCCGCGCGTATCGAACGTGCCGCGCAGCGTGACTGTGCGTCCGTTCAGGCGCAGCTTGCCGGTGGCCGCGCCGCCGGAGTCAGCGCCTGCCTTGGGCCGGCTGACGGTGAGTTTTTCAATGGCTCCGAGCAGGGTGCGGCCGTCCGCCGAGTCGCGTAGCAGGCCGTCGTAGATGCCTGCCGCGGTGTCTTCCCAGGTGATGTCCGTGCCCGCCGCTGGTTCCGCTTCGGCATCGGGTTCGCGGATTTCACAGTTGGCGCGGTGGTCGAGGATCAATGTGCCGCTGGCCGTGCCCGCGTAAAGCGGATGCTCGATGACGGCAGCCACCGAGTACTGCCCCGGCAGCTCCGGCGGATTTGCGCCGCCGTCGTAGGTGACCTGCACGGGCAGGCCGGGGGGCCAAGTGCTGGCGGTGACGGGGCGCGGCGTGCCATCGGGAGCCTGGAGGAGATCCTCCAAAGCGAGAACCGCGGGCGTTTTGGACACGGTGAAGGAACGGCTCACGCCAGGGGCAGGCACATAATTGTCGTTGCCCGATTGGGAGGCGGTGACGCTGACCTCGCCGGGGCCGGTGAAGCTGAGCACGTTGTCGCCGCTGATGACGCCGGGGCCGGCGCTGACGGTGAAGGTGACAGGATTGCCGGAGCCGCCGCCGGTGGCGAAAAGCGCGACGGTGGACGTGGCAAACTGGTTGGAGATGGGAGCGAAGCTGATGCTCTGCGCGGCTTTGGAGACCTCCAGCACGCTGGTCGCGCCGCCTTGATAGAGCGGGTGGTTGATGATCGTGGCGGCGATCTGATAAACCCCCGCGTTCACCGGCGGAATGGCGGAGCCGTCGTAAGTGATGGCGACCTCCAGGCCGGGCGGCGTGGTGATGGCCGTCACGACGCGGGGCGTGCCGTCATAGGTTTGGGCGAGGCCGGCCAGGGTGACTGACGCCGTGGTATTGGAAACATTGAAGGAATGGGTGATATCGGAGGCGGCTTCGTAGTTGGCATTGCCGGCTTGGGAAGCAGTGACGCTGACTTGGCCGGCGCCGGAGAAAGTGAGCGAGTTGCCGCCGGTGATGACGCCCGGCCCGGCGGTGACGGCGAAGGTGACGGGATTGCCGGAGCCGCCGCCGGTGGCGGAAAGCGGGACGGTGGCGGTGGCAGGCTGGTCGGGGATGGCGGGGAAGCTGATGCTCTGCGCGGCTTTGGCGATGTTGAGCGCGCCTTCGGCAGTGCCCTGGTAATGCGGGTCGTCGATCACGGCGAGCACCGCGTAACTGCCGGCGTTGACGGGCGCGGTGGCGGAGCCGTTGTAGGTTAGGTTGACAGTTAGACCGGACGGCGTCGTCGAGGCGGTGACGACACGCGGGGTGCCGTCGTAGGTTTGATCGAGGTTGGCGAGTGAAATGGACGCCGCCGCCTTGCCGACGTTGAAGGTGCGGGTGACATCGGGCGCGGCTTCGTAATTGGCATTGCCGGTTTGGGAAGCGGTAACGCTGACTTGGCCCGAGGCGGTGAAGGTGAGCGAGTTGCCGCCGGTGATGACACCCGGCCCGGCGGTGACGGCGAAGGTGACGGGATTGCCGGAGCCGCCGCCGCTGGCTGAGAGTGTGACGGTGGCCGTGGCAAGCTGGTCAGGGATGGCGGGGAAATCGATGCTCTGCGAGGCTTGGGCGATGTTGAGCGTGCCTTCGGCGGAGCCTTGATAGCGGGCGTCGTCGATCACGGCGGATACCGCGTAGCTGCCGGCGTTGACCGGCGCGGAGGCGGAACCGTCATAGGTTAAGTTGACAGTCAGACCGGACGGTGTTGTCGAGGCGATGGCGACGCGAGGCGTGCTGTCGTAGGTTTGTTCGAGGTTGGCCAGTGTGATTGCCGCCGTCGCTTTGGTGACGTTAAAGGTGCGGGTAATATCGGGCGCGGCTTCGTGGTTGGCGCCACCCGCTTGGGAAGCGGTGACGCTGACTTCACCAGCACCGGTGAAGGTGAGCGAATTGCCGCCGGTGATGACGCCCGGCCCGGCGGTGACGGTGAAGGTGACGGGATTGCCGGAGCCGCCGCTGCTGGCGGAAATCGGGATGGTTGCGGTGGCAAGCTGGTCAGGGATGGCGGGGAAGTCGATGCTCTGTGCGGCTTTGGCGATGTTGAGCACACCTTCGGTGGAACCTTGATAAAGCGGATGCTCCGCCAGTTGCGCGCTGACTGTGTAACTGCCGGCGTTGGTGGGTGCGGAGGCGGAGCCGTTGTAGGCTAGGTTGATGACCAGATCGGGCGGTGTTGTCGAAGCGGTCGCAACGCGGGGCGTGCCGTCGTAGGTGTGCTCAAGGTTGGCCAAGGTGATCGCCGCCGTTGCTTTGGTGACGTTGAAAGTGCGAGTGACATCGGACGCGGGTTCGTAATTGGCATTGCCGGCTTGAGAGGCGGTGACGCTGACTTGGCCCGAGGTGGTGAAAGTGAGCGAGTTGCCACCGGTGATGACGCCCGGCCCGGCGGTGACGGTGAAGGTGACGGGATTGCCGGAGCCGCCGCCGGTGGCGGAGAGCGGGACGGTGGCGGTGGCAAGCTGATCGGTGATGGCCGCGAAGTTGATGCTTTGCGCCGCCTGCGCCACCACCAGTACGCCGTCCGCGCCGCCTGCGTAAATGGGATCGTCGATCACCGCCGCGATCGTGTAACTGCCGGCGTTGACAGGCGCCGCTGCGCCGCCGTTGTAGGTGATGTTGACCGGCAGCCCCGGCGGATTGGTTTGCGCCGTCACCACGCGCGGCGTGCCGTCATAGGTTTGCGCCAAGCCGGGAAGCTCGATCGTGGCCGGGCGTTTGCTCACCGTGAGCGCGGCCGGCTGGCTGAAGGTGATGCCGTAAGCGTTGCTGGCACTCATCCGATAGACGCCCGATTGCGACACGGCAGCGGCGGGTATTTCAAAGACGGGATGGTTGGTGTCAGGAAGCGGGATGCCGTTGAAATACCATTGATAGGTGATCGTGCCGTAGCCTTCCGCTGCCGCCGAGAGCGAGGCCGGATCGCCGGCCAGCACGGAGAGGGACGCGGGGTGGCTGATGAAGACCGGCAGTCCCTGGCCCGACTCGGGATAGGCGCTCAGGTCGCTGCTCATGAAGCCGTCCGCCATGCCGCCGCCTTCGGAAATGCCGGTCACGCCGGCTTCGGTTGGCGCGTCGAGCACGGTGACCGCCACCGGGCCGTCGAAGAACAACTGGAACTGGAAGCTGTTCGTCGCGCCGCCGCCGTGTTCCGGCACGCTCTCAAAGGTCACGGCCAAGCGGTCCGGCAACTGCTTCCAGGAAATCGTGCCCCCGGCGGCGGGATCGAGGTCGGCGAACAAAGCGGAAAGCCGAGGCAGGGCGAAATGCCGCTCGGCGTCCCCGACAGACGACCAGTCGCCCGCTCCGAAGGTCACGTAACCGTTGCTGCCGACAAAGACCGAACGATAGGTTTTGCCGAAGAAGGTGATGGTCGCGCCGTCCGCAAGCGTGATTTCGGCGAACGAATCATCCGCCAAGTCCAGAACCGTGCCGCCATCCGGGTCCACGGGAAATTCAACTGCCGGATCGCGGGTTAGGTAATATTCGTCGCGGACGTTGAGCGTCATCTCACGCGTCCAAACCACGCCGGAGGAGATGTCGGTGATCGTGACGCGGGCGGTGTGCAGGCCGGGCGGCAGCAGCGCGGAGGCGGCGTTGAGCGAGACGGTGATCTCGGTTTCCGAGCCGGGGGCAAGCGAGCCGCTTGTCATGGAAGGCGTGACCCAGGCCTTGTCGGCGCTGATGGCGACAGGGCGGACGGCGGCGGTGTGATTGCGCAGTTGATAGGTTTGCGCATTCGGGACGAACGGCCCGCCGGGCAGACCGGAGACGGCGAAAGGCCGGGCTGGAAGAATCAGCAGAGTGTCCGCCGCGCGCAACGCCCGCGCCGCGTTCAAACAACCGCCGGTTACGGTTTTGTCCGCCGCGGCCTGGGACGGGCTGACCCCCGCGAGGATGGCCGCGCGCGCGTCCTCGTGCCCCAGCCCGGGATGGCTTGCCAGCACCAGCGCGGCAACGCCCGCGACGTGCGCCGCCGCCGCCGAGGTGCCGGTGAGGACGGCATGACCGCCGCCCGGCGCGGTGGTTTGAATGTCCGCTCCGGGCGCGGCCAGATGCACGCCGTAAGAGCCGTGGTTGGAGAACCAAGCCAACTGGCCTTGGCGGTTGAGCGCGGCGGCGGTGAGCACGTTGGCGCCGTTGAAGGCGGCGGGGAAAAAGGGATAATAATCGATGTCGCGGCCTTCGTTGCCGGCGGCGGTGACAAAGAGCGATCCCACCGCTTCCGCCTGCTCGACGACTTCCTGCAACGCGCGGGAATACCCCGCGCCGCCCCAGGCGTTGCAGGAGACGCGCGCGCCGCGGGAGGTGGCGTAGGCCACGGCCTCAATGGCATCGGAGCTGAAGCCCTCGCCGGAGGAGTCGAGGATTTTCAACGGCAGCAGCGACACCTGCCAGTTCACCCCGGCGCCGCCGAGGGCGTTGTCGCCCGCCGCGCCGATGATGCCGGCGCAGCGCGTGCCGTGGCCGCTGGTGTCGGAGGTGTCGTTGCTGTCATCGACAAAGTTCCAGCCGTGCGTGTCGTCGATGTAGCCGTTGTTGTCGTCGTCCGTGCCGTTGCCGGAAGTCTCGCCGGTGTTAGCCCAGATGTTAGGCGCGAGATCGGAATGTGTTAGATCGATGCCGGAGTCGATGACGGCCACCAAGACATCGTGGCTGCCGGTGCCTATGTTCCAGGCTGTGGGCGCGTCGATATCGACACCCACGGCGCCGCCCTCCTGGCCGGTGTTGCGAAGCGCCCATTGCTGGCCGAAGGCCGGATCGTCCGGCACCGCGGCGGCGCGGACCACGTAATCCGGCTCGGCGTATTCGACCAAGCCGGTGGCGGTGACGGCGGCGATGGCGTCCGGCAGGCTGTCGAGGCCGGAGGATTGGAAACCGACCAGCCAGATGCCGGACGCGGGCATTTGCTTGCGCAACTCCGCGCCGGGCAGGGTTGTTAGAGCCGCGAGCAGTTGCGGCCCCGTCACGCCTGGTTTGGGCCTGACGATGAGATGGCCGGCCGCCGCCGCGGATTGACGGAGGCGGCGGAGCTTGCCGTTGACGGCTTCATGGATGTCCTCCACCCGCAGCGTGGCGTATTTCAAGGAGGTGGCAATCAAGCGCTCGACCAGCACGCGCTCCGGGTCGAAGGGGTCGGTCGTTTGCCGGGCGTCGAGCACGGTGGCGCTTTCATAGAGATCGGACGCGGTTCCGGTTTGAACGGCGATGGGCGCGCTTTCCACCGGCGGCAGGCTGCTGTCCGCCGCTGACGGAGTGATGCCGGAGGGAAGGCGGAAGGTGTAGGTGGCGCCGGCGCTGTCGTTCGGACTGGCGGTGGTGAAGACTTCGGTGAGGAAATCTTTGGAGACGCCGGCCAACTGCAGGACGAAGGGGTTTTCATCGGGATCGTTGGTGACGAGGCCGAGCGTGGCCGAGCGCGCGCCGTTGACGGAGGGCGTGAACCGCAGCGTGAACGCGGTGGTTTCTCCGGGCGGCAGCGCGGTGGCGGGCGCGCCGGTCACGACGAAGTCGGCAGGGTGGCTGCCTTCGAGGTTGATGCCGAGGAGGTTGAGAACGGCGGTGCCGGTGTTGCGCAGGGTGACTTCGATCTCAGCCGGCTCGCCGCCGACAAAGAGCGTGCCGAAATTCAGCACCGCGCCTGCGGCCAGTGGCGTGTCCTGCGGCTGCTCGACTTGCAGGTCCGGCTGGGCGAGACCGTCGCCGGACAGCGCGACCGTGAACGGGTTTTCATCCGGGTCGTTGCTGCCGATGACTAAAGTGGCTTCGCGCGGGCCGGCGGCGGCAGGGTGAAAATGCACGGTGAACAGCGAGCTTTCGCCGGGCGTGAGCGGCGCGTCACGGAAAGAAAGCACCGTGAAGTCGGCTGCGTGCGCTCCGGTGACATCGACCGTCAAGTCGGAGAGCGTGCCGGTGCCGGTGTTGCGCAGGACGAACTCCCGCGCGGACGGCGGGGCACCCAATACCACCGCGCCAAAAGCGACCGTGTTTTCGCCGTTGGCCAGCGGGTTTCCGGCGGGCTGCTGGAGCGCGATGTCAGGCAAAGCGATGCCCGTGCCGGTCAGCGAAATGAAAAACGGATTGGTGTCCGGATCGTCGCTGAAAATGCGGGCCGATGCCGTGCGAACGCCCGCCGTCGCCGGGGTGAAGCGCAGCATGAAGGCGGCGCTTGCGCCCGCGGCCAGCGTCGGCGGCAGGGGTTGCGCGAGGGTGAAGTCCGCGGCGTTGGCGCCGATGATCGTCAGGCCGGAAAGCGTCAGCGCGCCGGTGCCGGTGTTGCGCAGGGTGAAGACGAGTTCTACCGGCCCGGCGCCGAGAGCCATCTCGCCGAAATCCGCGACCGACGAGCCGCTGATCAGCGGGGCATCCTCCGGCTGCTCGACGGTGATGTTAGGTGTCACGATGCCGTAGCCGGTCACTGTGACAGCGAAGGGGTTTTCATCGGGATCGTTGCTGACGATGGATAGGGTGGCGGCGCGGTCGCCGCCGGCGACGGGGGCGAAGCGCACGCTGAACGTCGTGTCCTCACCGGGATCGAGCGCGGTGGCGGGCGTGGAGAGCACTTGAAAATCCGCCGCGCCGGAGCCGCCGAGCGAGACGGCGATTCCCTCCAGCCGCGCGGTGCCGTCGTTGCGCACGGTGAAGATGCGATCCAGGACGCCGCTCTGCACGTGCGCCGAACCGAAAGGCACGAGCGCGGAACCGGCGACGAGATTCACTCCGGCGGGTTGCTGCACGGTGATGTCGGGAGCAGCCAGTCCGGTTCCGGTCAGGTTGATGATGAAGGGGTTTTCATCGGGGTCGTTGCTGGCCACATGCAGCAACGCGGCACGCGGTCCGGCGACGGTGGGCGCAAAGTGGATGGTGAACGTGATGCTTTGGCCGGGATTGAGGGTGAAGGGAGCGCCGGGAGGCGCTGTCACGCTGAAATCCGCCGTGTGTCCGCCGGTGATGCTTGCCGCCACGCCGGTCAGAGGTCCGGTGCCGGTGTTGCGCACGGTGAAGGTAGCGGTGAGCGGCGCGCCGTCCAGCATGACCGCGCCGAGGTCCGCGCTGGCTGCGCCGGAGACCAGCGCGTTGCCGATGGGCCGCTCCACGGCGATGTCCGGCACCGCCACGCCCTGTCCGGTTAGGCTAACAATGAAGGGGTTTTTGTTGGGATCGTTGCTGGCGACGCTGAGCGTGGTTTGGCGGGTTCCGGCGGCGGCGGGGTTGAAGCGGATCACCATCGTCGTGCTCTGGCCGGGCAGCAGCGACGCGGCGGGATGCTGGATCACGGTGTAGTCGGACGCCTGCCCGCCGGACAGCGCCACCTGCACGCCGTTCAGCCCGCCGGTGCCGGTGTTGCGCAGGGTGAAAATCCGCTCCGCCGGGATCGTGGCGAGTTCGACGGAGCCGAAATCGACGGTGGATTGCGCGTGGGTCAGCGCCGTGCCCGCCGGTTGTTCGATGACGAGGTTGGACAGCGACAGCGCCTTGCCGGTGAGCGGGATGTCGAAGGGATTTTCATCCGGATCGTTGCTGGCGATGCGCGCCAGCGCGGTGCGTGTGCCGTCGGCGGAGGGTGAGAAGCGCAGGACGAAAGTGGCGCTGCCGCCCGCGGCCAAGGTGGAGGGCGGGGCGGTCACCACGGTGTAATCGGCGGCGTGTTCTCCGCTCAGGGTGAGCGCTACGTTTTGCAGTTCGGCTTGGCCATGATTGCGCAGGGTGAACGTGCGGTTGCCGCCCTGGCCGATCTCGACGTCGCCGAAGTTCACCACGGTGGCTCCGGTCAGCAGGTCGTTGCCCTGCGGCTGTTCGACGGCGATGTCCGGCACGTTGGCGCCGGTGCCGCGAAGCTGGATCTCGAACGGGCTGCGCACGGTGTCGCTGCTATGCACGCGCAACAGCGCCTCATGCAGCCCCTCTTGATCCGGTGTGAAGCGGATCGTAAAAGCCGCCTCCTCACCCGGAAGGAGAATGCCGGCGGGGAAGGAGGCCACGCTGAAGACGTGGTTTTCCTCGCCGGTGAGCTGCAGGTTGATGCCGGAAAGCTCGCCGTTGCCGGTGTTGCGGATGGTGAAGACGCGCTCGGCCGGGAGCTGGCTGATGTTGGCCGGGCCGAAGTCCACCTGCGCGTCCGGCGCGGCCAGCGGCGCGCCGGCGGGGTGTTCGATGACGATCACCGGCACCGGGATGGCGAAGCCCGCGAGGCCGGTCTCGAAGGGGTTGTCGTCCGGGTCGTTGCTGGCCACGCGCAGCAGGGCGAAACGCTCGCCACCGCCGGCGGGGTGAAAGCGGATGACGAGCGTGGTGGTCTGGCCCGGCATGAGTGTGACGGCGGGCGCGCTGACGAGGGTGAAGTCCGCTGCGTTCAGCCCGGTGATGACGGGCGAGATGCCGGTGAGCGTGTCGGTGCCGCTGTTGCGCAGCGTGAAAGTGACTTCCGCCGGATCGCCGCCCAGCATGACGTTGCCGAAATCCACCGACGACTGGTCGTGAAACAACGGATTGCCCACGGGCTGCTCGATGGAGAGATTGGGGACCGCCTCGGCGGAGCCGGTCAGCGCCACGATGAAGGGATTGTCATCCGGATCGTTGCTGGAGAGCGAGGCCGTGGCTTCGCGCGTGCCGCCTATGGCCGGCGTGAACCGAACGGTGAAAGTGCTGCTGCCGCCCGGCGCGATGGACGCAGGCGGCGGGACCACCACGAAATAGTCGCCCGGATGCGTGCCGCCGATGCTGACGGCCAACCCGGACAGTACGCCGGAGCCGGTGTTACGGACGGTGAAAGTTCTGTCCACATGCTCTTCCGCCACCTTTGCCGTGCCGAAATCAATGGTGGCCGCGCCGTTGGCCAGGACGCTGCCCAGCGGTTGCTCGACGCGCAGATTGGGATGGACGATGCCGGTGCCGGCCAGGTAGATGTCGAAGGGGTTTTCATCCGCGTCATTGCTCGCCACGCTGACGCGCGCCTGGCGGGCGCCGCCCGCGGCCGGGGCGAAGCGCAGCGTGAACGTGGTGGAGCCTCCCGGCGCCAGCGTGGCGACCGGCGCGGCGAGTACGCTGAAATCCGCGGCGTGCGTGCCCGCGATGGAGAGGCCGATGCCGGTCAGGCTGGCGGTGCCGGTGTTGCGCACCGTGAAGGCGCGCGTGGAGGAGCCCGAAACCGCGGTCACCGTGCCGAAGCTCACGACGTTGACGCCCGCCACGAGGTTATTGCCTTCCGGCTCCTCGATGGCGATCTCCGGCGCGGGGATCAAGCCCATGCCGCTCAAGGTCACGACAAACGGATTTTCATTCGGATCGTTGCTGGAGATCGAGAGTTGCGCGTTGCGCGGCCCGCCGGAGCTGGGAGTGAAACGGATGGCCAGTCCCGTGCTGCCGCCGGGCGGCACCGTCTGGCTTGGGGTCTGCGTCACGGTGAAGTCGGCGGCGTGCGCGCCGCCGATGCTGACCACCACGTTTTGCAGATTTTCCAATCCCGTGCTGCGCACCACCCAGGCGAGATCCACCGGTGTGCCGCCGACCAGCGCGCTGCCGAAAGACACCGTGGACACGCCGCTCACCAGTCCCACGCCCGCCGGCTGCTCCACAGTGATGTCCACCTCCTCGATCACCACGGTGGAATGGAAGACATAGGCGGCCCCTTTGTCCATCGCCACCATGTCCGCGCCCGCCGCGCCCGTCACGATGCGTTCGCCGGAAATGGCCAAAGCGATGCCGAATTGGCCGCCCGGCTCCGCTCCCGGAGCCGCCAGCAGCAGCTCCGGTACGGTCGGCGTGGCGCTCTCCAGATCGAAGACATGCACGGAGCCGGCGTCGGTGATGCCGCTCAGGTCGTCCAGATGCGCGCCCACCGCCACGCGCCGGTCCTCGATCGCCACGGCGACGCCGAACTGGTCGTTCGCGCCCGGTTGCGGATTGGGCAGCGTCCAGGCCGGCAGGGATGGATCGGGCTTGGTCAAATCATAAACATAAACGCTGCCGGCATCCGCCGCGCCGACGTCATCCGTGTTGGCGCCGACCACGATGATGGGGCCGGACACAGCGACCGAGAAACCAAACTGATCCCCGGCCGCCGGCGCGGGATTGTTCAACGTCAGCACGGGCGTGCCGGGATCGGCGCTCGTGAGATCATAGACATAAGCGCTGCCGGCATCGGTGGCGCCGGTGTCGTCGGCCGAGGCGCCGATCACCAGCACGTTTTGGTGCAGCGCCACCGAGCGGCCAAAAAAATCACTGATCGCCGGAGTCGGATTGCGCAGCGTCAGCCAGGGCGTGCCGGGCGTCGCGGAGGCGAGGTCATAGACGTAGGCGCTGCCGGAGTTGGCGGCCAGGGCATCGTCCAGACGCACGCCGACGGCGAGCCGGTCGCCGGACAGGGCCAGCGCGCTGCCGAACTGGTCGCTTCCCGCCGGCTCCGGATTGTTCAGCACCAATACCGGCAGGTGCGGTGTGGCGCTTTGCAGATCATAGACATAGACGGTGCCTGCGTCGTTGATGTCGCCGGGGTTGGCGTAGGGCGCGGACACCGCCACGCGGGAGCCGGAGATGGCGGTTGCGTGCCCGAACTCGTCGCCATTGGAGGGGTTGGGATTGCGCAGGATCAGGGAGGGCGTCGCCGGCGACGGTCCGGCCAGTTCATAGACGAAGGCGCTGCCGGCATTGGTCGCCCCCGTGTCCTCCAGGCGCGCGCCCACCACCATGCGTGTGCCGGAGATGGCGATGGCCGAGCCGAAGAGATCTCCGGAGGACGGGCTGGGGCTGCGCAGGTACGCCACCGGCACGCCGGGGGAAACGCCGCCGAGATCGAACACCGCCAAGCTGCCGGTGTTCGGCGCGCCGGTGTCGTCATAAGGCACGCCGGCCACCACGCGGTTGCCGTGGATGGCCAGGGACAGGGAAAGACGATCTCCGACCGCCGGCACGGTCCGCGCCAGTGTCACGGCGGGCTGCGCCGGCGTGGCCGAATTCAAATCATAGACATAAGCGCGGCCCGAGTCCACCGCGCCGGTGTCGTCGTAGGGCGTGCCCACCACCACCTTGGCGCCGTGCAGGGTCACCGCGTAGCCGAACTGGTCGTCGGGGGCCGGGGTGGGATTTTCCAGCACCAGGGAGAAAGTCGCGGGATAACCGCCGCTGAAGTCATAGACATAAGCCCGCCCGGAATTGGTCGCGGTGGCGTCGTCGAGAGCCGCCCCCACCACGAAGCGGCTGCCGTGAATCGCCACCGCGTTGCCAAAGTTGTCGGCGCTGGCGGGATGCGGATTCGGCAGGGAAGCGACTGGAACCGCCGGATTCGCGCCCGCCAAGTTGAAGAGTTCCACGCTGCCCGCATTCGTCGCGCCGATGTCCTTTTGCGGCACGCCCACCAGCAGATGGCTGCCATCGAGCGCGATGGCGTAGCCGAACTGGTCGGCGGCCACGGGCGATGGATTGTGGATCGTGAGCACCGGCTGCGCGGGCGTGGCGGAGCCCATGTCATAGACATAGACGGTGCCGGAATTGACCGCGCTCTGATCCTCCAACGGAGCCGCCACCGCCACGAACTGCCCGGATGCGGCGACCGCAAAGCCGAACTGGTCCGTCGCGCTGGGCGCGGGGTTGTGCAGCACATGCAGCGGCTGCGTGGGATGGGCGCCGGCGAGGTCATAGACGTAGGCGATGCCGGTGTTCAGGGCGCCGGCGTCGTCCAGATAGGCTCCCACCACCACTTTGCTGCCGGAAAGCGCCACCGCGTAGCCGAAGTAGTCGAAGGCGTGCGGGCTCGGATTGGCCAGCACGAAGAGCAGAGCGCCCGTGGCCGTGTCGAACACCTTGACCACGCCGGAGTCCTGCGCGCCGATGTCATCGAAGGGCGCCCCGGCCACGGTATAGGTGGCATTCGCGGCCGTGCTGACGCCCAGTGTCGCGGCCTCCTGCGGCGTGCCCGGCGGCGGCAGCACCGCCTGCTGCAAACTGCCCGTCTGCTGCGCCGCCGCAGGCTTCAAACCCAGGCAGAGCGTCGGGAAAAACAGCAGGCATTTCAGAGTGGACGGGAGGGTCATGGGAGGCGGCTCCGGCGACCCTGCCCTCCCCGGCCAGCCCTGCCGTTTGGGGCGGCGGACAAGACCCAAACAAGGCTGAAAAAAGAGAGAAAGATCGCCAGATAATTAATATTGTAATTATGATAATTGTAATTGAAATAAAAGCAAGACATCCTCTTGTCAGGTCTTTGTAAAAGGGGCTGGCCGGGGAATAAAGAGGGCCGGAACCGGGCTGAAGGAGGAGGGAATTCCTCTCTGGAGGCCCGCGCGCTGATGCGGGGAGCAGGACGCGCATCGGAATCCAAAAATCTCTCCACTCAGGCCTCTCTGAACAAGCCGGCAGGCGGCTTGACTCGCGCCCGCCCGGATGGCAGAATGTAAGCATGATTCTGCGTCCGCCGACGACTCCGTTTGAAACCGACCAAGCCGGGCGGATCGTCTATCCCGTGGACAATGGGGAGCCTTTGAGCAACGACACTGAACACTTGAAATGGATCACCTTCCTCAAGAACGGACTTGAGGATTGGTACGGTGACCGCAAGGATGTTTTCATCGCGGCGGACCTGCTGTGGTATCCGGTGGAGGGCCGGCCGGACATCTCCAAGGCGCCGGACGTGATGGTGGTGCTGGACCATCCGGCGGGAGAGCGCTCCAGTTACAAACAGTGGGAGGAAAACGGCCGTCAGCCGAACGTGGTTTTTGAGTTTGTCTCCAAAAGCAACACGGCGGAGGAGATGATGGACAAGCTGGAGTTTTACTCGGAGATGGGGTGTGATGAATTTTTCGTGTATGACTACCGGCGGGGAAAGCTGAGGCTGTTCGCCCGCAGCGGGGATCAGGGTTTGATGCAGAAGTTCGCGGAGGCGGACGGCACGTGGAAAAGCGCGCTGCTGGGCATGGTGTTCGGCCTGGATGAAGCGGGCAAGCTGTGGGTGAGGCGACCGGACGGGCGTTTGATGGAAACGCAGCGGGAGATCGCGCGGCGCGCGGAGGCAGAGGCCAAGCGAGCGGAGGCGGAGGCCAAACGCGCTGAAGATGAAACTCGACGCGCCGAGACTGAAACCAAGCGCGCGGAGGCGGAAGCGCAGAAAGCGGCCCGGCTGGCGGCGCGCCTGCGGGAATTGGGAATCGACCCGGATACGGTTTGAGCCCCGTTTTTGAAGGCGGGAGCCATTCTTCCGTGTGCATCTAGCTGTACATCTTGTTCGCTTCGGCGGTTATTGAGATAAACCTAACCCGACTTCGCGGATTCGGCACGATTTTCGGTGATTTTCGCCCATTGGT
>CAZNKC010000028.1:0-37901 GCA_964573315.1 uncultured Verrucomicrobiaceae bacterium | reverse complement strand
TGGCTGGTGACCCTCGTGGCCGCGGCCGGTGGTGATCCCAGCCTGCGCGAGAACGCCATCAAGGGTGTCTCGGCCGGGGACAAGACCTTCAAGGTCCACCTCGACGGTTACAACCAGCTCGACTACCTCACCGGCAAGTCCGACAAGGGCGCGCGTCACGAGTTCTTTTACTTCAGCGACGACGGCGACCTGATGGCCTTCCGAGACGATCGCTTCAAATTCATCTTCGAACGGCAGGACGCCAAAGGCATGGCCGTCTGGCGCAATCCGCTGACCTCGCTCCGCGCGCCACTGGCCATCGACCTCAAGTCGGACCCCTACGAAGAGGCGTGGGACAACGCGGCCAACTACGAGGATTGGTTTATGAAGCGCGCCTACTTGATCCTGCCGGCAGTGGCCAAGGTTGGCAAGTATCTGGCGACCTACAAGGACTTCCCCCCGCGTCAGCGTCCCGCGAGCTTCTCCATTGATCAGATTATCGACAAACTCGAGGCCGGCACCAAAGGCAGGTAACTCGCATCTCACTTTGTCCCTCGCTCTCGATTCCGGCCACGGTTTCGAGGGCGGGAACGAGAGATTTCAAACCCGAAAACTTCCATGAAATCGATGAAACTTCATGCCGCCGCGCTCGCGGCAGCACTCCTCCCGGCGCTCGCGTTCGCGCAGGACGCCGCTCCATCCGACGCGCTGAAGGCCTCGCAAGAACAGGCGGACGCCTACCTCGCCGCATTCAACAAAGGCGATGCAAAGGCCGTGGCCGCGCTCTACGCGGAAGACGCGCGGTTCCATGCCGATGACGGCTCCGCAACCGGACGCGCGGCGATCCAAGACGAGCTGGCGGCTTTTTTCGTGAAAAACAAAGGCGCGAAGCTCGCGTTGTCGATCGATGCGGCGCGCTTTCTCACGCCCGATGTGTTGATCGAAGACGGCACGTCCGCCGTCGGCGACGGGATGACGCGCTACACCGTGACTTACGTGAAGAAAGCCGGCAAGTGGCTGATCGCCGATCTGACCGAAACGGCGCTCGCCGCGCCCGATGCCGCGCCCGATGCCGCGGCGCAGGCGCTCGGCGAACTCGCTTGGATGGCCGGCTCGTGGCAGGACAAGTCGTCCGGCGCCAAGGTCGAGACGCGCGTGGATTGGACGAAGAACGGCAGCTTCCTTCGCCGTTCATTCACCGTCACACGCGAAAACGAGGAACCGGTCGAGGGCACGGAACTCATCGGTTACGACGCCACGTCGGGACAGGTGCGCTCGTGGGTTTTCGACAGCGCGGGTGGCTTCGGCGAGGGACTGTGGCGGCGGGAAGGGAACAAATGGCTCGTGCATGCGAAGGCGACCGCGCCGGATGGCAGCGTCTCGACGGCGCAGCACGTCATCACGCACATCGACGACAAAAAGTTCACATGGGAGAGCATCAACCGGCAGTCCGGCGGCGAGGCGCTGCCGAATCTCGACAAGGTCGAGGTAATCCGTGTCGCGAACCGGCAACCCTAACGGAGGAATTCGTCATGAACGGCAAATCCATTTTCAGCCTGTGCGCACTCTGCGCGCTGACGCTTGCATCTGCGGCATTCGGCAGACTCGGCGGTGGCATTCATCGCAGCAGCGGCGGGCACCCGCAGTCCCACGCGCCCAGCGGACACGCGGCGAGCTTTCATCCGGCAGGCGGCGGTGGGCACCCGCCGTCCCACCCGCCGTCCGGCGGCAGCCGGCTGCCAGTGCAAAAGCCCGCGAAGCCTCCGTCGCGGCCCGGCGGTGGTGGTGAAGGGATTCATCACCCGTCGGGCAGCAGCAGCGCGTTGCCGAGTCTCGGCGGTGGCGGCAGCGGCACACGGCGGCCCGATTTCAAACGCCCTGACATCAAGCCGGACCATCCGAGCGGGAAACTCCCGGACCAGGGCGGAGACTTCGCCGGATTCCACTTCGATCACCCCGGCGCCGGCGGCAGCGGCACGCAATGGAAACCCGGTGATGGCATCCGCCCGTCACGCCCTGGACAAGGCGGCAGCGGCACCCAATGGAAACCCGGCGACGGCCTCCCCCCGTCGCGTCCTGGACAAGGCGGCAACGGCACGCAGTGGAGACCCGGCGACGGCCTCCCCCCGTCGCGTCCTGGACAAGGCGGCAGCGGCACGCAGTGGAGACCCGGCGACGGTCTCCCCCCGTCGCGCCCTGGACAAGGCGGCAGCGGCACCCAATGGAGACCCGGTGACGGCCTCCGCCCGTCACGCCCTGGACAAGGTGGCAGCGGCACCCAATGGAGACCGGATCGCCCGGATCGCTGGAACGATCGTGACATCGACTTCCACAACAAGCGAAACGACTGGCATAACGAACACGTCACCAACATCAACAACTTCCAGCTCAACCGGACCAACAATTGGAACAACATCAACCAGCATTGGAACGAGAGCGGCTGGGCCTCGCGCTTCGGCTCTGATGAATACTGGAACTGGCGCCATGACGTCCTCGATTTCCGCAAGGACCGCTGTGAGGAAGTCTGGGATCATCTCGACGACTGGCACAACGACTTTTTCGACAACCACTGGTGGGGCGCATGCTGGTGGGGACCGCCCGGCGGCATCAACGTCAGCGTGAACACGTCGCCATGGTGGTGGTGGAAGCCGTTCGCGTGGGCCGCGGCGGGAGCGTTCTTCGGCGCGAGCGTCGCATCGCAGCCGGTCGTGTATGATCCAGGCACGACCGTCATTTACGAAGGCGACACCTATTACGTGAACGGCCAACCCTCCGGCGACGCGACCACCGCGCGGCAGCAAGCGATCGCGCTGGCTTCGCCGCCGGTCGAGCAAGTGCCCGTGCCCGCGCCTGCCGCGGAAGGCCAGCCGGAGACGTGGCTGCCGCTGGCCGTGTGGGCGCTCACGCAGCAGGAGCAGGGCGATGCGGTCATGTTCTTCCAGCTCAGCGTGGACAAGGACGGCCTCGTCGCCGGCGCTTACAAAAACGTGATGACCGGCGATGATCAACCCGTGGCCGGACAGCTCGACAAAAAGACGCAACGCCTCGCGTGGCACGTCGGCGACGTGACGACCACGGTCTATGAAACTGGTTTCTCGAACCTCGAAAACGATGTCGCCAGCGTCTTCGTCCACTTCGGCACCGGCAGCACCCAGACCTGGCTGCTAGTGCGCCTGCCATCGCCGGAGATGCCGCCAGGCGCGGTGAAGATTCCCGAAATCAAAAAACCCTGATGCAACCGAACCCCCTCGGCAACATGGCCGGCATGATCCTGGAGAAATCAATCAACTCACGAAGCAGAGCCTTGAGAGCGGCGCGTGATCTCGTCCTCCATCGCCGATTCGGCAATGGTTTCGAGGAGGGGAACAGGAGAGAAGAAAGAAACACAAAATGACATGACTGCCCGCGATCAAATCCTCGACCTCAAGCAACGCATCGCCGCCGCGGTGATCGGGCAGGATGCGGTCGTCGAGCAGTTGCTCATCGCGCTGCTTGCCAATGGTCACCTGCTCATGGAAGGATTGCCCGGCCTCGCCAAGACGCGCACGATCAAGACGCTCGCCAAGCATTTGGAGAGCGAGTTCCGGCGCATCCAGTTCACGCCCGATCTGCTGCCGAGCGACATCACTGGCACGGAAATCTACACCGGCGAAGGCGCGGGCGGGACGTTCAAGTTCCAGCAAGGGCCGGTCTTCGGCAACCTCATCCTCGCCGATGAAATCAATCGCGCGCCCGCGAAAGCGCAATCCGCGCTGCTGGAAGCGATGGAAGAACGACAGGTGACCGTCGCCGGCAAGACTCACAAGCTGCCCGAGCTTTTTCTCGTGCTCGCCACCCAAAACCCCATCGAGCAGGAAGGCACCTATCCGCTGCCGGAAGCCCAGATGGACCGCTTCCTCCTCCACATCTTCGTGGATTACGCGAACGATGAGGACGAGCTCAAAATCCTCCGGCTTGTCCGCGAAGAGGATGCCGGAACCTCTCCGGAAACCGGCGGCCAGATTCCCTCCCAAACCGTCCTTGACGCGCGCCGGGAGGTTCTCGCCGTGCAGGTTTCGGAGACCGTCGAGAAATACATCGTCTCCCTCGTCGCCGCCACCCGCCGTCCAGGCGCTTTTAAAGATTCGGCGCTCGCCCGGTGGATCAAAGTCGGCGCCAGCCCGCGTGGAACGCTTGCCCTGGATCGCGCCGCCCGCGCTCATGCCTGGCTCGATGACCGCGGCACAGCCACTCCGTCCGATGTGCAAGCCATCCTGCATCCATGCCTCCGCCACCGTCTCATCCTTGCCTACGAGGCCGAAGCCGAGGGCATCACCAAAGACACCGTGTTGGATGAAGTCCTAAAACTCGTCGCCGTGCCATGACCGAAATTCGCCGCGCATCCCGAGCCATGAAAACAACCGATATCATCGAACACAGCGCCCTGCCCGTCTCCCGCCAACCGGTGTCAAACTTGCCGGTTCCCGGAGTTTATGTCTCTCTGGAAGATCTGGCCAAGCTGCGGAACCGGACACGCGGTTTCAGCCTGCTGCCGCGCCAGCCGGTGCAGTCGCTGCTGGCAGGCCGCCACGCCTCCCGCCTGCGCGGCCGCGGGTTGAACTTCGATGAACTGCGGCGCTATCAACCCGGCGACGACATCCGGCAGATCGACTGGAAAGCCACCGTGCGCACCCGCAAAACGTACAGCCGCGTTTATACCGAGGAGCGCGAGCGCAGTGTGCTGCTGCTCGTGGACCAGCGCGTCACCATGTTCTTCGGCAGCGTGAAGAACATGAAATCCGTCACCGCCGCCGAAACAGCCGCTCTTTCCGTCTGGCGCGTGCTGGCCCAGAAGGATCGCATCGGCGCCCTTGTCTTCAACGATGCCGGCATCGAGGAAATACGCCCCCAACGCAGCCAAAGCGCCGCCATGCGCATCCTGCACGCGGTATTGAAACAAAACCATGCCCTCTCCCTGGGCGCCGGCATCCACGCCAATCCCGCCATGTTCAATGAAGTTCTTCGCCGCGTGGAGCGGCTGGCCAAGCACGATTTCCTCATCGGCATCATCAGTGACGGCGCCGGTCGCAGCGACGAAACAAGCGCTCTTCTCACCCGCATCGCCCGGCATAACGACGTGCTTTTTTTCTTCATCCACGACCCGTTGGAATCCGCGCTTCCCGACGCCGGCTCCCTCGTTTTCGGGGACGGCTGGCGGCAAATTGAGATAGACACTTCAAGCAGCCGTCTGCGGCAAAAATTTCACGCCTCCTTTTCCGCCCAGCGTGCCGCCGCCCGCAAGTTCCTCCTCCAGCGTGAAATCCCGGTTCTGCCGCTCAGCGCAGCCGAGCCCACCGCCAGCCAGCTCCGCCGTCAGCTCGGCGCAGCCAGAAAATAATCTCATGAACGCCGATCCCGCCAGCCTGCAAAACCTCCACGACGTGATCGTCCCCGCGGCCGTGCCGTTCTGGCCGCCCGCGCCAGCATGGCATTGGGTGCTTGCCCTGGCCGGGTTTCTCCTGGCAGCGCTGCTATTCCGAGTCGTCATTCACTGGCAGCGCAACCGCTACCGGCGGGAGGCGCTTGCCGTGCTGCGCCATGCGGCGCCGGCCCCCGCCGCCTTGGCGGAGCTGCTCAAACGCGCCGTCCTCTCTGCCTGGCCGCGCGAGCAGGTCGCCTCGCTCACCGGCATGAAATGGCAGGCTTTTCTTGATCGCAGCGGCAGGACGCTGGCCTTCTCCCAAGGTCCGGGGGCCGTCCTGGAAACCGCCGCTTACGACGCCTGCGCCGCCGCTTCACTTGATGACACACAGACGCGGGAACTCCGGGCCGCGGCACTGTATTGGATCAAACATCATCACGTCGAACCCGCGCCCTGATGCTCACACTTGCCCATCCCTGGCTTCTTCTCTTGCTGCCGCTCCCGCTGCTGGTGTGGCGGCTGGCGCCCGCGCATCGCGAAGCGCGGCAGGGGCTGGGGGTGCCGTTTCTTGATCGCTTGGCGGCTGACAGCGGCCAGCGGCCTGCTGGCGGCTCGGTCATCCCGCGCGGTGGCTGGTGGCGCACGCCCGTCCTCATCCTCTGCTGGGTGTGTACCGTGCTGGCTCTGGCGCGTCCGCAGATCATCGAGCCCGCCATCAGCAAAGAGGTTCCCGTGCGTGATCTGCTGCTGGCCGTGGATCTCTCCGGCTCCATGGAAACCAGGGATTTCAAAAACGCCAAAGGAGAGACCGTGGACAGGCTCACCGCCGTCAAGGAAGTGCTCGATGATTTTCTTGCCCGCCGCCAGGGTGACCGTGTGGGATTGATTTTCTTCGGCAGCGCTCCTTTTGTGCAGGCGCCGTTCACCGAGGATCTCAACGTCTGCCGCCAACTGCTCGACGAGGCCCAGGTCAAAATGGCCGGCCCGCAGACCGCTTTCGGCGATGCTCTCGGACTCGCCATCACCGTCTTCGACCGCAGCCAAGTGAAGGAGCGCGTGCTCATCGCCCTCACCGATGGCAACGACACCGCCAGCAAGGTCCCTCCAGCCAAAGCCGCGCAGATCGCCAGGGACAAAGGCATCGTCATTCACACCGTGGCCGTCGGCGATCCCCAGGCGGCGGGCGAAGAAGCGCTCGACGTGGATGCTCTCCAAAGCGCCGCCTCCACCACCGGCGGCCTATACTCCCACGCCGCCGACCACGGGCAGCTCGATGCTATTTACAAACGGCTAGACGAAATCGAAACCCGCAAGGCTCAAACGATCACCCACCGTCCGCGCCGCGATGTGTTTTGGCAGCCCCTTGCCGCGGGGTTCATCATCACCCTGCTGCAACAGGCTTTGCAACTCCTGGCCCGCCGGGAAGTCCGCTCCGGCTCTCCGGCGGTTCCCGCGGCCGCTTTCGCCGCCGCCGCCCCCTTCATCGCGTTCCTTCCCACCTTCCATTTCATCCGCCCCTGGTGGCTGCTGGCGCTCGTTCCCGCGGCCTTGCTGCTCATGGCCTTGCGCCGGCGTCAGAATGCCTCGCAGAAATGGCACGGCATCATTGCTCCGCATTTGCTGCCCCATCTGCTTGGCGGACAGGACAGCCAACGCCAGCGCGTCACCCCCCTGCATCTCATCGCCTTCGGCTGGGCCGCGGCTGTGATCGCTATCGCCGGGCCAGCGTGGCGCCGCGAACCCGCGCCCTTTGCCGATGACACCGCCGCTTTGGCCATCGTCGTGAAAGTGTCGCCTTCCATGAAAACGGAAGACGTACAGCCTGATCGCCTGACGCGCTCCGCGCAAAAAATCCACGATCTGCTGGCCGAACGCCGCGGCGCCAAAACATCGCTCATCGCCTATGCCGGAAGCGCTCATGTGGTCATGCCCGCCACCACCGATGAAGGCATCATCAATATTTTTGCCCAAGCGCTCGATCCCAAGATCATGCCCGTGGATGGAGATGCCGCCGTGGATGCCTTGAAACTCGCCGGCCAGACCCTTGCGGACACCGGCGGCTCCATTCTCTGGATCACCGATGGCATCGCCGCCGAGCAGAATGTCGCTCTGAAAAAGTGGCGCCGGCAATCCGGCGTTCCCGTGCGGCTTTTGCCCCCCTTGAACGACGGTGATGAACTCAGCGCCCTGCGCCAAAACGCCCAAGCTGTTAACGCCAGCATCGTGCCACTCACGCCGGACGATCACGATATAACCGTCCTCTCTCGTTTCGCCAAATTTTCCACCACCGCCGCCGCCGAATCCAGCAACCGATGGGAAGAAAGCGGCTACTGGCTCACCCCCTTGTTAGTCTTCCTGCTGCTGCCCTTCTTCCGCCGCGGCTGGATGACTCCCACCGCCGCCAAGCCATGATGACTCGAACCACAGAGAACGCAAAGATCGTTGGAAGGGGGCCTCCCCATCCAAAGTTCTTCACGCTGCCCGTACTGCTTGCGGTTGCCCTCGCTCTGGTCATCGGCTCGTTGCGCGACCCCAACTTCTGGCGCACCGCCAATCAACGCG
The DNA here is from genome assembly GCA_964573315.1 of uncultured Verrucomicrobiaceae bacterium. Taxonomy (GTDB): domain Bacteria; phylum Verrucomicrobiota; class Verrucomicrobiia; order Verrucomicrobiales; family Verrucomicrobiaceae; genus JAGRPD01. The sequence continues at coordinate 29,959 of CAZNKC010000028.1, read as the reverse complement.
GCGATGCTCTTTTCCGCCATCACCAATTCGCCGAAGCCGCCAAAACCTACACGGACCCCATCCGCATCGGCATCGCGCAATACCGCAACGGCGACTTCGAAGACGCAGCCAAAACCTTCGCCCGTGTGCCCGGCGCCACCGGGGCTTTCAATCAGGGAAATGCCTGGCTCATGCACGGCCAATATGACACCGCCATCGACAGCTATGACCGCGCGCTTCATTTCCATGCCGGCTGGCAGGAAGCGCTCGACAACAAAGCTCTCGCTATCGCCCGCCGCGATAAAATGAGCGTGGATGACAAAACCCGGCAACAAGAGCAAGCCGGCGCTTACGATCCTGACAAAATCGTGTTCGATCAAAAAGGCGGAGACCAGAAAGGCCAAGTCCAGGACATGGCAACGCAAGAGATGTCCGATGACGCCCTCCGCGCTTCCTGGCTGCGCCGGGTGCAGACCACCCCCGGTGATTTCCTCAGGGCCAAGTTCGCCTACCAAGCCGCGAAGGAGGGCCGCCCATGAAATTTCCAAGTACAGAGATCCCGCGCTGGATGGGGAAACATTTCCCGTCTCTGGCCGCACGCGCGCTGCACGCCTTGATGCCGCTGCTGCTGTTGCTCTGCACCGCCAGCGCCCAGGAGCCTCAAATCCGCGCCTCGTTTGGCACTCAAGACACTCTCTGGACCGGAGAGCGTCTTCCTCTTGTCGTTGATCTCCTTGCGCCCGGTTACTTTTCAGGCGTCCCAAGCTTTGACCTTCCCGATCTTTCCGGCCTCCTGCTGCTGCCTGCCGAGGGCAGCCCCCTCCTCAGCACAGAAAACATCAATGGCGTCTCCTACACCGTGCAGCGACACGAGCTTTCCGTCTTCGCTAGACAGGCCGGCGCACAAACCATCGCCCCCTTCAGCGTACACTTCCGCTTCAAGCGCAACCCGCTCGACAAAGACGCCGTTCTGGCTTCGCTCAAAACTCCGCAGCTTCCCTTCACCGTCAAACTTCCCCCAGGCGCGGAAAAGCTCGGCTCCATCATCAGCGCGCGCCATCTCGAAGCCCGCGAAATCTGGCATCCTGAACCCGGCAAAGCCACCGCCAAACCCGGCGCCGCCTTCACCCGCACGATCACCTTCACCGCGCCCGATGTGCCCGCCATGGTCTTCCCGCCATTCCCCGTGCCGGATGTTGACGGCCTCGGCATCTATCACAAAGCTCCCGAAATCCTCGACCATGATGACCGCGGCCAGTTCACCGGCCTGCGCCGCGAAACCATCACCTATGTCTGCCAGCGGCCCGGCAGTTTTGTCATTCCGCCCACTCGACTCACTTGGTTTGATCTCGACGCCAAGCAGCTCAGCACCGTCAGCTTCCCGCAAAGAGTCCTCGAAGTGGAAGGCTCCATCCCCGCCATGGAAGATGCCTCCGGAGCCGTCTTCGCACGGCATTCAGCCAAGGCGTGGCTCATCCTGCCCGCTGTTGTCTCCGGACTCCTGCTTTGGTGGAAAAACCGGTCTTTTTTCCGTCCCGTGCCGCTCGCTCCTCTCAACCCGCCCGCCTTATGAAAAAGTCTCCGATTCGGCAAAACCTGCTGCTGATCCTCTGCCCATGCCTGCTGGCCGGCTGCGTCAGCAACGAAGAACTCGAAAAGCGTCTCCGCAAAGAAAACGAAGCCTATGAACGCTACAACGAACGTCGCAAGATGCGCATCGAAGCCCGCGAGGAACGCGATGAGATGTGGTTTGACCGTGTGATGGACATCGATTGAAAAGCCCCTCCCTGAAACAGACCGCCCGGTGCCACAGACATTTCATCATCAACCCTGAATTCATTCCAACATATCATGAAACAAACAGCCACCTCCACGCTTTGCGCCGGCATCATCCTGAGCCTGAGCTTCGCTCTATCTGTCTGGTCCGCTGATCCTTCCGCCGCAGGCGAGCACGATCTGACCGAACTGGCCAAGAAAACTCAAGACCCCACCTCGGAGATCATCACCGTGCCTTTCCTGAACTACTTCAACTTCGGCGCCGGTCCCGGTGAAGACATGCAATACATTCTCGACATCCAGCCCGTCATTCCCATCCAGATCAATGAGGATTGGAAGCTGCTGACGCGCACAGTGCTTCCAGTGATTGATCAACCGCTGCCGGACGGCAGTGATGTCTTTGGGCTCGGAGACACCGTCCTGACCACTTGGCTGGCTCCCGCCGGAAAGAGTAAAGTCACCTGGGGCATCGGCCCTGTGTGGCAGATCCCCACCGCAACCGATCACCGTCTCGGCAGCGGGCAGTGGGGTGTCGGCCCTTCAGCAGTAGTCGTTTATAAACACGGCCCCTGGGTCATCGGAGGTCTGGCCAACAACGTCTTCTCCATCGGCGGCTGGACGGATACGGATGTCAACCTGATGACCGCGCAGCCTTTCATCAATTACAACCTCGGCAGAGGGCTTGCCCTCAGCTTCAGCCCTGTCATCACCGCGGATTGGGAGGCCGGCGGCGGCCAGCGTTGGACCGTTCCGCTCGGCGGTGGCATCTCTCAGATGGCCCGCTTGGGGAGGATGCCGGTCAAATTTGGCATTTCGGCATACTACAATGTGGAAAAACCTGATTACGGCGCTGAATGGCAACTGCAATTTCTATTTAGCCTAATCATTCCAGAATGATCCCGGGACTCATGCGCACTTTTCCGGACGCATCCCGGCGGCAGGCCGATTTCCAGGCGCGAACGCAAACTCCGTTCCGCCTGCTGCTGGCATGGTGTTTCATTCTGGTGCTTGCCGGTTGCTCGCCGTTGGCCAGGGTCGGGCGGCACGAGGCGGTCTTCAGACCATCAGCCCCGGCTTCTGGCACGCTCGCCTCCATGGAAGCTTACGTGGCCCAGGGCCGCCGCTTGGCGAAAAAGGCTCCTCTCGAGGCCCTCGGCTGTTATCTTGCGGGCGCCGAGCAAAGCGCTGCCGTATTGCGTCGTGACCCATCAGACAAACTGGCGTTGCAAGCCTACAATTTTTCCGTCGCGCGCGTGCTGGAGGTGATCCAAAGCAACGGTCTCGATCCCTGGAACCGGACGCTTCAAATTCCTGGTCCCGCGAAAAGTTACCTTCTCTCCTACCATGCCAGTGACAACCCCAGGAAGGATGTCAACCGCGATCCTTCGAACTATCAATTGATCCCCGCCGACACTCTCCAAGTTGGAGGGGAATTTTTCCAAACCCGCAGCGAAGCCGAAGGCATCGGCGCGGCCTTGGTCGCTATTGGCAGGCATGATGCGAAAGACTATAAAAACCAGCATTTGGCTAAACACATCTATGGGAGCATCACCGCCCTCGTCCGCTTCCAAGGGCGCAGGGCTGAGATCGAACTTTATGAGCCGCTGCTCAGTGACACTGTGGTCATCGACGGCCATCGCCTCCCGCTGGCCGCCGATTTCACCGCGCCGCTTTCCCTGCTCATGACCGAGACTCACCCGCAGAAACTCGGGCTCGTGCGTCTGCTGCGGCCGGAACATTATCGCAAAACCGCGGCGTTGACCCGCTTCCAGGATTATTCTCCCGGTAAAATCCCGCTTGTTTTTATTCACGGACTCGACAGCACCCCCGCCACCTGGATTCCCATGATCAATGCGTTGCGCCAGGACGGAGAAATCCGCCGCCACTATCAAGTTTGGGTCTTCAGTTATCCCAGCGGCTATGCCTATCCATACTCCGCAGCGCTTTTGCGCAAGGAAATGGACTCTATGGCCAAAGCTCTTCCCGGCCACAAACCCATGGTTCTCATCGGCCATAGCATGGGCAGCCTGATCAGCCGGCTCATGATTACCGACGTGGGTGACCGTCTCTGGCTCAAGTATTTTGGCAGACCGCCAGAGGACACCCCCTTTCAAGGAGCCAGCGCCGGCATCCTCAAGGATACCCTCATTTTCAACAGCCGCGCGGATGTCTCCAGATCCATCTTCATTTGCGGGCCTCACCGCGGCAGCGAGATCGCTTCCAATTGGATAGGGCGTCTCGCGTCCCGTTTGATCAGGATACCCAACTTGGCGGCGGACATCAGGGACTCCGTCTTCTCGGTGATGACCCTGGACCCTTCCGCGCTTCATCTCAAAACCATGCCGAACAGCATCGACACGCTGGCCCCGAACAACCGTTTCATCAAAGAGATCAACAAAATCCCCATTGATCCCCGAATTCCCTATCACTCCATCATCGGCGACCGGGGCCGCGGCGACACACCCAACAGCAGCGACGGTGTGGTGCCGTATTGGAGCTCGCATCTCTCCGGCGCCGAATCCGAATTGATCGTCCCTCACAATCATAACTCCCACCATTCGCCCGAAGCGATTGCCGAAGTGAAGCGCATCCTGCGACTTCATGCGGGCATCTCTTCCGGCAAAAAGACCCGAACTCCCGCATCCATCCGCTTATGACTCCAAACCTTCGCCTCTCACTCATCTCAGCCCTTTCCGCAGTCGCCGCCGGCATGACCGCGCAGCCGCTCCGGGCGGACGTCACTCTGCCCCCTCTCCCTGCGCCGCCGCAAGCGGAGCCGGCTGGGACACCTCCCCCGCCGGTTCCCATCGCCGGTGCCGGAGACTTCGAATCGCCGCCTGTGCTTGACGCCGCCGCCATTCTGCTGCCGCAATATGCCCAGGGCTCCCACCACACGGTGCGGCCGGAAGTGCCCACCTATGCCGGGCGCAACTCTTACACGCTCGACTCGGAATTCGGGGTCTTCTATGCCGAGGGGAATTCCGAGCTTGTCAAACGTGTTGCCGAGATCAACGCCATCGCAAAACTGCGGGAAATATCAAAAAGCGAAACCTACGGCAAGGCCCTGGAAGCAGCCGCCAAAAGCCCACTCAAATTCGCGGGAAATCTTGCCACGCATCCGGTCAAGACCATCACCGGAGTTCCCAAAGGCATTTTCAAATTCCTCAATCGAACAGGGCAGGCCATCACGGAAGCCACCGAGGGACGCGAGCCAAGCCCGTATGAGGACAACACGATGGAAAGCGCCATCGGCTTCTCCAAAGCGAAGCGTGAAATGGCCGCCAAACTGGGCGTGGATCCTTATTCCTCCAATGAGATGTTTCAGAAAGAATTGAACGGCATCGTCTGGGCGGCCTATGCAGGCAATCTCACCCTCTCTGTCGCGCTCGCTCCCGTCGGCGGCGCCGCCGGGTCGGTGATCACAGGCGTTCAGGTCAGTGACATGGCCGCCAAGTCGGTGCTCGATCACAGCCCCGGCGATCTTCGCCGCCTGCATCAGGAGACGCTTGAGAAGATGGGTATTCCTGCGACGGACATCACCGCTTTCCTCAACAACAGTGCCTACTCCCCCACTTATCAGGCCGATCTGGTCACGGCCTTGCGGGAAATGCCGGGAGTCACGGGGCGGGATCGCTTCGTGCAGGCTGCCAATCAGGCCACCGATGAGGCTGACGCCCTCTTCTTCGAGCGCAGCGCCCATTTGATGGCGGCCATCCATCAGACCACTCCGGTCACGGCGATTTATCCGTTGCAGGGCCTGCCTGTCTGCCTGCGCGCCGACGGCGTGGTCGTGGTACCGCTGGAATGGGACTATGCCTGTTGGACAGCCGGCGCAGCCGCCTTTCTCCAACAAATCCAAGAGGCCGATTTTCAGATTCCCATCACCGGGCACCAGCTCGTCATTACCGGCAGCGCTTCCCCCAGGCTGAAAGCGGAACTTGCCGCCAGACAGGTTGGCCTCAAGGAAAAGGGCCTTCCCGGTCCGCTGCGCTGATTTTCATCTCAGTTCAATCGACATCCTTGCCCCATTGCTTCACACCCCAACCGTCAGTCACATCAACAGCCAACCCGCACATCATCTCATGAAATCATCCCTCACACTCATTGCCTCATGCAGCCTCGCCATGGCACTCGCCATCCCTGCATTCGCCGGAACTCCTCTGGAAAAATCCGTGATCATCCCGACCTCTCCACCCACGCAGGACTGGTGGTTTTTGGCCGGCATTGACACCTGGATCAGCGCGACCGATGGCGACGTCGGCATCAACGGTCTCATCACCTCCGCCGACACCAGCATCAGTGACGCCCTGAGTGAAATCGACTTTGCCTACATGGGCTATTTCGAAATCGGCTACCGGCGCTGGAGCCTTGGCGTGGACGTAGTGTATGCGCGACTCTCCGACGACGCCACTTTCAGCTTCGGCCCCATCGACGGCAGGCTCAGCCTCGAACAGGAGCAGGCGTACGTCACCGTACGCGCCCAATACCGGGCCGTGCAGACAGACAAACTCGCGCTCGATGTCTTCGCCGGTTTCCGCTGGATGTATGTGGACATCGACACCGACGTCCACATCTCCCGGAGCTTTGACCGGCCCGCCCTGCAACGCTTCAACCGGGACAGCAGCAGGCGGTTCGATCTCAGCGAAGACTGGATCGACCCCATCATCGGTTTGCGCGGCATTTACAATTTCAATTCAGACTGGTTCTTCCAGTTTGCCGGTGACATCGGCGGCTTCGGCGCCGCCTCGGAACTCACTTGGCAGGCGATCGTCGGCATTGGCTACAACTTCACCCCCCACATGTCCGTCGCCCTGGGATATCGCGCCTTGGGCGTGGATTACGACAAACCGGATTTCAAACTCGACACCGTCACTTACGGCCCGATCGTCGCTTTTGTGATCCGGTTTTAGAACCCTCGCTTTCCTGTTTCGGGTGCGTTGGCTCTGCCGCAACCAACCGGTGACGCGGCAGAGCCACTCGCCCGCAGACCGTGGGTGGGATGCTGAGATTGATGCGCGGATCAAAGACATCGAGGAGGGCAAGGTGAAGCTGGTTTCCAGTGAGGAGTTCGAGCGAAACACCGACGCGCTTTTCATCCGTCTGGGCATTGAGCGCCCCGTCCTTCGCCCATAATGATGGGGAACACGATCTGGCAGGAGAAGACCGACATCCTGGCCGTGCGAACGCCAAGCGCCGCCTCTGCTACTGGTGGAAACGCCTCACCGAGATGAAGAAACTGTTCTGAATATCCGGCTTGAAATCACTCAAAATAGGTATCCAGATATTGGCGTTGCGCCACTCCATGGGCCTGTTTCCAACACCCACAGGCATGCGCGGTTCTCTCGCAGTCCTTCAAAGAATCGTTACCTGCACGCTGCTCTCAATGATCCCGGTGGCGATCGCGTGCCGCGTCAGCCCTGCGGTGTCGTGGATGTTCAGCTTCTCCATCAGGCTCTGGCGGTGCTTCTCCACCGTCTTGATGCTGATGCCCAGCTCCGCCGCGGATTCCTTGTTTGCCTTGCCCTCCGCCACCAGTTGCAGCACCTCCATCTCCCGGGAGGTCAGTGGCGGCGCCTTCCGGTCATGCCGCAGGTCTCCGCGCGCATACGCTTTTTGATGGTGATGATTCAGCCGTTTGGCGATGGTGGGGCTGAAGCAGGTCTTGCCCTGGTGCGCCTTCCGGATCGCCTTCGGCAGCACATGCGCCGCCGACTGCTTGATGAGGTAACCCACTGCCCCGATGGCCGTCACCAGCGCCACATACGCATCATCACTGTGGGCGGAGAGGATCAGCACCTTCGCCTCCGGCCGCGCCTGCAAAATCTGCCGCGTGGCCTCCATGCCGTTGAGCAGCGGCATGGCGATGTCCATCACCATCACGTCCGGTTGCAGCCGCGCCGCCATCTCCACCGCTTCCCGGCCGTTTCCCGCCACCCCTACCACCTGGATGTCCTCCTCATGCTGGAGCAGTGCGCGCAGCCCCTCGCTCACGATGAGGTGATCTTCAGCCAGCAGGACAGTGATGGGTTTCATGGGATTGGGGCGGGGGGTGTCTTTCTTTTCTTGGCAGTCAGAGGCTTGGAAGGCTTTAGCGGGCGCGGCGGGATCTCGACCCGCACCGTGGTCTCTTTTCCCGGAGCGGACTCCACGCCAAAGGTACCGCCCACCATCTCCACCCGCTCCTGCATTCCCAGCAGGCCCAGCCGTTTGCCCCCCTTGCCAAACCGCTTCCCATCCACGGCAAAGCCCTGCCCATTGTCATGGATTTCCATGCACACCGCGCCCTTCCGCTCATGCAGGCGTACCGTCACCAAGCTGGCCTTGGAGTGCCGCCCCACATTCGCCAGCGCCTCCTGCGCCACCCGGTAGAGCACAGTCCGCGTGTCACTGTGCAGTTCCTCCACCCCGGCATAGGCGGTCAGGGCGACACGGATGCCTCCCTGCTCCATGAAGCCCTTCAGGTACGCCTTCAGCGCCGGGATCAGCCCCAGGTCATCCAGCAGCGTGGGCCGCAAATCCCGCGCAAAGCGATGCACGATGTCCACCGACTTCTCCACCAGCCGCTGCGTGATGGCGATCTTCTGGTGCAAATCCCTGGTGCTGGCCGTGCTCTGCAACTTCAGCGCAGCCAGCCGCATGTGGATGCCCGTCAGCGTCTGGGCGATGATGTCATGCAGATCCCGGCTGATGCGCCGCCGCTCCTCCTCCTGCGCGAAAAGCAGACGCCGGGACAACTGCCGCAGATCCTCCTGCATCTGGCGGGATTTTTTCAACAGCCGGCTCGTGGTCATCTCGCTGATCCGCAAGGAGTCTTCCACCAGCCGCCGACGGGAGATCTCCCGCTTCAATTCCTCGTTGGAGGTGGCCAGTTCCATCGTCCGCTCCGTCAGTGTCTCCAGCATCACCTTCAGGTGGTCATTGGCCTCCCGCGCGCCCCGGTGCGTCTCCTCCATCGGCGTGGACACCTCCGCGAAAAAAGCCACGCAATGCCGGATCGTGCCCTCGCTGGCCTGGGTGGAGTGGTGCGGCAGCACCATGTCCAGCAGCGCCTGCTCGTGGATCTTCGCCAAGTCCAGCGTCTCCAGCCCCATCTCCACCGCCTGCGCCCCCAGCCGGCGCGCCGTGCTCAAGTCCGACGCGGCCCCGTCCGCCAGATGCTTGCGCAGGGCCCCCCGGTAAAGTTTCGTCAGATGGAGCAGTTTAAGTTTCATCTTGAATCCCGAACTCCCGGGTGAAGCGGTTGATGGTCTTCACGGACTGGTTCACCAGCCGCCGCGTCATGGCGATCTCGCTGCTGAGCCGGGCCTGGCTGGCAGAGGCCTCCTTCCGCAAGGCCAGCAGTCTAACATGGATTCCCAGCAGTGTCATGGCGATTTCTTCATGCAGCCTCAGGCTCATCTTCTTCCGCTCCGTCTCATGCGTGGCATAGAGCTTCTGAGTCACCGCCCGCAAGGCCGCCTCCAGCGCCCGTGACTCCTTCAAAAGCCGCGCCGACTCCGCCCCGCTGGCCTTCAGAGAGGCGTCCGCAGCCTTCCGTTTGGCGATGCCCGCCTTCAAATCCCGGCTCGCATCCGCCAGCGCGAGTGTCCGCTGCTCCAACGTCCGCTGCACCTGCCGTAGCCCCGCGCTGGCTCGCCGAGCCGCCAGTGACCGGCTCTCGAGCGGCCCCAGCGCGGCATTGAAAAACACCGTGGCGCGCGCCGTCAGCCGCAGCTTCCCGGACGCCGTACCGCTTGTCGGCATCAACTCCGCCAGCGCCTGCTCGTGGATTTTGGCCAAGTCCAGCGTTCCCAACCCCAGCGCCGCCGCCTGCTCACCCACTTCCCACGCCGCCGCCTGATCCTCCGCCGACGCCCGCGGGGCGACGACCGCCCGCAGCCCCGCCAGATAGCGTGCCGCCAGCTCGCTGAGCTGCTTTTCTTGAGGGATCATGTCCTTGAAAGTAGGCCACCCCGCCGCCTCCGCGCCATAGGGTGTTCACCCCAGAGAAGCGCGCCGGGCATGGCCGTCCTCAAAGCAGGGTTTCACCCCATGGCAGGAGAACTTGGCCGTACGGCATGATGGCAGCGCTGAAACCGGCCATGAACGCTCCCCTTGCTCTCAGCAGAGGGAACCCAACGGGCCGCGTCCCGGCAAACTCAATCCAAGAAAGCTCAACCAACATGAAAACACTTGAAGACTTGTTTCTCAATGAACTGGCGGACATCTATGACGCCGAACGCCGCATCGTCAAAGCCCTGCCCAAGATGGCCGATGCCGCCACCTGCGAAGAATTGCAGCAGGCGCTGCTTGCCCATCTGGAGGAAACCAAAGGCCATGTGACGAAGGTCGAGCGGGTGTTCGAATGCTTCGGCCAGGAAGCCCGGGGCAAAACCTGCAAAGCCACCATGGGACTGCTGGAGGAAGGCGCTGAAATCGCGGCTGAATTCGACGGCTCACCGGCTCTCGACGCCGCATTGATCTCAGCGGCGCAGAAGGTCGAACATTACAAAATCGCGTCCTACGGCTGCCTGCACACCTGGGCCGGCGTGCTGGGGAACCACGATGCCGCCGACCTCCTGCAGAGGATTCTCGAAGAAGAAAAGGCCGCCAACATGGCCCTCACCGCGCTGGCGCTTACCGGCAGTAACGAAGAGGCTCTCGGCGAAGACGCTGAGGAGGAAGATGAAGACGATGATGACGACGACGATGATGATGATGACGAATCCCTTGCCGGCGCCAGCGGCAAACTCACCGCCGTGGAAGCTCGCTGATCACCCTGAAATCCTGATGAAAACCGCCGGCCAGCAAAGAGTGGGGTTTCACCCCATGGCTGACGCGGCGCGCGGCATCTAACATGACCCCGATGACAAGAACAACGTCATCCTAACCAAAAATCAAACCAAACCAAACACACACATGAAAACCAAAACAACCACCCTTCTGTCCGCCGCCACGCTCGCCTTGTGCAGCCTGTTTCTATCCGCCGCCAACGGGCTGGCCGCAGACCGGAAAAGCAGCCTGAACACCGCCGACGAAAAATTCGTCAAGCATGAGGCCGCCGCCGGCAAGGCGGTGGTGAAGATCGCCGGACTGGGCGTGAAGAAGACCCAGCGCGCGGACATCAAAGCCTTCGCCGAGATGCTCGTCACCGACCACACCCTGGCCAACGAGGAACTGGCAACACTCGCGGAAGCCAAGGGCGTGGAACTCTCCACGGTCATCGACCCCAAGCACGCGAGCACCTACCAGGAGCTGGAAAAACACAGCGGCACGGACTTCGACAAGGAATTCCTCGCCACCCTCGTGAACGGCCATAAGAAGTGCGTGAGCAGCTTCGAGGACGCCGCCAAGGACAGCCAGGACAACGATCTGAAGCTGTGGGCTCAAAAGACGCTGCTCACGCTCAACACCCATCTCGAGAAGGCCAAGGAACTCGCTTCCGAGTAACCTGCTGGAGAACGCGCGGTTGTGCGGCCTGCAAGTTCGGGAGACTGTAACTGCGCAACCGCCTTCTCCCGCCTTCTTTCCCCCAAAAAACCAAGACAAGACCGGCCTGAACCTCCGGTCTGGCTGTGACAGTGAGGCTGACTTCAGCCTGCTGTCACAGTTTTTGTTTTTGGACGGCGCGGCGAAAGGTCGGGTTTCACCCCATGGCGGGCCAGGCCCGGGCTTTTTAGCATGACAGCGTGAGCCCGATCATGCCGACGAACGATTCCAACCCGGCGACAACAGTCGCAACGCCCGGTGCATCCGCCGGCATGCCGGCCGCGGCTGAAGAGATGCCGCCCAGGCAGGTGGATCTGCACATTCCCTGGAGCACCTTCTTCCAGGTGGCCGCCGTGGCGCTGGCCGCGTATGCCGTGCATGTGCTATGGCCGCTGCTGCTGCTGGTTTTTCTGGCTCTGTTTCTGGCCGTGACGCTGCACGCCTTTGTGGACTGGCTGGATGGGAAGGGTCTGCGGCACTGGGGCAGCCTGCTGATCGTGATCGGCGGCTTCCTGGCGGTGCTTGGCATCGGCATGGCGCTCGTCGCCCCCGTGCTGATCGGGCAGATGGCCGCCTTCACTGAAAATCTCCCCAAACTGTACGAAGACGCGCTCAACCAGTTGCCTGTGGGCAGTGTCATTCGTGACAGCCTCCAGCGTCTGCTGGACAGCGCCAACTGGCCGGAGGCGGACGCTTGGTTCGGCCATTTCGTGTCCGTCGGCGGCATCGCTCTCGACGGGATTTCGCAAATCGCGCTGCTGCTGGTGATCGCCATTTATCTGGTCATCGACGGGCGCAAGACCTTCGACTGGCTGCTGGCCTTTTTCTCGCCTTTGAAGCGGCGGAAGCTCCGCATCACGGCCAATGAAATCTCCCAGGTGATCTTTGGTTATGTCTCCGGGCAGGTCGTCACCTCCGTGCTGGTGGCGGTGTCTTCCTTCGTGCTGCTGAGCGTGCTGAAGGTGCCGGGCGCCCTGATGCTCTCCATCCTGGCGGGCGTGTTTGACATCCTGCCTATCCTCGGTTTCTTCATCGCCACGGCTCCGGCCCTCCTGCTCGCGTTCAGCGTGTCACCGCAGACCGCGGGCTTGGTGCTGGGCTTTTACCTGCTGATTCAACTGGTCGAAAACTACCTCATCGTGCCCATGGTCTATGGAAAAAATCTCCGCGTGTCCACGCTCACCGTGCTGCTCGGCCTGCTGGCCGGCGCGCTGCTCGCGGGCATTCCCGGCGCGCTTGCCGCCCTGCCCGTGATCGCCTCCTACACCGCGATCGAGCGCATCTGGCTGAAGCCTTTCCTGCGCGACGGCGTCTCTGAAAAACATGAGATGCAAAGAGACTTGCAGTTCGGCGGGAGGGACTGAGCCATGTTCAAAGCGTTCTTTTCCCTGCTGCGCGAGACGTTCCGTCAATGGGACGCCCACCGCGTGCCGAAGATGGGCGCGGCCCTGTCCTTCTACACGGTCTTCTCGCTGGCGCCGCTCGCCATCATGACGCTCTCCCTGGTCAGCCTGGTCGTGGAGCGCGCCGCCGCCCGCGCCGAGATCGTCAGCCAGTTCAGAGCCTTTGTCGGCGACGAAGGCGCCGGCATGGTGGAGACCATCCTGGCCAAGACCGGAGCGGAGCACACCAGCATCCTCGGCACGATCGCCGGCTTCGTGGTGCTGCTGGTCGGGGCCTCGGGTGTGTTTGGCGAGCTGCAGGACTCGCTGAATCAGATCTGGGGCGTTTCCTCCAAGCGCCACCCCGTCTTCACCCTGGTGAAGGAGCGCGTCTTCTCCTTCGCCATGGTTTTTGTCATGGGTTTTCTCATGCTGGTCTCCTTCATGTTCTCCGCCGCCGTCTCGGCGGCTGGCAGTTATCTTCATGGGCGGCACCCCGCCCTGGACAGCTCCTGGGAATGGGGCAACGCCGTGGTCTCCCTGCTCATGATCGCGCTGCTGTTTGCGTTGATCTTTCGCATGGTTCCAGACACGCGCATCGCTTGGCGGGATGTGTGGCTGGGCGCCTCCATCGCCGCAGTGCTCTTCGTGCTGGGGAAGTTCGTGCTCGGCTTTTACTTCGGCCGCAGCGCGTTCGCCTCCAGCTACGGCGCGGCCGGCTCGCTCATCATCATCCTGGTCTGGGTGTTTTACTCCGCGCAAATACTGTTCTTCGGCGCGGCCTTCACGCGGGTTTACGCCCTGCGCTTCGGCTCGCACCGGCACCGGAACGATGAAGCCGCGCTCACGGCGCCTTGAAATCCGCGCCGCCGCAGAGAGCGACGACACGGTCGGGTTACACCCCATGGCCGGCCCCATGCATCCGCTCCAAGGTGAGTCCTATGAACACACTCGAAATCAAAGGCGACTGGAACATCATCAAGGGCCACCTCAAGCAAAAGTGGGCCAAACTCACCGATGACGATCTCCAGTTCATCGAAGGCAAACAGGATGAGCTGCTCGGCCGCATCCAGAAACGCACCGGCGAAAGCCGCAAGGCCGTGGAAAACGCCATCAACGCCTGCTACGCCGCCCCGGCCTGCTGAGCCAACCGCGGCAGCCATCAAACACACACCAGCAAACCCATGAAAACACCACACCAACGTCTCATCATCATCCTCCTGGCCGCGATGCTCGGAACCGTCATCGGCACGAGTTGCAACACGTTCCGGGGCTTCGGCCGGGATGTCAGGAACACCGGTCATCACATCGAGCACGCCGCGCGCTGACCGCCCGGCGCCTTGCGCTTGGAGCGTTGCCGTCAGGCCGGACCGGCCGGCGGCAGCGCTTTTTCTTGCCTGTCGCGAGGCGTGTGCTCGCTGACCGCGACCCGCATGGTCTGCATGGTGAAATCGCCGAACATCGTGGCCAGCGCCACGTCGGCGGCATCACGGCCATAGGCGACGACAATGCGGTTGCCTCGGGTCGCTTCCTCCGTCGCGTCAAAAGTGAACCAGCGTCCGTCGATGAAGGCCTCAAACCAAGCGTGCAGATCCATCGGCTTGAGTTGGTAAAGAAATCCGACCACCATCCGAGCCGGCACATTGAGCGCGCGACACAGGGCGATGCCCAGGTGCGCGAAGTCGCGACACACACCGCGTCGCCGGTTCGCGGTCTCCAACGCTGAAGTCGAGCTGTCGCTGGAACCGATCTCGTAGGCGATGTGGCGGTGGATCCAGGCGCGGATCCGCTCGACCATGAGGTAGTTGGGCTCCGCATCCCCGGCGATCTCCTCGGCGAGCGCGGACAGCAGGTCTGTCTGGCAGTAGCGGCTGGGCAGGAGGTAGTGCAGCAGGTCCGTGGGCAGGTGCTGCACCGGCATCACCGGCGCCAGCGGGTCCGCGTCCGCGATGTCAGGCACCTGCACGCGATACCGCACGGAGAGATGAAACGCCCCGGCGGGCATGACGATCCGCTGGCAGAGATTGCCATACACATCGGCGAACTCGACCACCGGCACCTGGGGATGCAGATAAAACTCCTCGCGCATGACCCACTGCGCCCAGCCACTGCGCGGCCGCAGCATGAAAATGGCGGGCACCTCCGCCACGGTGCGGTAGTCAAGCAGGCAAGAGGCATTGAGAATCATGGCATGAGCTTGGATGGCAAAAAAAACGAAGCGATACCCTGCCTTTCGTTGGAGAGCGGCGCATGAGCAACCGAAATCAGGCGGTCTGCTCTGATTGCCAAGAAAGGCATAGCCCGCCAGGGTGGATTGATTGGCCGCGTTATGTTCGACCTCGCTTCCCCGCCGAAAACAGCTTTTATCGAGTGGCTGCGCCTCCTCCGTTATTCGGATTTGTCTCGAATCTTTTCGTGAAGGGCGGCGTTTTCCTCGCCGATGGTCTTTTCAGCCTGCTCCTGGAGCGCTTCCAGCTCCTTGGTTTTGGCGGGGAGCCGCGCAAAGGTTTCGAGGTCTTTGCCGATATCCTTTTCGGTTTCCGTGGGCTCTGGTTGCATGGGCTGTCAATCTTCCACGATGAATCCAACTTTGAGGGTCACCTGCCAGTGGCGCACCTTACCCTTGTCGATGCTGCCGCGCGTCTCGATCACCTGGAACCAACTCAGGTTCTTGATGGTTTTGTGCGCGCGCTTGAGCGCCTTATCGACTGCATCTTCGATGGAGGCAGGCGAGGTGCCGGTGAGTTCGATGAGCTTATAGACGTGGTCTTTCATAAGCTGCACATAAAAACGAAAGCGGTGCCTGCGCGATGGGGTGTAACCCTACCCGGCGAGGCGGGACGCTTGCCGGACGGATGTTCATTCATCCGTCAGCGCGCCCGCCGACATCACCCTGGCCAGCGCGGTCTTCACAGCATGATTGCAGGGCAGCGTCCGCGCTTGATTTGCCCGGCACACTTGGAATCTCGCCGCCTTCGTTTTCCCATCGCTCTATCGCCTGTTGTTTGAGCGTGGTGCCGGCCGCGGAGTCCATGCCTGTCTTTGCGGTGGGGCCGGGGCGCGATCTGTTGGCTTTGATCCGGCGGTGGATGAAGTGGAGGAGGGACATGAGCGGAATGGGGGGATGGCTTTCGTGTTAGTAACGGCAGGTCGCGGCGGCGCCGGTGGTTGTCGGCATCTGCGCCGCCGGGATGACGAAGACTTGCCCGCCCATCTTGAGCACGGCTTCGCCCAGATCATCGAGCAGGTCGTCGCCTTCGGGTTCACCGGTTTCGGTCTCGTCGAGGTGGACGTTGCCGCTGCCGGCGTGGATGTGTCCGGTGATCTCGCGGTCAGCCTCGATCAGCAGCGTGGAGACACGTCCGGCTACCGCGGCTTCGCCAATCCGCGCCGGGTCGTCGAGGCCGCGGCCTTGCGACTCTGCCACGGCGAACTCTCTGGCCATTGCCGTGAGGCGGGCCTGATGCTGCGGCTCAAACACCTGCCAGGCCCGCGCGCAAAGCTCATCCAGCGGCAGGGCATCGGGATTGATTTTGACCCCTTCGGCCAGCAGGAAGGGGTTGTGGCTGATCTGATGAAACAGGCTGTGATGCTCCGGCAGAGAGGCGAGGATCAACGGCAGGCCGGAGATCCGCGAATGCTGCTCCAACACCGCGCGGTCGATGGCGCGAAAGAAACGGCCGGCATCGTTGTCCACTTCATCCTGCTTCCCGCCATGACCGTGGTGCATGGGGTTGCCGCCTTCGCCGACGCTGCCGCCATAGGAGGCCACGGTTTGATGCGGCTCGGTCAGTTCATCGCCCAGCGCTTCGCCAATGGTTCCCGGCACGCCGGAGGCCAGTTCGATGACATGCAGCCCGTCACGGTTGCCCTCGAAAAGTTTGATCCCGTGCAGGCTCAAACCGAGTAACTGATAGCGATCCGTCGATTGCAGGAACCGCCGTAGGGGTTTCGTGTGGAAGCTGCCAGCCATGACGGCCAATTCCTGAACCGAGCGCGGCAGCGCGAAGACCTGGAACAGTCCGGGTGCGCCAAACACGGCGAGTCCGTCGAGGGCGTGATTCCAAAAGTCATGCTCGATCCCAAGGGCGGCAAACGGTTCGATCAACGCGCTGACGACATCCGCGGGATGCTGCTTGTGAAGCGTCTGTTCGATCTCCTTCACCAAGTTGCGATAGCGGATGGGATCCTGCTGGTTTTCAGGATGCTGCCGATGCGTCGGCTGATAAAGCGAGATACAGGGCGGAGTGGCCGCTGCCAAAAGCGCGGCCAGGGTTTCGTTGGTGAGAGGGGTGGGTGTCATGAGATTAGATTGGTTTCTTGTTTTCCCGGCAGGCTGCTCCGGGTATGCGCGAGCTTGTACTTCACGACTCAAGCATTAGCCCTCCTGCCATGCGGTCGCCATGGGGTCATCACCCCATCGCTAATGCAGTGGCGCGAATGGATGATCGTTTTGGTCATGGACAACAATCTCTCCCCCTGCCTGGACTGCCCCCTGAACTGTGACTTTTACGACAGTCCGATGTGCGTGAGCAATCTTGTCATGCTGTCCGGCGAGCGTACGCCCATCACGTTCGGTATGCACGTCGGTCTCAATCATGTTTATGGAGAGGGGAACTTGCCGCCTTGCGTGCGCGGCCCTCTGGGATCGGCGTATTGGTCCACTCAACCCGGCGCCGGCACTCCTGGCCGGCGGTAGAGCGATGGCAGTGTTTGACGCCGCATGAAGCCGATTCAGGTGAGCACGGCCCAACTCAAACTCAGGCTTGGCGATCGCACGGCCAAGCCCAGGCGCACGATCGCTTTCGTGGGTACGGGCCGGTACGTTTTTCCGCCGTTAGCGCGCCGGCCGGCCCATCGATGTCAAGGCCGCACCCGCCAGCACAGCCAAGCCGACGGAGGTGAAGGGATTGGCTGAGATCCACTTGCCGGCGGCGTGGCACAGACGGGACAGGCTCTCCTTGGAGTGGGTGGCGCCGTCTTGCACCGCCGCCTTCGCATCCTGAATCAGGTTCATCGCTGGATCGATGACGTGTTCTTGGGCCAGTTTGCCAGCATCCTGGCCGAGTTCGTGAAGGTTGTTGCTCATAATTCCATCGTTAGGCCACACCGCCGTCTCCGCGCCATAGGGTGTTCACCCCAAAGAGGCGAGACAGGTATGACCGCCTTCAAAGCAGGGTTTCACCCCATAGCAGGAACACATGACCGTGCGGCATGATGGCAACGTTGAGACCGGCCATGAACACTCCCCTTGCTCTCAGCAGAGGGAACCCAAAGGACCGAGCCCCGGCAAACCCAACCCAAAGAAAGAACACACGATAAATGAAACTCACATCCCCCCGCACTCTCCTCGTCGCCCTCCTCAGTCTGGCCGGCACCGGCCTGCTGCTCTCCGCGGACACCACGTCCTCCCTCGACTCCACCGATCAAAAGTTCATCTCCAACGCCGCCCTCTCCGGAAAAGCGGAATTGCAGATTGCCCAGCTCGCTGTCAAAAAGGGGCAAAACGCGGAAGTCCAAGCCATCGCCGCCCTCATCGTGAAGGACCACACCACCGTCAACACCCAGATCAGTGATCTGGCCAAGGCCAAAGGTCTGGCCCTGACCTCCGCCGGAAACCCGGATGCGGATACCGTCGTCGCCGACCTGGAAAAGCACCAAACCGGCGCCGACTTTGACCGCGCCTACTTGGCACAGGCCAAGAAAAGCCACAAGGCCTCCATCGCCGCCTACACGGAAGCCGCCAGCGAGTCCAAGGACATCGACGTGAAAACCTGGGCCGGCCTGACGGTCGTCGCTCTCCAGGGCCACCTTGACCGCATCAACAACGCCATCGCGGCTCTGTAATCAGCGCTTCAAGCCCTGTTCTTCGGAAGCGGTGATACCCCTCGGGTGTCACCGCTTTTTCATGCCCGCCTCCGTCACGCGCCGGGTGGGGTTTCACCCCATGGCGCCGGCACGCCAACACGCCTCATTATGGAGCTTATGAATGACGTCTCCAACCAGCCCCTTGCCGAATCTTCCATCCGCCGTCTCCTGGGTGATCTCCAGACCTTTGCACGCCGGGAGCCCGCCCAAACCGTGGCCGTAGCGCTGGGCGCTGGCCTGCTCATCAATCTGCTGCTCAAGCGCTCCGCAGCCGGCCCCGTCACCGCCCTCGGCATCACCCTGTTGCACCCTGTCCTGCTCTCCTTCGGCCTCACCAAAGTCCTTGAGATTTGCTGTCCCGGCGACCGCCGCGCTTCGCTGCTCCAAGGCTCTGCTCTCCCCTCCGTCCTTCCCTCGCCCGCGGCGGATTCCTCCAGTTCCAGGCCCTCCCAATGGGCCAAACCCTGAGCCGCCGCCTTTCCCGGCAAAGCAGGGTTTCACCCCATAGCGGCGACCGCACCCCTGGTTGATGATATGGGCATGAACCCAAACTGTATTCCACATGCCCGCCATGCCGGACTCCTCTTCGCCGCCGCCCTCCTCATCACCCTCACCGGTTGCGTGGGCTACACTGACCGGGCGATCGTCGGCCCCGGCGGCGTCTCTCCCGGCCACGTCGGCAGCCGTTACAGCCCCACCTACAACACCGGCCACAACACCGGCAGTTACGGCTACGGTTACGCCAGCGCCAACAATCCGGCCAACTACACCTACTACCCCCGCTACGGCACCTATTACAGCCCGCAGTCCCGGCAGTACTACTATCAAAGGGGCTCCACCTGGGAGACACACCGCTCCCCCCATGGCGTGTCCAGCCGCGCGCTCTTCCGCTCTCCAGGCGTCCCGCTGCACCTCCAAGACAGTCCCTCCCACCACCACGCACAGGTGACCCGCAGCTACCCGCGGGACTGGTCTCCCCCCGGCCAGCATCATGGCCAGCATCCCCACGCAGACCGCGGCGCATACCGCTCCGGCAGATGGTAGTCCGCTGTCCCCTCTCTCACCCCCAGTCTAACCTCAGAACTCACCACCTATCATGTTATATACCATTGCCCTTATCCTCCTCGTCCTCTGGCTGCTCGGCCTCGTCAGCAGCTACACCCTCGGCGGCTTCATTCACGTCCTTATCGTGATCGCCGTCATCGTCCTTCTCGTCCGCCTCATTCAAGGCCGCCGCATTCTCTGACTGACTGCCAGCACCATCACGAGACACGGAAACGCGACTCCTGGCGGCATCTGGAGCCTGCACACCAGCATCCGTGTGGCTGAAGGCGGCACCGCACTTGTCGCTTGGCAGCGCCTGCGCATCGGTGCGACGCTTCGCTCTCGCCCTGTCTGCTACAATCTCACGGGCTAGTTCTTCACCGAGTAGCGCAACATGGTGGAGCTCATCACCCGCTCCATCACCGTGAGCAACGACGAGGTGACCATCGAACTCATCCACCTCCCCTCTTTCCAAGAAGCTGAAATTAAGCAACGCGCCGACACGGGTTCATTGAGGCGACCAGCATGTACTGTGCTGGGGAATAATATGCCCGTTCTATTCGAAAAATACGTCATGCTAATTTGCCATTTTGCCACTTCACAATCAAGACTTCCAAAACGGCCCTCCGATTTCGGAAACTGGCTCGGAAAGGCTTCTCTTTGAAGCCGCAAACCCTCGGACAGCATCTCTTGTCCCGGCGCTTGGCAATGCAGTTGACCCAAAAAGAGGCCGCAGCTCGTTTGAACACATTGAGGGAGCATTATGAGCGATGGGAACGCGATGAGTGCCAACCTGTTGTATCGACTTGGCCTCTGGTTCTCGCATTCCTTGGCTACTATCCAGGCCCTCAGGATTCACCCGCTGACATGACGCTGATGGTGAGACGAAAACTTGGTTTGGAGCAAAAGAAGCTGGCCGAGCGTATTGGAGTGATCCACCAGAAACTCAGGCGATGGGAGAATGAAAAGGTTGGGGTTGCGCGCGGAGTTCGAATTTCATTTTGCCAAGCTCAAGCCCACTTGGCGGGAAATGTTTCTCCGGAAGGTCGGGCAGTTTGAGTTCTTCTATTTCACGGTGGTGCTCGACAAAGGCGAACTGTTGAAGCGCGGCCTGGACGTGCAAGAGGCGCTGCACCGCTACACCTGTGGGCTGGTGTTCGAGTGCGCGAAACCCTATTTGCGTGAAGCGACCGTGGTGCTGGACGGACAGGCCAGCGAGCTGTTCAGACGCGACCTGACCTCCTACCTCCGCAAGAAAATGAAGGAGGCTGGTGATGATCAGCCGCTCATCCGCAAACTCAAACACCAGGATTCACACAAAAACCACCTGCTTCAGGTGGCTGACATTGTTTGCGGAGCGGTGACCCGATCCTTCTCCGGCAAGGAGGATGCCCGCACCTACCGGTCACTCATTTCACACCGCGAGATGGAGGTGCAAGTATGGCCGAAATAAATCCGCCAACCCTATCCTTTCGGAAGGCACTCCATACGGAGCCCTTATCGGGTTGGCGGCAATTCCAAGGAGATTCTACCCCCTGTTGACGGTTTCGTCAATACTTTTGACGAAACTGTCAACCGTCAAAAGCCGACTGTCTGCTCATGTGCCGGGATGGAGAAATGGACTGGCGCTAGCGCGTTTTACGTGATTCTAGCTCGCCAGCTTTTTTGAACGAGAGCGCACGTAACGCGCCACTGCCTGTAATCTCGGAAGAGCGAAATGTCTCATGATTGCATGCTTTGGCCAAGAGGTGCTCCGATTGAGGGAATGTTCTTGTTGGAGAACAAGCCGGCTTCATGATTCCTTGCACACTCCAGCTAGTAACTCATCCGCCAGAACCTCCTCGTCGTAGGCGACGCCATGCTGCTGCATTTCCTCCGACAACTGTGGACACCAGGGCGTGGGGAAAGGCTTGTCGGTGAGCTTGCGGCCCTGATAGCGGCTCGCTGCCCGGTAGGCAGCGGCATCGAAAGACCAGGGAATAGCACCGAGTTCCTCTATTACACGCTTGGCGATTCCGATAGTCCAGCAGCACGGTGATGAAGCGTTGCCATCCCGCCTGGGAGAAAATGTCACGAAGCCTTTGCTGAGATGGTGTCATACAGAGGCGGGCGTCCAAAGCTCGGGGCTGCCAACGTGCGAGCAGAGCCGCTATCCACATTCTCGACAAACCGGCCTGCCTCTGCTACAACAAAAAGCATGACAGCCACCGTCGAACACATTCGCAAACAGATCGACAACCTCGCTCCCGATGAGGCTCACGAGTTGCTTCTCGAACTTCAGCGCAGTTTCTCCGTCCCGCTCGTCCCGTCAGAAAGCGCCGAGGACGACGCTGGGGTCGAGGCCGCATGGGATGCTGAGATTGATGTGAGGATCAAAGACATCGAGGAGGGCAAGGTGAAGCTGGTCTCCAGTGAGGAGTTCGAGCGAAACACCGACGAGCTTTTCACCCGTCTGGGCATTGAGCGCCCCGTCCTTCGCCCATAATGATGGGGAACACGATCTGGCAGGAGAAGGCCGACATCCTGGCGGTGCGAACGCCAAGCGCCGCCTCTGCTACTGGTGGAAACGCCTCGCCGAGATAAAGAAACTGTTCTGAATATCCGGCTTGGAACTCACTCAAAATGCGTATCCTCGTGCGAATACGGCGGCGCGCAGCAGCAGAGGAAGCGGAGGGGAGCCTCCGGGGCGGCGGTGATTTGATGCCAGGCTCCGGGGGGGATGAGGATGGCGTCGCCGGGAGTGGCGGGCTGGGTTTCGCCGTCGATTTCCATGACGCCTTGGCCTTCGAGAATGAAGTAAAACTCCTCGCTGAGCCGGTGGTAATGGCGTTGCGTGGCGCCGCCGGGCGGGACGGTGGCCTCGGCGAGGGATTGGTTTTGCACGGGGGCGTTCGAGAGGTCGAGGATGCTGCGGATGGTGGAGCCGTCCTTGGTGGTGAAGGGAAGCTGGGCGGAAAGTTGGCGGAGGGTCATGGCGCGGATTCGGGGTTGAGCGGCGCGGGCCGCCGGATAATGTAGTCTTATGCCGTCTTGGAACACACCTCAACCCGTCAACCTCGTGGACCTGGGTTTCATGGACGCGCGGTCGAAGCTGATCGACCTCGCGGCCTTCCTGGATCGTGTGCAGCGCGCCGGCCAGGAGAATGACTTCCGCGTGGCCGCGCTGAAGGAAGCCCTCCTGCGCCTCAACGCCGCCGAACCGGCACGCGCGAGCGAGGTGTTGCTAGCCTTCAGCGATCCCTCGACGAAACCGATCGAAAAGGCAACGATGCAGGGCGCGGTGGGAGCTTGCGCGGACAAGGGCAACGGCAGGGGGGGCGAGTCATGAAATACATCGAGCCGCATGGACACATGGTCAGCCGCGTGACGGATGACTACGAACGGATGGCGCTGGCGGGTTGCGCGGCGATTTGCGAGCCGGCTTTTTGGGCCGGATTCGACCGCGCGTCGGCCCAAGGGTTTTACGATTACTTCCGGCAGATCACGGAGTATGAGCCGAAGCGAGCCGCGAAGTTCGGCATCGCGCACTACTGCTGGCTGTGCATCAACCCGAAGGAGGCGGAGGATTTGAAGCTGGCGGAGGAGGTCATCGGCTTGATCCCGGAGTTCCTGGAAAAGCCGGGCGTGCTGGGCATCGGCGAGATCGGGCTGAACAAAAACAGCCGCAACGAGTTGGCGATCTTCGAGCGGCATTTGCAAGTGGCCCAGGACCACGGGCAGCTTGTGCTCATTCACACCCCGCATCTGGAGGACAAGCTGAAGGGCACGCGACTGATCGTGGAGGCGCTGAAAAATTTCTCCGGCATCGAGCCGGGCCGGGTCATCATCGACCACGTCGAGGAGCATACCATCGATCTCGTGCTGGACGCCGGATTCTGGGGTGGCATCACGCTCTATCCGGAAAGCAAATGCACGCCGCATCGCGCCATCGACATGCTGGAGCAGCGCCGCGCGGAGCGCATCTGGATGAACAGCGCCTGCGACTGGGGCGTGAGCGATCCGCTGGCGGTGCCGAAGACCATGCTGGCGATGCGCCAGCGCGGCTGGGACGAGGCGTCCGTTGAACAGGTGGTGTGGCACAACCCGAGGGCCTTCATGGGGCAGAACCCGCGGTTTGTCCTGTGATCCGGGCGGTGGTTGCGATTCCTTCGCCAACGATTAGAATGCCAGCATGAGCGCCATCGCCATCCAGCACAAGCATGTCAGCGTCGAACGTTACTTGGCTGACGAACTGACCTCCCCCATCAAGCATGAGTATGTGGGCGGCACGGTCTATGCGATGGCGGGCGCGCGTAACATCCACAACGTCATTGCAGGCAATCTTTTCCTGGCGTTTGGCAACCGCCTGCGCGGCAAAAAATGCCGTCCCTTCAACAGCGACACGAAGGTGCGCGTCAAGCTGCGGGACCATGTCCGTTTTTATTATCCGGACATGCAGGTCACCTGCCTTCCGAACCCGCCGGACGACACTTGGCAGGACAGCCCGATCGTGATCGTGGAGGTGCTCTCACCCTCCACCCGCCGCGTGGATGAGGAGGAAAAAAGAGAAGCCTATCTGTCCATTCCCACGCTGGACGCCTATCTGCTCGTGGACAGCGGGAACAAGGAGATCGTGCTCTACCAACGCGGCGAGGCGGGGTTTCAGCGCGAGATTCTCGTCGGCGAGGACGCCCGTGTTCCCCTGACTTGCCTGGGTTTCGAGATTCCGATCAGCGAGATTTACGAAGACGTCCAGCTCCCGGCTCTGGAAGTGGTGGAAGGCGCGGAAGAATGATGGCAGCGTGCGAGACTGGATTGACGGAATGACATCTCCCACACTGGATTGCATCGGCCTGATCGCGGGCAACGGGATTTACCCGGAGACCTTCGCGGCGGCGGCGCGGCGCGCGGGCGTGCGGCGGCTGGTGGCGGCGGCGTTTGAAAACGAGACCAAACCGGAACTGGCGCGCGCGCTGGACGCGGCGGCTTGGTTCCGCGTGGGACAGCTCGGCAAAATGATCCGCTTTTTCAAGGAGCAGGGCGTCACCCAGGCGGTGATGGTGGGGCAGATCGCGCCGAAGAATCTTTTCGACCTGCGACCGGACATGCGCACGCTGCTCATGCTGGCGAGGCTGAAGCGGCGCAACGCGGAGACGCTCTTCGGAGCCATCGGCGAGGAACTGGCCAAGGACGGCATCACGCTGTTGCCGGCGACGACGTTCTTGGAGGATTTGATGCCGAAGGAGGGCTTGGTGGCCGGCCCGAAAATCAAAGAGCGGCGCTGGGAGGATGCGCGCTTCGGGATGCGCATCGCCAAGGAAACCAGCCGGCTCGACATCGGGCAAACGGTGGTGGTCAAAAACGGCACCGTGCTGGCCGTGGAAGCGTTTGAGGGCACCAACGAGGCCATCAAACGCGGCGGCGCTTTGGGGCGCGGCGGCGCCACGATGGTAAAGGTGTCCAAGCCGGACCAGGACATGCGTTTCGACGTGCCCGTGGTGGGGCCGGATACCATCGACACTGCGGCTGAAGCCGGAGTGGATGTGATCGCGGTGGAGGCCGGCACAACCCTGGTGCTCGGCTGGGATGAGGTGCTGGCAAGCTGCGGGCGGCTGAAGGTGACGCTGCTGGCGCTGGAAGGGGGAGGAATGACGAATGACGAATGACGAATGTTGTGTTCAACGCGAATGCCCCCCATTCGTCATTCGTCATTCGTCATTCGTCATTTTCCACTTCCCCGCTGCCAAATCCCCCAGCTCATACGGTCCAAACCGCGAACGATGCAGCGCCTCGACGTGCCAGCCCTGGCTGGCGAACATGCGGCGCACTTGGTGGTAACGGCCTTCCGTGAGCGTCAGCCGGGCCGTGCGCGGGCTGGTGATTTCCAAACGCGCGGGCAGGCATGGACGAGTCTCTCCGCGCAGCAGGATGCTGCCGCTGGCGAACACCTCAACCAGCGCGGGATCGAGGTCTTTGTCCACCGTCACCTCATACACTTTTTCCAACTCCGATCGCGGCGAGGTGAATCGCTGCACCAGCACGCCCTGATCGGTGATGAGCAGCAGGCCGCTGGTGTCCTTGTCCAGACGGCCAACGCTGGTGACCGGCGGCTTGCGGTTCAGCCAGCGCGGCGGCAGCAGTTCATAAATCGTCGGTCCTTCGCCGACGCTGTGTGTGCAGACAAAACCCGCCGGTTTGTGCAGCATGACCAGCAGTCCGTCGGGCGCTTCCAGTGGCTCGCCGTCCAGCGTCACTTGCCGGGGATCGGCTTTCATGTCCGCCCGCTGTGCGGGCGCGCCGTCCACCCGCACCCGGCCCACCGCGACGAATGCCGCCGCGTCCCGCCGCGATCCGTAACCCAGCGACGACAAAATTTGATCGAGCCGCCGCATGACGTGCCGCGCTCCTTACGCGCCGATCAGTTTCCGCGCCTCCGCCAGCGCCGCATCCACTTTCGTCACGTCCTTGCCGCCGCCGCGCGCGAAGTCCGGCTTGCCGCCGCCTTTGCCACCGACGATGGGCGCGATGGCTTGGATGATCTTGCCGGCCTGGAGCTTCGCTTGATGCTCTTTGCCGACGCTCGCCATCAGGGTGACGCTGCCGCCGCCCGTCGCCGCCAGAACGATGACGCCGTTGAACTGGCCTTTCAAAGCGTCGTTGAGGGCCAGCGCATAGTCACCGTCCACATCGCCGAGATTCGCGATGAGTAGAGGAATGCGTGAGCATTCCCCGGGGGGAAGACTCGCGCCTGAGGGAAGACTCACGTCTTCTTCTACGGTGGCGAGCAGCTCTTTTGCCTTCGCGGAGGCTTCGCGCTGCTGGGCGGCTTTGAGGGCTTTCTCGAGTTCTTTTTGCTGCATGAGCAATTGGTCGAGCTTCTTCTCGATGTCGGCGGTGCCTTGGGCGCTGACCTTGCCGGCCAGCAGCTTCAGCAAATCCGCGTCCGACCGCGCCGCCGCGTAAGCCTCCAGCCCCGCGATGGCCTCGATGCGCCGCACTCCGGCCGCCACCGCGCTCTCGCTGGCCAGCCGGAACAGCCCGATCTCGCCGGTGAACCGCGTGTGCGTGCCGCCGCAGAGTTCCATGCTGTAACCATCCAAGGCGTGCGCCGTGCCGCCGATCTGCACCACGCGGACGGTCTCCGGGTACTTCTCGCCGAAAAGCTGCATGATGTCCTTATTGGCCTGCACGTCCTTGTAAGGCGCCTCCGTCCACGAAACCGGATCGTTCGCCACGATGCGCTCATTGACCAGCCGCTCGATGTCGGCGAGCTGCGCGGGAGTGAGCGCGGCGCTGTTGAAGTCGAAGGTGAGCTTGTCCGGCGTCACGCTGGAGCCTTTCTGCGTCGCATCCCGGCTCACCACTTCGTGCAGCGCCCAGTGCAAAATGTGCGTGACGGTGTGGTGGCGCTCGATGGCGTGGCGGCGCGGCGCGTCCACGCGGAGCGTGGCGAATGACGAATGCGGAATGACGAATGCGGAATCTTCCGGGTTGATGAAGTGCAGCCAAGTGTTGCCTACCTTGGTGGTGTCGGTGATGGGAATGCTGCTGGCGCCGATGATGAGTTCGCCCTTGTCACCCACTTGCCCGCCCATCTCGGCATAACAAACGCTGGTATCGAGCACCACGGCGGTCTTGTCCTGCATGGCGACGACTTCGAGCACCTTCGCCTCCGTTTCGAGCGCGTCGTAACCAACGAACTGGGTGGGGTCTTTGGTTTCGATCTCGCTGACGGAGACGACGTTTTTCTTCATCGCGGCGCGGGCGCGCTCGCGCTGTTTGGTCATGAATTTGTCAAAACCCTCAGTGTCAACGGTCAAGCCACGCTCACGAGCCATGAGTTCGGTGAGGTCGAGAGGGAACCCTTGTTCATCGTAAAGTTTGAACGCGAACTCCGCCGCCAACTCTCGAATAATGTTTCCATTTGGCTGTCGGATTAATGTTCCTAACTTACCATGAGTGTTCGAATAATATGGCTTCCGCGATGATTGTTCAGGATTGTCGTGCGTCACTGCAAGCAGCAATTGTGCAACATATTCAAAAAGTGCGATACCTTTGTCGAGCGTCCGATTGAACGCCTCCTCCTCCAGCTTCAATACCGACTTGATCTGCTCCTTCTTCGCCCGCAACTCAGGAAACACATCCCCCATCTCCGCCGCCAGCACATCGACGAGCTTGTAGAAAAACGGTTCCTTGAACTCCAGCGCGCGCCCGTATTTCACGGCGCGGCGGAGGATGCGGCGGAGGGTGTAGTTGCGGTCGGTGTTGCCGGGCTGGATGCCGTCGGCGATGGCGAAGCTGAGGGTGCGCAGGTGGTCGGCGATGACGCGGAAGGCGACGTCTTCTTGGAGTTGAGAGTTGAGAGTTGAGAGTTGAGAGTTAGGTGGCGGCAGCGTGCTCTTGTATTCCTTCCCGCTGAGCTTGGTCAACTCGTCGAAGATGGGCTTGAAGACATCCGTGTCGTAATTGCTGATCTGCGCGCTCTCGAAGTCCGTGAAATTCCTCGTGCCCTGGATGATCGAGCACAGGCGCTCGAAACCCATGCCGGTATCGACATGCTGCGCGGGCAGCGGGGTGAAGCTGCCGTCGGGGTTGGCGTTGTATTGGATGAAGACGTTGTTCCAGATTTCGATGCAGCTCGCGTCGCTGCCATTGACCAGCAGCGCTCCGGCGCGCTGGCGGGCTTCGTCGAGATGGATGGCGCCGGGGGTGAGGTCGATGTGGATTTCCGTGCAGGGGCCGCAGGGGCCGGTGTCGGCCATCATCCAGAAGTTGTCCTTTTTGTTGCCGGGAACGATGTGAATAAAAGGATCAAGCCCTTTTTCAGCGAACTTTCGGAACCAGTATTGAGCAGCCTCCATGTCGGATGGTTCAAACTTGATCATTCCAGCAAATGGTTCCTTGCCGGCAAGGATATCATTGTGGAACACATGCACGTATTTTGTGCTATCTATAATTTCCCCGTTCCCATTGATTTGAGTCTTAACAAACTCTAATTCTTTCTGCCAAATCTCTGCGTCCATGTGCGGACAATAGACTGTTGCGAACACCCGGCTCGGCGGAAAGCCGAACCGCTCGACGATCAATTCCCAGCTCCAGGCGATGGCTTCTTTTTTGAAGTAGTCGCCGAAGGACCAGTTCCCCAGCATCTCGAAGAAGGTGTGGTGGTAGGTGTCGAGGCCGACATCCTCCAGGTCGTTGTGCTTGCCGCCGGCGCGGATGCACTTCTGGGTGTCCGCGGCGCGGGTGGGCAGGCCCTTGTGCAGGACACCGGGCCAAGTGTCCACGTCCGGCTGGCGCTCACCGAGGAAGATGGGGACAAACTGGTTCATACCCGCGTTCGTGAAGATGCGCGCGCCGTCGCGGCTGGTGTAGCCTACGTTGTCACTGGGCACGATGGTGTGCTGCTTCTCCTTGAAGAAATCGAGGAAAGTCTGGCGAATCTCGGCGGCGGTGGGGACTTTGGCGGACATGGAAAGGGGGCGCATTATGGCGGAAACTTGCCGCGCCGCAAGGCCCGGTATCGCCGCGCGCGGCCCGCCCGCTTTGTCGCATCCCGGCGCCCCGGCCCGGCGAGCGCGGCACGAATTGGAAGTACACCCCGGCGGCGAACGTTTTCAACACATCAAACCCATGCCGCGCCCGCCGCTCATCCTCTGTCTCCTGCTGCTCGCCGCCCCGTCCGGACCGGCGGCGGAGCCTATTTCGTTCAGCCGCCAAATCCGCCCGATCCTCTCCGAGAACTGCTTCTTCTGCCACGGCCCCGACGAAGCTAAGCGCGAGGCCGGACTCCGCCTTGATGACGAAACCGCCGCCAAGTCCGGCGGCGACGGCGCTGCCGCCATCGTTCCCGGCCACCCGGAGAAAAGCGCCCTCATCCAGCGCATCACCACCACCGACCCCGATGACGTGATGCCGCCGCCCAAGCTCCACAAAGTCATCACTCCCGCCCAAATCACCCTGCTCACCGACTGGATTAAACAAGGCGCGCCCTGGGGCAACCACTGGTCCTACGAGCCTGTCACGAAACCAGCACCGCCTCCGTTGCAGAATCCGAAATCAGAAGTCCGAAATCCCATCGATCAGTTTCTGCTCGCGCGGCTTGAAAGAGAAAATCTCGTCTTCTCCCCGGAAGCGCCGCCGCACGCGCTGCTGCGCCGTCTTGCCCTCGACCTCACCGGGCTGCCGCCGACGCTGGAGGAGATCGACCGCTTCCTCCCGCTCATCCCCGCCAACTACGAAACCGTCGTCGATCACTACCTCGCCTCCCCGCATTACGGCGAGCACTGGGCCGCGCAGTGGATGGACCTCGCCCGCTACGCCGACAGCTCCGGCTATCCCAGCGACCAGCCGCGCGAGATTTGGGCTTGGCGCGACTGGGTCGTCTCCGCCTTCAACCGCAACCTGTCCTTTGACCAATTTACCATCGAGCAACTCGCCGGGCAGCAGGTCGCCGGCGAGTT
>CAZNKC010000027.1:0-38126 GCA_964573315.1 uncultured Verrucomicrobiaceae bacterium | reverse complement strand
CCAACCGCGGACCCGGCGGGTGCTGATCTTTCTGGCTGGCATCTATGCTTTGGGCATGATCGCGCGATATGCCTGGCGGATGACGGTCATGCCTGAAGCCCGCTGGTTTGGCGGCACGATACCCATCTGGTTTCATCTGGTCCTGGCTTCGTGGCTGGTGTTGCTGGGCGCTCGCTTGCGAGGGAAAGACCGCAATATGGCTCAAGACCGGCCGGCCTCTCCTTCGTGATTTTCCTGCTTGAGCTTCTTTTAGCGTGCTATGATGGGCTATGCCCTTCTACGCCGACCTGCACGTTCACTCCAAGTACTCGCGCGCGACGAGCAGGAACCTTGATCTTTTTCATCTGGCGCTGTGGGCGAAGAAGAAGGGCATCGGCGTGGTGGGCACGGGGGACTTTACGCATCCGGCTTGGATGGCGGCGATCAAGGAGGAACTGGTGCCCGCGGAGCCGGGGTTGTTCCGGCTGCGCGATGACTTGGAGGCGGAAGTGAACGAGCGGCTGGGAAAATCGGCGGCGGCTTCTGGGTCGGTGCGGTTTTTGCTGGAGGTGGAAATTTCGACGATCTACAAGCAGGGCGACAAGGTGCGCAAGGTTCATCACCTGCTCTACGCGCCCGATCTCGCCAGCGCGGATCGCATGGTGGGGCGGCTGGCGCGCATCGGCAATCTGGCCTCCGACGGGCGGCCCATCCTGGGGCTGAACTCGCGCGATCTGTTGGAAATCTGCCTGAGCGCGGGCGAGGGCTGCTACCTCATCCCAGCGCATATCTGGACGCCGTGGTTCAGCGTGTTCGGCTCGAAGTCGGGCTTCGACCGGCTGGACGAATGTTATGGCGATCTTTCCCCGCATATCTTCGCGTTGGAGACGGGGTTGTCGTCGGATCCGGCGATGAACTGGCAGGTGTCCATGCTCGACCGCTTCCGGCTCGTGTCGAACTCGGACGCGCATTCGCCCGGCAACCTGGGGCGCGAGGCGAGCCGTTTCGATTGCGAACTCGATTACTTCGCCATCCGCGACGCGATGGCGACGGGACGCGGTTACGGCGGGTCGGTGGAGTTTTTTCCCGAGGAGGGAAAGTACCACATGGACGGCCATCGCGCGTGCGGCTTCCGCTGCGGGCCTGAGGAATCGCGCCAACTCGGCAACCTCTGCCCCGTGTGCAACGCGCCGCTCACGCTCGGCGTGCATTACCGCGTGCAGGAGCTGTCCGATCGCGCGGAGCCGTTGAAGCCGGAGGGCGCCGCGCCGTTTCAAAGCTTGATTCCGCTGCCGGAGGTGCTCGGCGAAATCCATCGCACGGGGTCGAAGAGCAAGGCCGTGCAATCCGCCTACGAGCAAACGGTCAGCCGCTTGGGTTCGGAACTCGACATCCTCGCGGACATGCCGCTCGATGAGATCGAACGCGCGGGCTCGCCCCTGCTCGGAGAGGCGATCCGCCGCATGAGAGCCGGCGAGGTCATCCGCGAAGGCGGTTACGACGGCGAATACGGTGTCATCCGCGTGTTCCAGCCCGGCGAATTGGAGAGCGCGAAATCCGTGAGCCTGCTCTTTGACCTGCCGGAGCCGGTGAAAAAAGAGACCCCCAAACCGAAGAAGCGGGTGCCTACGGAAGACGCGGAAAACACGGAAGGCAGGGATGGGGTGTCGCCCGTCTCAAGTGGGACACAGTCCAGCGCCTCCACCCTTTCCGTGTCTTCCGAGTGTTCCGTAGGCAGTCCCCTCCTCGCCAGCCTCGACCCCGACCAACGCGCGGCGGCAGCCATCGTCAGCGGGCCGCTGCTCATCATCGCCGGACCCGGCACGGGCAAGACGCGCACGCTCACGCATCGGTTCGTGCATTTGATCGCCGATCACGGTGTGACTCCGGAGTCCTGCCTCGCCATCACCTTCACGCGCCGCGCCGCCGGGGAAATGCGCGAGCGTCTCGCGCATCTGCTGCCGGATGGACGCGGCGAACGCGTGTTGGTCACGACCTTTCACGCGCTCGGCCTTGTCATCCTGCGCGAGCAACAACACCTGCTCGATCTCGGCGCGCCCCTGCGCGTGGCGGGCGAGCAGGAGGCGCTGGCTGTGGCACGGGAAGCACTCGGCGTCTCCAGCAACGAAGCGCGGCGCTTGCTCGCGGATCGCGCTAGCCGTCCCGCCGCGTTCGCGCGCGCGATGCGCGAGCAGGGGCTGGTGGATTTCGACGACCTCATCGCGCTCACCGTGGACTTGCTCGCCACGCAACCCGGTCTCGCCGCGCATTACCGCGCGCGCTGGCCGCATCTGGCCGTGGACGAATATCAGGACGTGGACGAGCGGCAGTATCAGTTCGTCAAACTCCTCGCCAGCGAAGGCGCAAGCCTGTGCGCCATCGGCGACCCCGACCAAGCCATCTACGGCTTCCGCGGCACCGATGTGCGGTTTTTCCAGCAGTTTCAAAACGACTACGCGGACGCGCGCGTCGTCCAGCTCACGCGCAACTACCGCTCCGCCCGCAGCATCGTCGAAGCAGCGTTGCAAGCCGTCGCCCCCAGCACGCTCGTGCGTGGCCGCGCCTTGCGCGCGCGTGACGCCAGCGCCACGCGACTCATCCTGCGCGAGTGCGCCACGGAACGCGCCGAGGCTGAATTCATTGTCGCCACCATCGAGCGCCTCATCGGCGGCACCAGTCTCACCTCGTTCGACACCGGTCGCGCCAGCGGCGGCACGGACACGCATTACGCCTTCAACGACTTCGCCATCCTCTACCGCACCGACGCGCAAACCCCACCGCTCATCGAGGCCCTCGCCCGTTCCGGCATCCCGTATCAAAAACGCGCCCACGGCCCGTTGGTCGCGCATCCCACCGTGCAGGCGCTCATCACGCAGATGAAACTGCAACCGCCCGGCATCCCGCTCGCCGAACGCCTCACCACCGCCGCCACGGAACTCGCCAAAGCCGAACAACCCGACGCCGACCTGCGTCCCATCACAGATGCCTTGCGTCCGCTCGCCGAAAAACGCGGCGAGGACTTCGACGCTTTCCTCAGCGAACTCACCCTCGGCGTGGACGTGGACCTGCACGACCCGCGCGCCGAACGCATCTCCCTGCTCACCCTGCACGCCGCGAAGGGGCTCGAGTTCCGCGTCGTCTTCATCGTTGGCTGCGAGGACGGCCTGCTGCCACACCGGTTCAGCTTCGACGACGATGAAACCGACATCGCCGAAGAACGCCGCCTGTTCTTCGTCGGTCTCACCCGAGCCAAGGAACGTCTCATCCTCACCCACGCCCGCCGCCGCCACTGGCAAGGCGAGCAACGCGACCGCCACGCCTCTCCCTTCCTCCGCGACATCCAAGAATCTCTCCTCGACCGCCAACGCGAGGAAGCCCCGGCGCCGCCGCGGGCGAAGCAGTTGGAGTTGTTTTAGCGTAATGAGGGCGGACCGTCTCATTGCATGAACATCACCAAGCGAATGAAAGCCGGACGCCGATTTTTCCTGCCACCACATAGGCGGCGTCCGAGTCCAGAAATTCGCCGGCGGGGGTGAACGGGATGCGGCGATCAAGCGGGGCCGGGGTGTCTTCCCTGTTCCACAAAACGAGGCAGGCTTCGTCGGTGTGGCGGCTGCGGTAGCGGATGCCGTCAAAGTGCGCCGGGTGCCGCGCGATGCGTTCCGCCCACAACTGCGGCACGGCCAGATCGGTGGCGTAGAGCGTGCCGGAGTCGAGTCCCGTGGCCAGCCGGGTGTCCGCGCTGAGCAAATCGCAGATCCGCAGGTCCGAGGGCAGCTTTTCGACCTCCAGGAAGGCCCATTGCCGCGCTTGGTCGCTGGTGATGACATAGACTTCGTTGCCGCAGTCGCGATGCGCGGCGAAACGATCCCCCCAGACTTCGGCCACGGTGGTTTCCCGGAAGACTCCGAGATAGACGCAGGGGAACGCGCCCGAAGCTGGTGTCAGGCGCGAGCCTTTGGAGGGGTAAAACTGGTCTTGGAATTCGACGCGGTAGAGCCGGAACCATGGCACGGCGGCGACCATGCGAAGATCGCTGACCGGGATGGCGCGCTCATCGAAAGCGGCTTGCTCCGGCGGCTGGCGGACGTGGCGTGTCATGGTTCAACGTGCGTCCGCCTCCACCGCCGCCAGCACTTCCTCGAGCCTGCCTCCGCGCAAGGCCTCCAGCGGCGGACGTCCGCCAGTCAAAGGATGGGCTTGGAGCAGGAAGGCGAACACGGTGAGAGGGTTGCTGCCATCCAGCTTCTCACGGATGGCGGCCATCACCTCCGGCAACCCTTCCCAGACCCCGCCTTCGGGGCGGAACTGCCAGACCGGCACGAGGTAGTCTCCGCCGCCCGAACGGTAGGCCAGTACATGACCGTTGCGGATTTGCTGGGCCAGGGCTTGGCGCGTCACGCCGTGCGGTTTGCGGAAAAGATGGCGCGCCTTTTCCACTTCAACGCACCCGCCGCCCGCCGCCAGCAAGGCGGCGAGGCCTTCATCCGGCGTGGCGTGCCCGCTGCTGACCAGAAACGGCAATTTTTCCCGCACGGCCTCTCCCATCAGCGTGGTCATGCGCCCCAGGCTGAGTCCGAACTGGAGGCCCACGTTGAGCAGGGAACGCAACTGCGCGCCGACGATCTCGGCGGTGCCCAGCGACGCGGTGGGATGGGGCATGACGGCGGCTTCTTGAAGTTTATCGGTGTCTTTCATGACTCTATATTTCCACATTTACCCATTCAGTTCAACTGAAATTTTGGATATTTTCTCTCCTCCGCCGAAAAGAACTCAGTGAGGCAAATAAAAGAATGAATCTATGGAAATTTTTAGATTTTACACTTGATTCAATAGCAATATTCGCGATAATTATCATTATTGAAAATTATTTCAATAATGAACCGCAGTCTTCAATATCCCCTTTTGGGTTCTTTCCGTCTTTCCAAAGTGCCACGGCCATGGAAAGGGTGGCGCTCCGTTTGGAACCGTATCTTCAGCTTGATTAGCGGATGGCTGCTGGTTTGCACTGCCGATCTTTCCGCCGAGTTCCTCGTGCTCACCCGCACCACCACCACGGGCGGGGTGCCAGCCAATGAAATCCAGGGCTGGCCGACGGCGGCGGCGTTTCTCGCCGGCGGGCCGCCGGTGAACCGTTACGGCGTCCGGCCCGGCTCGACGGAGATCGAAATGCGCTTCGCCACCACCGATCCGGGCGGCGAGCTGCTCACCCTGCAAGCGGCCACCGGCGCCGACGGCGCTTACGATGTCTATCGCTGGCGCGACCCCTACCGCTTCGCCGCCAACGAGGGTGCGTTCGTCATCACCCGTTACAACGTCGGCAAGCTGGTGGCGGTGACCGGCGACGGCTCGGGCCGGATTTACGCCGTCGAAGAAATCGGCGGCACGGCGGGCGCACGGACGTATCGCGTGAAATTCTGGGGCAGTATCGCCGCCTTTTCCAGTTACCAGCAGCCGACGGTTCTGGGGCAGTGCGCCAACGTGCCGGACTTGACGGGCATCGAGTTCATCGACGGCCAGCTTTACGGGATCAGCCCCGCCACGGTGGGCGGCGCGCCGGGGTATCAGGTGCGGCGGTGGGCGGATTTCGCCGGATTTCTCGCCGGACCCGGCACGCTGCTGGGGTCGCGCGCGTTCGACGGCCAGATCGTCGAGTTGCTTTCCCCCGCGCAGACCGCGCCACCGGCCCAGCCGGGCGCGGCACGCAGTCCGTTGTGGCCCTGGCTGGGCAACAAGATGCCCGCCGCCACCCCCGGCACGCCGGGCGGGTTCAGCGTGGCGGACGCCTTCCCGAACCTGACCTTTCAGAATCCGGTCAAAATGCTGCCGAGGCCCGGCGCTCCCGGCGAGTTGTGGGTGGTCGGACGGGAAGGGCATGTCTGGTCGTTTCAAAACAACCCCGCCGCCACGGTCAAAACCCTGGTGCTCGACCTGTCCGCCATCACGATGGGCTGGGGCGACAGTGGCTTGCTCGGCTTTGCGTTTCACCCGGAGTTCGGCCAAGCCGGATCACCGAACCGGGGTAACGTTTATGCGGCTTACAACTTCATCCCGGACGGGGCCGACACCGGACCGGGGCGGTCGTACAACCGCCTGTCCCGCTTCACGCTGGCGGACGGCGCCACCCGGATCGAGCGCGCTTCCGAGTTCGTCCTCATCAACCAGTTCGACCGCCATGCTTGGCATAACCAAGGCGATTTGTTCTTCGGAGCGGACGGCTTTTTGTACGTGGGCTTGGGTGATGAAGGCGCCTTGGACAACACCTACGGCAACGCGCAACGGCTCGACCGCGGCCTGTTCTCCGGCGTGCTGCGTATCGACGTGGATCAAAACCCGGCGCGCAGCCATCCGATTCGGCGGCAGCCGCAGGCGGGCGCGTCCGCGCCCGCGGGCTGGCCCGCCACCTTCACGCAAGGGTACTTCATTCCCAACGACAACCCCTGGCAGGACGCGGGTGGCGGCGTGCTGGAGGAATTTTGGGCCATCGGCCTGCGCAACCCGTATCGCATGAGCCGCGACCCGGTGAGCGGGCAGGTTTTCATCGGTGATGTGGGGCAGAGCGGCATGGAGGAGGTCAATATGCTGGCCAAAGGAGCGAACTATCAATGGGCGTTCCGCGAAGGTACGCTGGCGGGGCCGAGCGCGCCGCCGG
Source organism: uncultured Verrucomicrobiaceae bacterium (assembly GCA_964573315.1). Classification (GTDB taxonomy): domain Bacteria; phylum Verrucomicrobiota; class Verrucomicrobiia; order Verrucomicrobiales; family Verrucomicrobiaceae; genus JAGRPD01. Next base: position 31,495 of record CAZNKC010000027.1, on the reverse strand, counting down.
CGTCCGTGACCGGCGCCGCCATTGCGCCGTATTGGAGCTATCCGCATCAGGACGGCAACCGCTGCGTCATCGGCGGCCACGTTTATCGCGGCGCGGCGCACGCGGCGGAGTTGGGCGGGCAGTATGTGTTTGGCGACTTCATGTCGGGCCGCGTTTGGGCGATGCGTTGGCAGGGTCTCGCCACGCCGGAGGTGCGGCAGATCGCCAGCACCACGGGGTATTCGCTGTCCGGCTTCGGTTTGGACCACAACCAGGAAATCTACCTGATGAGCCTCGGCTATCAGGGTCGCATTTTGAAACTCAGCAGCCAGCCCGCGCCGCAGCCGCCCGCCACGTTGTCCGCCACCGGCGCTTTCTCCGATCTCGCCGCGTTGGCACCCGCGCGCGGCGTGCTGCCCTACGATGTCAACGCCCCGCTGTGGTCGGACCACGCCGCCAAACAGCGCTGGATCGCCCTGCCGGGCAAAACCGCGCCTTACGGCCCGGAGGATCGCATCACCTTCCGCACCGGCGAGGAGTGGGATTTCCCGGCGGGCACGGTTTTGATCAAGCACTTCGAGTTGCCGGTAAGCGATGCCAACCCATCCCTGCGCAAGCGACTCGAAACCCGGTTCATGGTCAAAACCCGCGACGGACCGTGGTATGGTGTTACCTACAAATGGCGCGCCGACGGCAGCGACGCCGACCTGCTCGCCGACGGTCTCACCGAGAATGTCTCCATCACCACCACCAACGGCGGCAAGCGCGTTCAAGCTTGGACGTACCCCTCGCGTTCCGACTGCCTGCAATGCCACAACACCGCCTCCACCCAAGTGCTCGGCCTGCGCACCTGGCAGATCAACGGCCTCTTCACCTATCCCGGCGACACCGCGCCGGTGAACCAATTGCAAAAGTGGGGCGAACTCGGCCTGTTCGATCAAGCCCCGACGCCCGCGCAGATCGCCGGATTCCTCAAAGCCGCCGCCCTCGACGACGAAACCGCCTCTCTGGAAACCCGTGCCCGTTCCTACCTCGACTCCAACTGCGCGCATTGCCACCGGCCCGGCGGCGCGCAGGCGCAGTTTGACGCGCGCTTCAACACGCCGCTGGCGCAGCAGGGCATCGTCAACGCCACCGCCGCCAACCCACTCGGGATCGCCGACGCCCGGATCGTCGCGCCCGGCGCGGTGGAGCGCTCGCTGCTGCACCTGCGGATGACCTTGCTCGGAGCGAATCAAATGCCGCCGCTGGGCAAAAACGTCGTCGATGAGCAGGCGGCGGCTTTGGTCGCGCGTTGGATCCAAAACCTCGCCACCCCGCAGCCGCCGCAGTCCCCGCTGGCGGCAGCCGCGGACTACGGCGTGGTGACGGTGAGTTGGACGCCCGGCTCGACAAACGAAGACCACTTCATCATCCGCCGCGGCACGGACGGCGTGAACTGGACCCAAATCGGCAGCGCCCCGGCGCGTGCCAACCGCTTCGACGACCTGACTGCTTTGCCCGCCACCGCCTACCATTACCAAATCGCCGCCGTCAACGAAGCCGGATCATCTCCTTGGGCCGCCGCCGCGCCGGTCACCACTTGGGCGTTGCCCGGCTCCTGGGACGACTGGCAGCGCAGCCATCCGCTCGGCGGACAAAACGGCCCCTTGCAGAACCCCGACGGCGATACCGCGCCAAACCTGCTCGAGTTCGCCCTCGGCGCGAACCCCGCCAGCGGCGGCTCCGCGCAGGATCGTTTCCAACTTGTACAAAACCCCGCCACTGGCGGTTTCGACGCCGTGCTGACCCGGCCACGCAGCCTTTCCAGCGTGACCATGACCTTGATGGCAGCCGCCACCCTGAGCGAACCCACCATCTGGACACCCGCCGCCATCACACCTGCGGAGACGCTGCACCCCAACAACACCGAGACGCTCACCTTTGCCAACGTGGACACGCTGCCCGTCTTCGCCGCCGCTGGGCGCGGATTCATCCGCCTGGAGGTGACACTGACGGCCACCGGCGAGAAAGCGGCCAGCGCCGCTTGGTTCTGGGAGCGACGGCATTTCCCCGCCGGTCATCGTTCGTTCGGTCCCGCCGTGCTCAAGCCGGAGCGGTTTTCAGGCCGGGTCACCAGCGGCGGCGCAGTGCTTGACGTGGCAGCCAGCGCTGGCGGCCTGTCCGTGCGCAACCGCCTCGACCCCGCGCAGCCCGCCTTCGTGGAAGTGCTCGACGGCGCGCTGGCCGGGCATCGCTTCGATGTGGACATCGCCGCCACCACTGCCAGCCAGATCGTCCTGGACACCGCCTCGCCCCGCAACACCGCCGCTCCCGTGCCTGATCTCTCCGGCTCCCGCATCATCGTGCGCGAACACTGGACGCTCGCCAGCCTGTTCCCGTCCGCGCAGTGGCAGGCCAGCCTGAATCCGGCGACTGCGGACCGCGTCATGTTTTACAATGAAGACACCGGCGGCTGGAGAGTGTTTTGGCTGCTGGACCTGCCCACCGGACGCCGTTGGACGCGGCAGGGGGACGCCTCGCTGCGCGACGAAGGCGCGCTCGTCATCCCACCCGGCGCCGGGATGCTCGTGCAAAAAGTCAGCCCGGCCCGCGACGCAGCGCTGCACGGCGTCGTACGCGCCAACCCCTTCGTGTTGCCGGTTCCCGCGTCCAACACCTTCCTCGCCGGCGGCTGGCCGCTGGACCAAAGCCCCGCCGCCCGCGCCATGCTCCCCGGCGACGGCTTCACCGGCTCCACCAACCCCTCCCTCGCCGACCGCTTCCTGCTCTGGCGGCAGGACACCGATCCCGCCGGCCAAGGGTACGCCGCCTGGTTCCTGCTCGATGGCGGTCCCGCCCTGCGTTACTGGACTCAGCTCGGCAGCGCGCTTTTGGCAAACGACAACCAAACCCCCCTGTTCCAAGCCCACCGCGCCTTTTTCCTCCGCTTGCGAAATCCCCAGCCCGCCTGGCGTCTGCCGTTGCCCTTCGCGGAGTGAGGGAGGAGGGCCGGGCTCTGTCCCGGCCCATTATTTTTGAGGGCGGAGGCGGCGCGGAGCTTGAGGAGCAGCAGCAGGCAAAGCCCCCAAGGAGAGGCGCACCAGCGCCGAGCCGGTCTCAAAACAAAATAACCCTTGTCAGAGCCGTATTTTCACGGCAGTGTTCAGGCTCGCGTTCCCGACAGCCTCCAATACGGCTGTCCTCAGCAGACTATGCCTCCTCCCAATAGAAGATTTCAAGGCCGTTCCGGCGGCTACCAAGGAAACCGTGGCCAGCAAAGATCGGGAGGTGGAGGAGCGCGTCATCACAGCGAGGAGGTTGTGGACAAGGAAGCCGCCATCGAACTGGAGGGCGTCGTCGCCTCGGTACTGGCCGGCACCATGTTTCGCGTGAAACTGCAACAAAACGGCCACGAAGTCCTCGCCCACATCTCCGGCAAGATGCGCAAACGCTTCATTCGCCTCGTCGTCGGCGACCGCGTCAAGATCGAGATGTCCCCCTACGACCCCGACAAGGCGCGCATCGTTTATCGTCTCTGACGGGTGGAAAAAGCACCCCGCCTTTCCGAGGCGGGTAAAAAAGCCCTCCACATCGGAGAAGGCGGGGTACTTTTCACTCCCCGCTTGCATCACCGGCGCATCCCTTTTACAACAGGGACGACTCTCATGCCCGCGCCCGACTCCCGCCTGCTCATGGATCCCGCCGCCGTGGCGGACGGCATCCGGCGTTTGGCGGCGCGCATCCTGGAGGCAGATGAAGACACGGCTTCGGCGGCGCCGCTCGTGCTCATCGGCATCCACAAACGCGGCGTGCCGCTGGCCCGGCGGATCGCCGCCGTCATCCGGGAGATCTCGGACCGGGATATTCCCGCCGGCACGCTGGACATCACCCAATACCGCGATGACTTGGGCACGATTCAAGACCTGCCCGCGCTGGTCGGCTCGGACATCCCTTTCGACATTGACGAGGCCCGCGTCATCCTGTGTGATGAAGTCATCTACAGCGGACGCAGCATCCGCGCCGCGCTCTCCGAGCTGCTCGACTTCGGCCGCCCCGCGCGCGTCCAGCTCGCCGTGCTTGTGGACAGGGCCGGGCGCGAGTTTCCCATCCAGCCCGACTACGCCGCCACCACCGTCAGCATCCCGGCGAATGAGCGCGTCAGCGTGCAATTCACCGAGGTGGACCCGGAAGACGCCGTTTACATCGAACCCGCCCGCACCAGCCCATGACGCCGCGCAAAGACCTCCTCGACATCGCCGCCCTTTCGGACGCGGAGATTGAGTTCATCCTCGCCAACGCCGCACCGTTCAAAGACCTTTTCAAACGCTCCGTCAAAAAACTGCCCGCGCTCAAGGGGCGCTCCATGCTGACGCTGTTCTACGAGCCGTCCACCCGCACCCTCTCCTCTTTCGAGGTCGCCGCCTCCCGCCTCTCCGTGGATGTCACGCGCTTCGATGTCGATGCCTCCAGCGTGGCCAAAGGCGAGTCCGTGGTGGATACCATCGACACCTTGGAAGCCATGCGCCCCGACTACATCGTCGTCCGCCACAAGCAATCCGGCCTCCCCAACCTCATCGCCCAAAACACCCGCGCCAGCGTCATCAACGCCGGCGACGGCTGGCACGCGCATCCCACCCAGGCGCTGCTGGACGCCTTCACCCTGCGCGAAGTCACCGGCAACGAGCTGGGGGACAAACGTGTCCTCATCGTCGGAGACATCCAGCACTCGCGCGTCGCCCGCTCCACCAGCCTGCTGCTGCGTCGCCTCGGGGTCAGCGTCGCCTATCTGGCGCCCGGCACCTTGATGCCGCGGGAAACACCGGATGACATCACCCTGTTCTCGAACTGGACCGACGCGCTCGATTGGAAGCCGGACGCCGTTTATCTCCTGCGCGTGCAAATGGAGCGCCAAGCCGAGTCTTTGTTTCCAAGCGTCGGCGAGTACCATCGCTTGTTCGGCCTGACCGAAGCGCGGCTGCAAATCCTGCGCGAGCGCAAGACTTGGCTCATGCACCCCGGCCCGGTCAACCGCGGCGTCGAGATCACAGACGCCGGCATGGCCTACGAGCGCAGCCTCATCAACCAGCAGGTGGAAAACGGCATCGCCGTCCGCATGGCGGTGCTCTACAGCCTGCGGCCTGAAAAGTAGGGGATTATTCCATCAAGCGTGGTGCGACCGGCTCGGTCGCACCCGCTCATACGGGCGAGCCAGCGGCTCGCCGTCATCATCCCTGGTGAAAACGGAGCGGCAAGCGTGAACCACATGCCTTGGAGCGGGCGCTTGCAAAGCGCCCCTCCCTGTTAGCAGCGGCAGGTGCGCTGCGCGATATGATCACTGCGGCGGCGCGGGAGCGGGCGCGGGCGGCGGGGCAGGGGGTTCGACGGGAGACGGTGCCACAGCTTCCTTGGCTTTCTCCGCCGCTTGGCCGGCGGCTTCGAGGACTTTGGCTGCCGACTCATTGGCCTTCTTCGCCGCTTCCTCGGCCGCTTGCGAAGCCTTGTCCGCCGCGTCCTTCACCGCTTCTTTGGTTTTCTCGGCGGCTTCCTTGGCCTTTTCCACGGCTTCTTTCGAAGCGGCTTCGACAGCTTCGCCCGCGGCTTTCGCGGCTTCGCCTGCCGCCTTGGTGGCTTCCTGAATTTTTTCGCCGGCTTCCGAGGTCTTTTCCTCGACGGCTTTCTTCACTGCCTCCGTCTCGCCCGTTTTTTTCTCCCCGCAAGCGGCCAGCATGAAGACAGCAGAACCGATCCCGACCAAACTGAGTGTTTTCGTTTTCATAGCGAGACAGCCATAGCCCAAGACGCGGGCTTTTGCAAGCCGCTGGTTTGCGGAGTGGAAATCAAGGGATCATCCGGGAAGTTGGCGCATTCCGGGAAGGCACTGAGCCTGTGGATGTTGGAGAGGCTGGTCTGGAGTCAACGATGACGCGCTCCTTGCCTGCTCATTCATCTCGATTCCGGCTAGACATGAAGGCGCCAACTTCCCGTCTGAGCTACTTCACGCTCAACACCCCCCACATAATAAGGGCGTGGCCGGGGAAGGTGCAGACGTATTCGTATTCGCCGGGCTGTTTGGGGGCGCGGACTTTGAGGGTTTCTTTTTGACCGGGTTCGAGCAGCTTGGTGGCGGCGATCACGTCTTTCTCATGGGCGGACGGGATGTAGGCGCGGCCTTGTTTGTCGAGCTTGTCGGGCGTCATGGTCATGGCGGCGGTACCGATGTCCATGTGCTTGCCGGGCGGCACGATGACGAGGTTGTGCGGCATGACGTCGTCGTTTTCGAAAATGATCTCGAAGGGTTTGCCGGCGCGCACTTCGAGGCGCGTGGTGTCGAAGCGGAGCTGCTCGTGGACGGTGCGCACGATGAAGACGTCCACGCTGACGCCGCGCAGGGCGTCGAGGGCTTTTTGAGATGCGGCCTCCGGCAGCAGGGCGGCCATCTCTTTGGCGGCGGCGATGACTTCGACGTAATCGATCCGGGTGCGGTCGCCGGCGGGAACGGTGGCGGCGTGGGCGAGCACGGCATCGACGACGGGCTGCGCTTGCGCGGCATCCCAGGAGGCGCGCGGGAATTTTAACAAGGCGCGCGCGGCGGCGCTGCGTTCCTTGCCTTCGATGAGGTGGCTGACGACGATGCCGAAGTTGGTCCCGGAGTGATCGGCGCCGGTCAGCGGCAGCGCGGCGAGCACGGCGCGCAAGGTGGCGCCTTGGGCCTTGCCTTCGGTGATGAGATTGGCCAGCAGGGGCTGGAACTGGGCGCGCAAGGCGGCGGCGCTGGCGGGAATGAGCGCGATGGATTCGATGATGGCGTTGCGTTCGGCGGCGTCGGTGGTGGCGGTCCAGATGTTGTCAGGCGTTCTGTCACCGACGATGTAGGCGGCGTAACTGACGCGTTTGACGGGGGCTTGTTTGGCTTCCTTGGCGAGGGCTTTGAGGATGAGCCCGTGGCGGGCGATGATGCCGGGGTTCTGGACGAGCAGGAGCTTGCCGAGGTCGTCCGCGGTGGCGTTGAGTTTGCCGCCGGCGGCTTCGACGCGCTTCAGCATGTTGGCGATGACGACGGGCGCGTCGTCGCCGGTGATCTTGACGAGCTCCTCGAAGGCTTTGGCGCGCACGTCGGCGGCGAGTCTGGGGCGGGTGAGTTTTTCGATGAGCACGGGCTCGATGTCCGGCAGTTCGTTCAGATCGGCATCGCTGGTCTTGCTGATGAATTCGGCGAGCGCGGCGGGGTCTTGGGGCAGGACTTTGCTTTTGAGCACGGATTGCAAGCCTTTGCGGCACTCGCTGAAAACGTGGTCGATGTAATCATCCGCCGGGTGCTTGAGCGCGTCGTAGGCGATTTCGAGGGCTTTTTCGGCGTCGGGAGTCGGCTGGTAAAAGCTGAGGGCGCGCACGGCGTGCATGCGGACGCGCATGTCGGCGTCGTTGACGGCGGTTTGGAGCAGGTCGAGCGCGCCGGGCACGCGGTCGCGCCAGTAGCACAGCACGCGGGTGGCGGCGGCGCGGGCGCGGGGTTCGGGGGAGGCGAGCACTTGCTTCAGTAGATCGATGTCCACCACGTCCACCCACTGATGCGTCCACAGGGCTTCGAGGCGATGGTGCTCGTATTCGGGGTCATTTTTGTCGAGCGCGGCGGCCCAGGCTTTGGCGGCGGCGGCGACTTTTAGCGGCTCGTGTTTGGCGAGTTCGATCTTGGCGCGCTGGCGCACGTTGTCTTCCCATTCCTTGAGCAGTTCGAGCAGGTTTTCGATGCTCTCGCCGTGGATTTTCTTCGGCTCGATCAGCGGACGGCCTTCATAAGTGAGCTTGTAGATGCGGCCATGCTTTTGGTCGCGGTTCGGGTCGCGCAGGTGGTGCTGCATGTGGCCGATGATGGCGTTGGCCCAGTCGCAGAAATAAAGCGCGCCGTCCGGGCCGACGCTGATGGCGCTGGGGCGGAAGGTGGGATGCACGGCGGGATCGGCTTTGACGAGTTCGAACTCGGTCTCGCCCTTCATGCCGGCGCCGTCCTGCTCGAGCGGCACGCGCCAGATGCCTTGGAAGCTGATGACGTTGGTGTTGAGGAAGTTGTTTTGCCAGTCCTCGGGAAAATGGCGGCTGGAGATGAGGTGGTTGCCGGGGCTGGGGCGGGCGGGGCGGTTCCAGAAGGGTTTCAATTTGGCGCTGCCGCCGCCTTCGGGCGGGAGATAACATGAGGAGGCTTCGGCGAAGGTGTTGACGTTGCCGGTGGCGTCGGTGAAGTAGGCGTTGCCCCAGCGGTCCCAGATTTTGCCGTGGGGATTGACGGTGGCGTCGGTGGTGAATCGCTCGAGCTTGCGGTTGTTGAGGTCGAAGCGGTAGATGCAGCCGTTGGTGTTGCGCACCGGGCCGTAAAGCGTCTCGACCTGGGTGCGGTGGAAGACGCCGTCGCTCGGGTAAATGGCACCGCCGCAGTCGTAGTTGAGCGCGTTGGTTTCGTGATGCGAGTCGGCGGCGCAGAGGCCCATGAGCAGGATGGTGCGCTTGTCGCCGCGGCCATCGCCGTCGGTGTCCTCGATGTAAACGAGGTTGGGCGACTGCATGACGATGACGCCGTCCTTGTAGAAGTTGAAGCCGGTGGGGCAGTTGAGGTCGTCGGCAAAGGTCGTGCATTTGTCCGCCTCGCCGTCGCCGTCGGTGTCCTCGAAGACGAGCAGGCTGTCGCCTTTCGTGCTGGTGGGGGAGCGTTCGGGGTAGTTCAACCAGGCGCTGACCCACAGGCGGCCGCGCGTGTCCCAGGCCATTTGCACGGGGTTGACGAGTTCGGGGAATTTTTTCTCGTCGGCGAAAAGCTGGATTTTGAGGCCCTTTTCCGGCTGGATGTCTTGGATGGCCTCACGCGCGTCCGGGATGGCGACGAGACCCTCCGGCGTGAACTTCATGCCGGTCATCGGTACTTTGTTGAACTCCTTGCCCTCTTCCGGGTTGGGCATGTTGGTGGGGACGGGTTCGACGGGCGGGAGGTTGTCGTCTTTGACTTCGAGGTCGCCGCCTTTGGCGATGGCGTGGACGCGCTGGTCGCGGTTGGCGGTTTTCACGTCGCGCTGCGCCATTTCCTGCTGCATGACTTGGAAATTGGAGACATAGGGCTTCTCCGGGGTCTTCTCGTTCTGCTTGAAGCCGCCGACGCCGGCGGTGTAGGCGAGGCCGGAGCGGCCGCCATAGACGTTGTAGCCGTCCACCGTGCGGTAGCGCTGGTGCCACTCCCAGTTTTTGTCCACGACGGCTTGGCGGAGCTTTTCATCCACTTGCGGCGCGTCCTGGCCGGTGAGGGTTTTGAAGGCGGCGGCGGCGATGGCTAGGTCGCCCGCGCTGGTGATGTAAAGGCCGTCGAGCGTGGCCCCGGCGGGCAGGCCCTTGGCGGTGGGCTGGAAGAGATCGACAAACGCGACGCCTTTCGCCGCGGCCACCTCGCTCATCGCGGCGGTGTAGTTTTGCAGGTTGGTGTTTTTTTCCTCCACGGGCGGCAGGCTCGGATTCGCCAGCTTTTGCAGCGCGATGGGCGAGAACAACACGATGCGCGGACCGCCCTTGCCGCTGTAGTTTTGCGCCTTGGCGTCGTCGATGAACTTGGCGAGGTTCTTTTTGAACTCCTCGATGCCTTCGTAGCCTTTGAAGGATTCGTTGTAGCCGTAGAAGGCGAAGATGACATCCGCCTTCACCTTCGCCAGCCACTCGTCGCGCGTGCCGAAGTCGTCGATGCGGTGCCAAGTGTGGACTTCGTCGCCGGCGAAGGCGAGGTTGCGGAAGGTGAGGTCTTTGTCCGCGTGCGCCTGCGCGAGCATGGCCTCCAGCCAGCCGAAATGCTGCGAGCGATCCGCCAGGGAGCCGCCGAGGATGGCGATGGAATCGCCGGATTTGAACTCGACCTGGGCGGTGAGCGGCGCGGCGAAGGCAAGGGCGGCGAGGACGGAAAAGGGCAATTTCATGGAAGGCAAAGAACGGAGTTGCGGGGGAATCCTTTCGTTTTTGGACAGGATGGCAGGATGAGCAGGATTGACAGGATTTGGGAGAGTATTCTGTTTTTTTCCCGGGATTCGATCGAGCTGCGTTTCACGCAAACAATGGCTTGAATCCTGCCTGCTGAAAATGGCGGTCCCCCCGTGAGAGCTTCCGTGATCCGGTGTTCCTTTATCACCACGAAGAAGATGCAATCGAAGCATCGGCGAACCGGGCGGTCATGGCTTGTCCTTCGGGGTGCCGTAGAGATAGTGGTCATGGTTGGCTGCCAGGTCAGACGGCCCGTCTTTCAAGATGCCGATGAACCGGGCGTAGCGTTCCGCGAAGGTTTGGCTGGGAGCCGGTGTCTTCGGCAGAATAAGGACTTCCGTGGAGTCTTCCAGATGGACTCCTTCCGGCAGTTTGATGGTGTCGTTGATGACGGTGGCGGTGATGCTCATGGTGAAAGAATACCCGGTTCAGCCTTTCCAGTCAATCCACTGTTCCCTTGGGATTCGATTGCCAATCGAGTCTGCGGCGCGGCGCTATTTGGCTTGCCCGGATTCCGGCTCTTTATGAGTTCCATCATCTTCTATATGGGGATCCGCTCCATAAAATTCCAAGCGGTCCAGCATGACCTTGGTGTTGCGCACTAGCAGCAGCGATGCAGTTTTATCGTACACGGCGAAGGTTCCATGGCGAAAGGCGAAGGCTCCCCGGCCAAAGGCGATGCCTTTTTCGCGTAAAATGTCGATCACGGTTTTTCGCGGCGGCAGAGCACCTCCCGCTTCCGCCGGAGCCGGAGCGAAGGGGTCGGCCTCGGTGAAATGATCGCCGCTTCTGCTGTCGGCGAAAAAGTCCGGCGGCACACGGAAAATACGTTGATACAATTCGTGCTTGATGATGGCAAGAGGCCCTATTTGCACGGCGTGGCGGTCCACCTTGTATGTCATGTTGGCCAGCTCGATGATGTAACACAGCACCTCCGACATCGGCACATTGGTCAAATCAAAGCTGAGGGTGGTGATGGGCAGGTTTTCAGGGTTGGAGAGGATGATGTTCACGCCTTTTTGGGCAGGGTCTGTCTCGGCGATGTCGAGGTCACGGCTCTTTATCCGCAGAAAATCGATGACCTCGTCCAGCGAAGCATCGACGAATTGCAATCGCGGGAAAATGATGCGATTCATTTTGGCTTTGATTGCAGCCTGCTCCGGCGCATCGGCTTCCTGTTCCGGCGGAGTCTTCTCGCCTTTACCGAGTTTCTTTGCCAAAGCCGCGCTTTCCAGCGCGAGTTTCGCGAATGGAACGGAGAACTGCCGTCCGTCCTTCTCGATCACCAGCACTTCACCGTTGAGCCGGACAACAGCCAGAAACGTCGCCTGAATCGCTCGGCCATCGCGGGCGATCCAGGTGTGGAGTTCGGGCTCGGCTTGAGCGAGGAGCGGCGCGATTCCTGCCGCCAGGAGAAACAGGATGGCTGTTTTCATGGGGTGAGGATCGGAAATGGCGGGCGCAATGGCAAGCTTTTTTGGCAGCACACTACGCTTGCTCCAACGAATGCCTTGTTGAACCGCTTGTCCGGGGCGACTTCGCGAGTCTGGCTCTGGAGTGCGGCGCATCCATAATGCGTATTGCCAAAAAGAATGGAGCGTATTACATTCCGGCTGATGAACACGATCTCACTCAAATTGCCCGACTCGCTGCTGAGGCGGTTGGAGCAGGAAAGCCGCCAGCGCCGGGTGACGAAATCGGCCCTGGTGCGCGCGGCTTTGGAGCGGGAGTTGGAACAGCCGGAGACGGTCGCAGGCGCTTCGTGCTATGATTTGGCCCGCGATCTGGCGGGTTCGCTCAAGAAGCTGCCCAAAGACCACTCCACGAATCCCAAATTTTTGACCCTGGATGATGATTTCCTCATCTATCGCCGTCACGGCAACAAGGTCATCCCGGTGTTGATGCCCGGGGATTGATCCGGCGCGGTTTTGATGCGCCTTTGATTCGATTGCCAATCGAATCTACGCCACGCTTTGCGTCACGGGTTCTTCCGGTTCCGGCTCGGGGGCGGGAGCGGCAAACCGCTGCCACAGTCTGCCCAGGTCGTCTATCATCAGGTAGCAGACCGGTACCAAGTACAGGGTGATGACGGTGGCGAAGAGGATGCCGTAGCCGAGGGAGACGGCCATGGGGATGAGGAACTGGGAGGTGGTGGACTTTTCATAGATCAACGGCATCAGGCCGGCGTAGGTGGTGGCGGAGGTGAGCATGATGGGCCGGAAGCGCACCGGCCCGGCGCTCAGGACGGCTTCCAGGAGGTTTGTCCCCGCGCGCCGGGCCTGGTTGATGAAATCCACCAGCAGGATGCCGTCGTTGGTGATGACGCCCGCCAGCGCCAGCAGCCCGAAGACGCTCAACATGCTCAGCGGCAGTCCGTGGAGCATGTGGCCGAGCACCGCGCCCACGATGCCGAAGGGAATGGCCGTCAACACGATGAACGGCTGCAAATAGGAGCGGAACGGCACGGCCAGCATGGTGTAGATGGCGAGCAGGAGAAACATGGCGCCCCACTTGGTCGCCGCTCCGGCCTCGCGCGCGGCTTTGTCCTCGCCCTCGAACGACCAGCGGACGCCGGGGTAGTCGCGCAGCAGGGTGTCGATGAAGGTCCGCAGTTCCTCCTTGATCGCGCCCACATCGACCACGCCTTTTTCGACGTCGGCGGTCAGGTTGATGGAGCGGTTGCGGTCCACGCGGCGGATGGAGGTGAAGCTCCTGCCGACAGTCATCCCGGCGACGCTGGCGAGCGGGATTTCCGTGCCGGCGGCGTTGCGCACGCGCATGGTTTCCAGGGTGGCGAGGGTTTGCCTTTCCTCCTTCGGATAGCGCACGAACACGCGCACTTCGTCACGCCCGCGCTGGATGCGCTGCACTTCGTTGCCGTAAAAGGCCTGCCGCACCTGCCGCGCGAGGTCGCCCACGGTGATGCCGAACTGCTCGGCCTCCGGTTTGATCTTGAATTGGATCTCGCTGCGGCCCCGGTCGAGCGAGTCCACGATGTCAAAGACGCCGGGATAGCCCGCCAATTTTTCCTTCACTTGGCGGGAGACTTCCAGCAGATCCTCCACGCGGCCGCCCACGATCTGGATGTCGATGGGGTCGCCGCCGCGGAAGATTTCCGCGCGAAAACTGAGTTCCTCCGCGCCGACGATGCTGCCGATGCGCCGCCGCCATTCGTTGGAAATCTCCACGGTGCTCACGTTCAAGCTGCGCTCCTCCGGCCCGTAGGTTTCGATGTTCACCTCGCCCTCGTGCGGCTGGCCGCTGGCGCCGCGCCGGCGCGAGGAGGTGAAGCCGCTGCCGCCCACCACGGAGAGGACGTGCTTGAACACCGGGTGTCCGTCCTCGCCGACGTATTCTTTCTCCATCTCCTTGGCGATGTCGTAGATGCGGTTCACATGCGCCTCGGTCACTTCCACGGGTGTGCCCTCCAGCATGGTCAGCCGGGCCGTGATGCGCTCGCTGGGCACGCGCGGGAAGTTCATCCAATTAATCCGCCCGCTCAAAATGTAACCGGCCAGAACCGCGAGACCGCCGAGGAACAGGGCCGCGGTGAGGTAGCGGTTGCGCACCGTCACGCGCAGCGACGGCTCGTAGAGGCGGCGCACCACCCAGTCCAGGGCCAGGTTGGCATGGCGTTGCAGGGGCGCCAGCATCTCGGAGGGACGATGCAAAAATTTGGCGCCCAAATGCGCCGGCAGGCAGAGCTGGGACTCCACCAGGGAGAACAGCAGTACCGGGATCACCACCATCGCCACCGGCTGGAACATCGGACTCCAGTCGCCCATGCCCATCGCCAGAGGGACGAACGCCACGACGCTGGTGAGAACGCCGAAGATCACGGGGATGGAGACCAGTTTCGTGCCCGACACCACCGCCGTCTCCATGGGCATCCCTTCCTGGCATTTTTTTACGATGCTTTCGCTCACCACGATGGCGTCATCCACCACGATGCCGAGCACCATGATAAAGCCGAACAGGCTGGAGGAATTGATCGAGATGCCAAAAAGCGGCATCACCGCAAAAGCGCCCAGGAACGATACCGGAATGCCCACGCTCACCCAAAAAGCGGCGTCAAAGCGCAGGAAAAGCAGCAGCACCAGGAACACGAGGCAGAAGCTCTGAATGCCGCTGTTGATCATCAGGTCCATGCGGCCTTTGACGATTTTGGAGCGGTCGTTCCAAAACATGATCTCCACTCCGTCCGGCAGCCGTTCCTTGGCGTTTTCCACGAAGGTTTTGACTATTTCGGCGATTTTCACGGCGTTCTGGTTCCCCTCCCGCGTCACCGTCACCGTCACGCAGCGCTGGCCGTTGTAGCGCGCCACCAGCGGGTTTTCGTTGAAGCCGTCCGTGATGCGCGCGACCTCGCCCAGCGTCAGCCGCGTGCCGTCTTCCTGGTTGGCCACCACCACGCGCGCGTAATCCTCGGCGCTGTAGGCGCGGCCGCGCGTCTTCATGGCCACGTCTCCGGATTCCGTGCGCACCACGCCCGCCGGCAGGTCGAGCGCGGAGGCGGAGATGGCGCGGCTCACGCTTTCCAGAGTCAGGCCATGCTTGCGCAAGGTATCCTCGCTGACTTCGATCGCGATTTCGTAGGGCCGCACGCCGTTGAGTTCCGCGTGCGAGATGCCGGGCAGGGCCAGGATTTCATCCCGCACCTGCTCGCCCAGCCGGGCCAGTTCCCGCTCGGGCAGGTCCGCCGCCACCACCACGGTGATGACGGCGTTGAAGCTCGTCGCCAGTTGGATCATCGGCTTCTCGGCGTCCTGCGGAAAGGCCGCGATGGAATCGACTTGGTTCTTGATGTCGTCCAGCACCTGGCGCGGATCGAAGTGATCCTCCACCTCGATGGTCACCGTGCCGCCGCTGGAACCCGCGCTGCTGTACACATGCTCGATGCCCTGCACCTGCTGGATCGCGTCCTCGATCTTCAACACGATCATTTCCTCCGTCTCATCCGGAGTCGCCCCCGGATAGGGCACGTTCACCGAGATGGTGCGGTCGGGAAAATCCGGGAAGACCTCCAGCGGGATTTTGTCCGCGAACAATGTCACAAGCCCCGCCATGGCGATGCCGATCATCAGCAGGTTGGCTGCCACATGATTGCGCGCGAACCAAGCGATCATGACCGTCTCAAGATTCCCGCGGCGCCCCGTTGGGACGCTTGCTCTTGTTTCCCGTCTTTTCCGCCTCTGCTCCCGCCATGCCGGGCCGCTCGGTCTGGCCGTCGATGGTCGGCAGCACCTTCGCTCCCTCCACGGGGAAGGGGATGGGGGTGACGCACAGCACGTCCCCTTCGCGCGGTCCGCCGGTGGCATCCGCGGCGACCACGACGTGCCGGGCATCGCCCGCCAGCGGCTCCACAATCACCCGCCTCAGCCGGTTGTCCGTGGTGATCAAAATGATCTCGTTGCCCGCGCGCACCGCCGCGCGCGGCAGTACCAGCACATCGTGCAACGGCACGCCGAGAATCTCCGCCTCCACGAACTGGCCGATCTTCAGCGGCGCGTGGCCGTCCTCCCGCCGCAGGAAGGGATTCTCTACCCGGGCCACCGCGATGGTTTGGCGCGTGCCGGCATCCACCGCGCCCTCCACCCGCGCCAGCCGTCCCATCCAGGGGGCGGCCCTGCCGCCCTCGCGTGCCAGCAAGCGCACCTCCGCTCCCAGTTCGCCGCTTTCCTGGCCGGGATGCAACTGCGGCAGCTTCAAATGCGTCATCTCCCGCTCAGGCAGCGGCAGCCGCACCTCGACCGCGTCGATGGCGAAGATCTCCCCGATGTCCGTGCCCGCGCCGACCACTTGGCCAAGGTCCGCCTCCTGCCGCAGCACTTGGCCGGCGTAGGGCGCGCGCAGTTCCGCGCGCTCCAAGTCGCGCTCCGCGCGCCGCACCCGCGCCCGTGCAGCCGCCACGTCCGCCTCCGCCCTCGCCACCTGATGGACGCGTGTCAGCAGGGCGCTTGGCTCCCCTTTGCGGCCCAGCGCCTTCCAACCCTCCACCGCCTGCTCCACCCGGGCCTTCTCATCCACCAGCAGAGCCTCCGCCTGCGCCTGCGCCGCCCGCTCCTCGGTCAGCGCCGTTTCAAAATTCACCGGATCGAGCCGCGCCAGCACCTCGCCCTCGTCCACGAAATGACCGGGCCGGAAATGCGGTGACATCTCCACCACGCGCCCCGCCACCTCCGTGGTCAGCACCGTGCGCCGCAGCGGCTGCACCACGCCTTGCGAGCGCGCCACCACGGGATACACCGCCTTTTTCAAAGTCTGCCCCTCCACCCGCACCAGCGGCGCCGGGATGGCCGCCACCTCCGGGACCGGTCGTGTGTGATAAAGCCACCACCCCAGCGCGCCGCCGCCCCCGAGCACCAGCATGGGGAGCAGAAGGCGGAGCAAGCGGCGGAACATTTTCATAACAACGCAAAGCCGCGGTCACGGCCATGGTCTCAAACTAAGACAATCGGGAGAGCCGAAAAATTCGCCGGAGACAAAAGAAAAAACACACCGGCGCCGGATTTCATGGGCGCATCTCCTCCTGGATGATTTTAATGATCTCCGGCTGCAGGCTCTGGGCTTTGCTGGCGCCGATCTTTGCCGCCTCCGCTCCCAGCGGCGTGACCTTGGCCGTGAAAGACTTCATCTCCGGTTTGCGCATCAGGGGCAGCACCGCCTCCAATTCCTCCAGGCTGAAAGTCTTCGCGTAAAGCTCCACGATCTCCGGCTTCATCACCTCCCAACCCAATTTCTCCAGCGCCAACTCCTTCACCCGCTCCATAGCCCTCTCGAATTTCGGCTTTTGATCTTCCGTCAACTGGTTGGCGGCATTCGCCATCGGCGCCTCGAAAGCGCCGATCACGGAGGAATCATAGGCCTCCTTGGCGCCGGAAAGTTCCAGCAACTCTTCGATGGCCTTTTGATGAGCCGGCTCGATCGCGAGACAAAAAGGGGCAAGGCAGCAAAACGCCAGGGTTGTATAGAGGATGGAGCGCATGATCCCCATATTATTACACGACAATGCCGGCCTGCGGCAAGTTTATTCCGCGCGGACTTTTCGCCCGCTGCCCGCCTGTCTCCGGCTCAAAAAGCATCATCGCGGGTTGTTTTTCCTCCCAAAGCTGTTTTAGTCTTCCGGTTCATGGACGCTCAAATCACCGCAAGACTCAACGAACACCTCTCCTCCAAGGGGCTGCGCCGCACCCGGCAGCGCGAGGTGATCGTGGAAACCGTCTTCGCCTCCGACGAGCATTTCAACGCCGAGGAGTTGCTCGACCGCGTGCGCGCCGTGGATCGCACCGTCTCGCGCGCCACCGTCTATCGCACCCTCTCCCTCATGGTCGAGTGCGGCCTGCTGCGTCACGTCGATCTCGGGCGCGACCAGACCTATTACGACCCCAATTTCCTCGACAAACCCCTGCACAACCACCTCATCTGCATCGACTGCGACCGCGTCGTCGAGTTCGAGGACGAGCACATCGCCCTGCTCAACGACTGCATCACCCGCCGCCTCGGCTTCCGCCCGCAGTTGCAAAGCATGCGCATCGAGGCCCACTGCGACGAACTCTCCCGCAACGGCCACTGCCGTTACAAAGAGGAACGCGAACGCGCCCATCGCTGAACGCCGGAGCACCGCCCATGGCCGCCTTCACCGTCACCGCCGATTACGAGGTCATCGACCGCGCCCCGCTCAGCCTCGCCGCCGGCGACCTCGTCCGGCTTGGACCCGCCGACGCGGATTGGCCCGGCTGGGTCTGGGTCACCGCCGTCAACGGGCGCGGCAGTTACGTCCCGGAGGATCATCTCGAAGCCCTGCCGGACGGCACCGCCCGCGTCACCGCCGCCTTTCACGCCCGCGACCTCAGCGTCCGGCGCGGCGACGCCGTCCAGTCCCTGTACGAAGTCAAAGGCTGGCACTGGTGCCGCGGCGCGGCGGGCGAGGAAGGCTGGCTGCCTGCCTACCTGTTGCGCTAGGTGGCAATGATTTGATGCTGACAGCCGCCCCAGCCGGTGCTTACATGGCTCCCCTCCAACCCCCCCGCCATGCCCGCCACCCAGGAATCCGCTCCCAAACCCCCGACCGTCCTTCACCCGGAGCGCCTGCCCCGCGACGGCGGTTTCCTCATTCTCCCCAGCGAACTGCCGCTGGCGGATTTGGCGCGCCTGGAGCGGCTGCTTGATGGACGGAAAATCATCTTCCTCATTCAGCACGGCGCCGCCCTGCCGCCCGGCGTGCAAAACCACCTCGACCAAGCGCACCGTGACGTCGTCGCCTTCCTCCCCGAAGCCCCCGATCCGGACAGCCTCGGCCAAACCCTGCGCGATCTCGCCGCGCAAGACGCCGTCATCGTCCACGTCCCCGCCGCCGCCGCCAGCCTGAACGCCCCCGTCACCACCGTGCCCGGCGCCACCTTGCATTGCTTGCTGAGCACCGGCGTGCCCGTGCTGCCCCTGTGCGTCCACCACGCCTGCGACGTGCGCCTCGCCATCGAATCCTGCTCGCCCGCCGGCGACAGCGTTTTCGCCTTCGGCGATCTGCTGGAGAGCGGCCACGCCACACCCGCTGCCTATCTGGAAAGCCTCTTCCTGCTCGCCACCGAGACCTTTTCCACCCATCGCTACCTCGACCTCAGCCTGCCCTACGCCCTCATTCGCGGCTTTAAAAAACACGGCTCGAAAGGCCGCGTCGTGGACGGCAAAGACGAAAAAGTCCTCGGCTTCGACAAAGTCTTCGCCGCCGCCATCGCCCTCAGCCGGCTCATCAAGACCGAGACCCAAAAAGACCGCGTCGGCATCGTCCTGCCGCCCGGCCTAGGCGGCCTCATCGCCAACGTCGCCGTCCTGCTCGCCGGCAAAATCCCCGTCAATTTCAACTTCACCGCCTCCCACGACGCCGTCGTCTCCTCGATGCGCCAGTCCGGCGTGGACCGCTTCCTCACCGCCGACATCTTCGTGCGGAAAATGCAGGCCTTCCCCTGGCCGCCGACGCGCCAGCTCGTGCTCATCGAGCGCCTGCTGCCCGGATTGAAAGGACAGATCGCCAAATGGCTCATCCTCTCCAAACTGCTGCCCGCCTCCCTCCTCGCCACGATTCTCGGAGTGCCCAAAAAAGGCGGCGACCGCGAGGCCGTCCTGCTTTTCACCAGCGGCAGCTCCGGCGAGCCCAAGGGCGTCGTCCTCACCCATCGCAACGTCATCGCCAACGTCGCCCAATTCGGCAGCCGCCTCGACCTCCATCAAAACGACGCCGTGCTCGGCTGCCTGCCGCTTTTCCACAGCTTCGGCTGCACCGTCACCCTCTGGTATCCCATCATCGAAGGCGTCCCGCTCGTCACCTATCCCTCGCCGCTGGAGACCAAACGCCTCGCCGAACTCATCGAAAAATATCGCGTCTCCCTCCTCGTCGCCACCCCCACCTTCCTGCGCGGTTACCTGCGCGGCGTCAACCGCGAGCAGCTCGGCTCCCTCAAGCTCGTCGTCACCGGCGCGGAAAAACTGCCGCCCTCCGTCGCCGCCGCATTCGAGGAAAAATTCGGCAAAAAAGTGCTCGAAGGCTACGGCCTCACCGAAACCGCCCCCGCCACCAACGTCAACCTGCCCGACCCCGACCCGCTGCCCGGTGACGGCGGCGTCTGGCTGCCCTCCCACCGCCCCGGCTCCGTCGGCCAGCTCGTGCCCGGCCTCGCCATCCGCGTCACCGATCCCGAGACCGACGCCCCGCGCCCCATCGACCAGTCCGGCATGATCTGGTTCAAAGGCCCCAACGTCTTCCCCGGCTACCTCGACGACCCCAAGCGCACCGCCGGCGTGCTCACCGAAGACGGCTGGTTCCGCACCGGCGACGTCGGCCGCGTCGATGCCGGCGGCTTCCTCTACATCGAAGGCCGCCTCTCCCGCTTCAGCAAGATCGGCGGCGAGATGATCCCGCATGAAACCGTCGAGGAAACCCTCAACAAAGCCCTCGGCCTGGAAAACGAAGACAGCCGCCGCATCGCCGTCGTCGGCATCCCGGACGCCGACCGCGGCGAGGCCCTCGTCCTGCTCTCCACCCTCCCCGGCGGCTCCGAACAACAGGAGATCATCGACCTCCGCTACCGCCTCCTCGAAATGGGTGTGCCAGCCCTCTGGATCCCCAAAGTCCTCAAACGCATCCCCGAAATCCCCCTCCTAGCCTCCGGCAAACTCGACGTCCAAAGCTGCGTCAAGCTCGCCCAAAACTAATCCCCGGAGGGCCGGGCTCTGTCCCGGCCCACTTTTTCGCGGGCGGAGGCGGGGGGGAGGACGGAGAGACAGAGAGAATGAGGGACGGGGAGAAGAACTTGCGCCATCATCCCTCCGTCTCTCCGTCTCTCCTTCCCTCAATCTTCCTTTTTAACGCGGAGGGTTGAACGAGTTGAAAGCGACAGGCGTTACCCTTTAATGCCGCCTCCATTGCCCGCCCGATGATCTATTCCCTGACCAGCCGCATCCTCCGCAGCGTCGATCCCTTGTGCTTGGCCAAGATCGGCTGGAACTTCGGGTTCAAAGGCGCGCGCTCGGTGCTGCGTTTCAAAAAACACTACGAGACCACCGGCGAGGTGTTCCCGCCCTTTTTGTATCTCTCCATTCTGAACTCCTGCAACCTGCGCTGTCAGGGCTGCTGGGTGGACGTGGACAAGCCGCGCGAGGCGATGAACCTGGACGAGTTGAACAAGATCGTCCACGACGCCAAACGGCGCGGCAACGTCTTCTTTGGCGTGCTCGGCGGCGAGCCGTTCATGCACCCGGAGTTGTTCGATTTCCTGGCTGCGCATCCGGATTGTTATTTCCAAATCTTCACCAACGGCCAGCTCATCACGGCGAAGGCGGCGGAGACGCTGCGCCGGCTCGGCAACGCCACGCCGCTGGTCAGCGTGGAGGGCAGCGCCACCGTCTCCAACGAACGGCGCGGCGGCAAGGACGTGCTCAACCGCACCCTGCGCGGCCTGCGCAACTGCCTGGACGCCCGCCTGCTCACCGGCGTCGCCACCAGCCTGTGCCAGACCAACATCGGCGATCTCCTCAGTCGCGAGTGGCTGCAAAAACTCATCGACATGGGCGTGCATTACACCTGGTACCACACCTACCGCCCCGTCGGCCCGCAGATCAACGAACAGCTTGCGCTCACCCCGGAGCAAATCACCCAGGTGCGCCGTTTCATCACCACGATGCGCGCCAAAACGCCCATCGCCATCGTCGATGCCTATTACGATCACGACGGCAAGGCGCTGTGCCCGATGGCCACCGGCATCAGCCATCACATCGGCCCGACCGGCGGCGTCGAGCCGTGCCCGATCATCCAGTTCGCCACCGACAGCGTGCGCACCGACCGCGACCTCTACGACGTGCTCACGCAATCCGCCTTTTTGAAGGACTTCCGCGAGACCGCCGCCCGCCACACGCGCGGCTGCATCGTGCTGGAGCGGCCTGACTTGGTGAAGGCACTGGCGCAAAAACACAGCGCCCAAGACACCACCATCCGCCAGACCGCCCTGGCCGAAATCAACGGCATGACCCCGCGCACCAGCCAGTGGCAGCAGCAGGAGGAAATCCCGGAGCAGCACTGGATGTACAAACTCGCCAAACGCTTTTTCTACCACGACTTCGGCGTCTATCGCGCGCTCGACCCCGCGGCGCGCGCGCCTGGGGGGTGAAAAGACGCAAGATTTGGGGGAACAGCGCAGCGTGCAGGGGCGAAGTCTTTGGACTGCGGCAGCCTGCTGCCGCTTTCCCGACGCCAGCCCTGCTGGCAAGGCGTGCGGGGAGGAGTGTCTTTGTGTTTGCGGGAGTCCACCCCCGGCAGCAAGGCTGCCAACGCCTCAAAGCGGCAACAGGGTTGCCGCAGTCCAAGGAGCCGTGGCTTGCTCGCACTCACCGCCTCCGGCTCTATTTGGCGCCGTCCTCGACGACGGCCTTGAACTTGGGATGATGCATGGTCTCTCCCGGCTTCAAGGCTCTGGCGGATTTCACGGTGATGACATTCTTGGAGGCGATCAATCGTCCCTTGATTTCCACATGGGAACCCGCTGGCGTTTCAATCATCGTCGGAGGAGCGATGGTGAGTTCGATTTCTACCGGTTCCGTTGTTGGCGTATCCGGGATGAACAATTTTGCGGGTTCCCTATGTTCATTCGCCGGGAAATAGATGCCGCGTGTCACGATGTCAGTGTCCTCTTTCATTTTGGCAAGAGTGCGGGCATCCGTCCATTTGCCATCATCTTTCACCGGCTCCGCCGCAAGCGCCACCCACTGTAAATCACTCGTGGAGCGGGAGGCTCCGATGCCTGAGTTGTCGATCTCACGCTTGGTGACGACCTTTCCTTTCTGAACGGTCAGATAGAGTTCCTTCTCGTAGATGCTGCCGTATCCCATATGCACATACCGGATCCTCTCGCCCTGCGGAAGCCGGAGAACGCCGGTGAACCAGTCCGCCTTCACGGGAGACTGGCTGGAGCCAAAAACACTCTTCAGCGGGATGGCTTTGCCAAGTATTTCGTCATTTTCGTGATCCTCTTTGTGCAAGGAAACCAGAAAAAGATGCGAATCGACGATCTTCCATACTCCGACGTAACCGCGCCAGCATGCCGTTGATCCCACTGGAAAATCCGGCCTTTTATGCCCTTGCCGGAAATAGTCCTCCAACGGGGTCGAGAACATCCTGTGACGCTTCCCCTCATATTCCAGGATTTCCCCAACCTGGGCGGTGGCGTTTGCATCACCGGCCAGCAGCGCCAGCAAGGCGAACAATGCAATTAGGAACTTCATGGCTGTCGTTTTTTGCGGTGGCAATGGTCCAATGAAACGCGGATTTGCGGAGCGAGTCAAGCTCATCAACTCGCAAGCTCCTCCAACAGATGCCGATTCAGACGGGTGCCGGCGGTGAAGTTTTCGAGCGGGAAATTCTCATTCGGCGCGTGCGCCTGGCAATCCGGTAACGCGAGGCCGAGAAGCAAAGTGGGCGCGCCGAGGACGTCGGCGAAGGCTTGCACGATGGGGATGCTGCCGCCTTCGCGAATGAGCGC
This sequence comes from uncultured Verrucomicrobiaceae bacterium, assembly GCA_964573315.1. Lineage (GTDB taxonomy): Bacteria > Verrucomicrobiota > Verrucomicrobiia > Verrucomicrobiales > Verrucomicrobiaceae > JAGRPD01. The sequence goes on along the minus strand of CAZNKC010000027.1, from coordinate 8,501 downwards.
GATGCGGCCGCCGAAGGTTTTGGCGAGCGCGCGCTGGGCGGATTGGCCGAAGGGGGAGCCTGGTTCCATGAGGTAGGGTTTGCCGGTGTGGCCGGGCTGGATGTCGAGACTGACGGCGGGCGGCGCTTGCGCGCGCAGGTGGCGCTCGGCGGCGGCGAGGATTTGATCGGGGTCTTGATCGGGCACGAGGCGGAAGGAGAGCTTCACAAAGGCTTCGCGGCCAATGACGGTCTTGGAACCCGCGCCCTGATAGCCGCCGCCGATGCCGTTGACCTCGGCGGTGGGACGCGCCCAGCGGCGCTCGCGCCCGCTGTAACCGGGCTCGCCGAACAAGGCGGGAGAGCCGGTGAGTTCGAGGATTTCGGCGTCGTCATCGCCGAGTGACTGCCAGGCCTCGCGCTCCCAATCCTGGAGCGGCCGCACGGCGTCGTAGAAACCGGGGATTTGCACGCGGCCTTCGGCGTCGTGCAGGGAGGCGGCGAGGCGGGCGGCCACAGTGCAGGGATTGGCGACCGCGCCGCCGAAGATGCCGGAGTGGAGATCGATGGCGGGACCGCGCACGGTGACCTCCATGCAGGCGATGCCGCGCAGGCCGTAAGTGAGCGTGCCGAAACCGGGCGCGACCATGCCGGTGTCCGAGATGGCGACGACATCGCAGGCGAGCAGATCGCGATTCGCTTCCAGGAACGGTTTCAAATTCGGACTGCCGATTTCCTCCTCGCCCTCGAAGAGCACGGTCAAGTTGACGGGAAGCTCGCCGTGGGTGGCGAGTGTCTCGGTGAGGCCCTGGACATGGGCCATGAGCTGGCCTTTGTTGTCGGTGGCGCCGCGGCAGTAGATGCGGCCATCGCGGATGTCCGGCTCGAAGGCGGGGCTGAGCCATTCGTTCAACGGCTCGGCGGGCTGCACGTCGTAGTGACCGTACAAAAGCACGGTGCGGCGTCCGGGTTGGTGGCGGTTTTGGGCGACGATGACGGGGTGGCCGGGCGTCTCGTGCAGACGGGTTTCGAGGCCGATGGCGCTGAGGCGGTTTTGCAGCCAGAGGGCGCAGGCGCGCACGTCGTCGCTGCGGGCGGGATCGGTGGAGACGCTGGGGAAGCGGAGCAGGGTGAGCAGGTCGTCGAGGCCGGGCGGGTGCATGGTGTGTCGTGCTTGATTTGGAAGGGGATGTCAAGGGAGTCTGAAATCCGAATGACGAATGACGAATGACGAATCACCGGCCACTCACTTGTTGCCGGGAGAAATCCGCACCTCCTCACCGCTGGCGGGGGCGGCTTGCTGTTCGCGCTCCGCTTTCGATGGCATTTTCAGCAGGCCGAGGATGAGGGTGCCGAGCACGTAGATCAAACCCGCGCCCAGCCCGCCGGCGATTGCCAGCAGGTGGCGCTGGCCGGGGTTCTTCGGTCCCACCAACAGCCAGAAGCGCAGGCAGAGCAGGAGCCACAGCACCGCCATCAGCGCGATTCCAAACTGGCCGGAGGTCATGGGGTATTTTTCACCGTTTCTTGGTTTACGGCAAATCAAAAGAAAGCAGCGGGTGAGGGCACCCGTGCTCCGGCGAGTGGGGGCACTCGCGCTCCGTCAACCGATTTGGGCGAGTACGGCGGAGGCGATTTTGTCGGCTTGCGCTTCGAGGTATTCCACGTCGCGTCCTTCGATGAGGAGGCGGATGAGCGGCTCGGTGCCGGAGTAGCGCAGCAGGACGCGGCCGTAGTCGCCGAGTTTTTTTTCGGTTTCCTTGATGATGCGGCTCGCTTCCTTCAGTTCGGGAATGGGCGGCTTTTCGTTGACGCGGAGGTTGCGGACGGCTTGCGGGAATTTTTTCAAACATTGGCGCAGCTCGCTCAGCGGTTCGCCGGTTTCCTTCATGATGCGCAGCAGTTGCAGACCGGCCACGAGGCCGTCACCGGTGCTGGCCCAGTCGGCGAAGATGATGTGGCCGCTCTGCTCGCCGCCGAAGTTGAGGCCGCGCTCGGTCATGGCCTCCAGCACGTAGCGGTCGCCGACGGCGGTGCGCACCACGCGGCCGCCGAGGCCGGAGACGAGATCGTCGAGGCCGTAGTTGCTCATGATGGTGACGGCCAGGGTGTTGTGCTTGAGCGCGCCTTTGCGCAGCATGGCGGCGGCGGCCACGGCCATGAGTTCGTCGCCGTCGAGCGCGCAGGCTTTTTCATCGCAGAGCAGGATGCGGTCGGCGTCGCCGTCGTGGGCGAGGCCGGCGTTGGCGTTGCTTTGGCGGACGAGTCGCTCGATTTCCTCGCTGTGGGTGCAGCCGCAGTCTTCGTTGATGTTGAAGCCGTCCGGTTTGGAATGAAAGACCTGCAAGTCGGCGCCGAGGCGGGTGAGCGCTTCCGCGCTGGAGAGGTGGGCGGCGCCGTGGGCGTTGTCGAGCGCCACACGGATGCCGTCGAGGCGGACGTTGTCCATGGAGGTGAGGGCGTGGGCGACGTAGCGGTCGAGGCCGTCCGCGACGCGGGTGACGCGGCCGATGCCGCGGCCCTCCGGGCGATGCTCCGCTTGGCCGTCGCGGCCGAGGATGAGATCCTCGATGGCGGCTTCGGTGGCGTCGTTGAGTTTGCCGCCGTTGCCGCGCACGAATTTGACGCCGTTGTCGTGGAAGGGGTTGTGGGAGGCGGAGACGATGATGCCGAAGTCGCCGCCGAGCTGCCGGGTGAGGTAGGCGATGGCGGGCGTGGGCAGGACGCCGGCGAGGACGACATCGACACCGGCGGAGTTCAGCCCGGCGCAGAGCGCGGCCTCCAGCATCTCGCCGGAGGCGCGGGTGTCGCGGCCCATGACGCACTTGGGCCGCGGGCCGGAGCCGCCGCTGGCAGCGCCGCCGAGCACGGCGGCGGCGGCCTGGCCGAGGCGCAGGACGAACTCGGGACTCATGGGATGACGGTTGGCCACGGCGCGGATGCCGTCGGTGCCGAAGAACTGGCGTTTCGCTGACATAAAGGGCGCGTTCTTAGCAGAGGTTGACGGGAAAGTCAAAGCTGCCCGCGCGCCGGGAAGTTGGGAATGTCCTCGTAGAGATAACCGCGCCGCACCGCGGCATGGGAGCGGACGAGGTACCAAAAGAGGAAGGCGAGGGCGAGGGCGAGGAGTTTTTCCCGCCAGTTGCGCGTGAGCGTCTGCGTCAGCCGCTGGAAGAATTTATTTGCCTTTTTCACGCGCCGGTCCCTCCTCGGTTTCAAGTTCATCGTCCTTGAGCGTGCCGTGCTCCAGGGCGCGCCTTAGCAGGACGCGGATTTCCTCCGGCTCGAGGTCATGTTCGATCTCGCCATTGAAACAAATCGAGAGCGCGCCGCTTTCCTCGGACACCACCAGCGCGATGGCGTCCGTCTCCTCCGTGATGCCCAGACCGGCGCGGTGGCGCAGGCCGATGGAGCGGTCCCGCACCTCGCGCTGGCTGACGGGGAAGACGCAGCCGGCGGCACGCAGCCGGCCCTGCTCCACGATCACGCCGCCGTCATGCAGCGCGGTCTTCGGGTGAAAGATGGTGGTGATGAGTTCGGGTGCGATGACCGAATCAATCTCCACGCCGGTCTCCGCGTAGGGTTTGAGGTCGATGTTGCGTTGCAAGGCGAAGAGCGCCCCGCAACGCCGCGCGGAGAGCTGCTTCATCGCGTCGATCAGGTCGTCGAGGGCCTCGGTTTCCTCGCTGTTGAAGGAAAACAACCGGTGGCTGCCCAGCTCGGCGAGCACGCGGCGCAGTTCGGGCTGGAAGATGACCACCAAGCCGACCACCAGGAACCCGGAGAAACTCACCAGCAGCCAGTTGATGACGGCCAACTCCAGCAGGCGGGAGATCAGCGTCAGGCTCAGCAGCAGCACCAGCAGCCCGGTGAGGATGCGCGCGCCGCGGGTGGCCCGGAAAAACAGGAACAGATGATAGGCCAGCGCGGCGAGGATGAAAATCTCCACGCCGTCGCGCCAGTGCATCTTGAAAAACTCCCACATGCCGCATCAAAAGCGGCCCAAGATGGCAGGTTTTTCCGAATATTCAAAAAAAACCGGTTCGATGCAGAAATATGAGCAGGGTTTGCGCTTGAAGCAGGGCATGGGACGCAGGTATCTTGCCTGCGCGGACGGGCTGGAGGCTTGGTCCTCCTGCCTTCTTACTTGGCGCGCAGTCTCTTCGGCGAATTTTCATGTCCCTTTTCCATTTCGGGATTACCCTGCGCCCGTCATGGCCGCCGTGGAGATCGATGAAGCGCTGCAAAAGCGCATGAAGCTGCTGGGCCTCCGCGAGGAGGACCTGGAGGAGTCTTTTATCCGCGGCACCGGCCCCGGCGGGCAAAAAATCAACAAGACCGCCTCCACCGTCGTGCTCAGGCACGCGCCCAGCGGCATCGAGATTCGTTGCCAGCGGGAGCGGTCGCAGAGCGCGAACCGTTACTGGGCGCGCGCCGAGCTTTGCGACCGGATCGAAGCGGAGCGGCGGGAGGCGCGGTTGGAGCGCCAGAATGCCCGCGAAAAAAAGCGCCGCCAGTCCCGGCCCCGGCCCAGGGGCCTCCAGGAAAAAATCCTCAAGACCAAGCACAAGCGCTCCGAGGTCAAGAAAAGCCGGGGCCGGGTGCGCTCCGACTCCGCGTGACGCGCAGGGAGCACGGAGCAGGGAGCAGGGCGCAGAGGGCAGGGGGCAGGGGGCAGGGGGCAGGGGGCGCGGGGTGCGGTCAGGACATGGGTAACACATTTGGTTCAAGACATGGGTAACACATGGAGCTGGCGCGTTACGGTTATAGTTCAGGGGCGTGAAGAGTTCAATGCGCCGAGCGCTCTGCGCTTTGCTCCAGCAGGAAAGCGCGAAAATCCGCCAATTTTTTCTGGTCAAAAACGCGCCTTTCCTGTCTAATCTGAATATGAGGCCGCCAGCCACTTCCGGCCGGAGGCCTCCCATCATAAGACAAACCCAAAACGCAATCGATACCATGAAAACCAAACTGAACCAGGGTTTCACCCTGATCGAACTCCTGGTGGTCATCACCATCATCGCGATTCTCGCGAGCTTGGCGGTGCCCACATTCAACGTCATCCAGGACAAGGCCAACCAGATGAAAGGCACCAGCAACTGCCGCCAGATCATCATGGCCATGAAGGCCTACGCCGCCGACAACGCCGGCGCTTATCCGGACTCCGACCCCGGCTACCAGCCGCAGACCGCCAACGACGCGTTCCGCATGCTGCTCATCCAGGACATCCTCCAGGACGAGCGCATCTTCGGCTGCCCGGCCAGCCCCTACCAGCCCGATGGCAACGTCGGCCTGCCTCCGCAATACGCCGAGGCCGTCATGGCCGGTGAAAACCACTGGGTGCTGACCCAGGGGCAGACGGACTCCAGTTCCGCCATCATGCCGCTGGTGTTTGAAAACCCGGTCGCCATCGGCTGGCCGCCCACCTGGAACGCCGACATCGCCGGCCAGCTCCAGCGCGGACGCACTTGGCGCGGTGGCAAGATCATCGTCGGTCTGAACGACAACAGCGTCAGTGTCGAGCGGCTCGAGGCGGCGCGCGGCGCCAACGTCGGCCCGCGTCCGCTGGGCAGCGGCGGCATGAACATGTTCACCCAGGCCTCCCAGACCCAGACGCTCCTCGACATTATCGACAGGTAATGACAAGCGGCTGATCAAGCATCCGTCCCCACACACCGCCGGGTTCCGCTGGAGCCCGGTGGTTTTTTGTGGGCAGAGGGCAGGGCGCAGGGCGCAAAGCGTGACCCAATAACGGAGGGCGGGATTGTATTCCCGCCCATTCTTCCGAGGGCGGAGGCGGCACGGAGCATTCACTCCGTGCGCTCTGCCCGCTAATCTTGAAGGGAAAAGAACACAGCCAGAGCCACCAGCGCCAACACCACGGCGATCATCACCTTGAGCCAACTGACCGGGTATTCCCCGGCGATCTTGCCGGTGAACCCGTTCACCGCCACCTGATAGGTCTTGGCGTGGTATTGATAAGTGAGCAGCCAGACCGGCAGCAGCACATGCTTGAAGGTGGGGCTGTCGAATTGCGGCGCGATGCGCAGGTTCCGCTGCGTGTCTCCCGGTACCTGGGAGGCGCACATCTGGCGCAGCGCGTTGGTCATGCGGGTGCGGGAGTTTTCGGCGGCATCGACCAAGTCGATCTGGTAATGCTCCACCACCCAGCCGGAAAGGTAACCCGGGTCATAGGGCTTGAGGTCCGTGATGGTGGGAAACGGCCCCACCTTTTCCAGCAGATGTGGATGCACGCCCTTGGAGGCGGGCACCAGCACGTCGTCAAAAAAATGCGCCACCCGGCCCGCCGCATGCTCCCAACGCACGCGCCGTTCCTGGCTGCCCTGGCTGTTGCGCACGTAGTAGTAATAACCGGCCTCCGCCTGCCAGGGGCAGTCCGCGTGCGCGTCGAACGTCCAAAACGGCAGGTAAATGCCGTGCAGCAGGTCCGTCATCGCCTTGCCGCCGAGATTGTTCGGCGCCCAAAAGTGGGAGCCGTACCAGCGCCGGATATCCTCCCGCACCTTGCCCTCCGCCACCTGGAACGGCAGCAGGCTGCCGGGTTTCACCGGCGATGCCATGTCATCGATCGAAAGCAGCGCCGGCGAGCCGCAGAAATCGCAACGCTGCGCCACCCGTTGCGGGTCGAAAACGGAGATGGCCTGGCAGCTTTGGCAGCGTACCGTCTTGCGCGCCGTGTCCCAGCCGCGCTGGTCGGGGCCGATCTCGCGCAGGGCCTGCACCAAGTCGTGCTCCTCGATCAGGTTTCCATCCACCTTCAACTCCGCCGGCGACTCCGTGCCGCAATACGGGCACACCAGCGCTTTTTTCGCCGGCGTCCATACCGCCTCCGCTCCGCAGGCCGGACAGGAAAATTTGTGAAGCGCGGTCAGTTCGGAGTCGGACATTGTGTGGACGGCGCATCATGCGCGAATTGTCTTGGAATTCAACTGCATCCAATCCGAAGCCCGAATTTCAAACTTCGGAGCGTTTTCAGCCTGAAATAGAACCAGGAAAAGAACGCATGGATCGCAAAGAAGCCGCCGCCAGGAAATGACTTTCGAGCGTGACGGACCGGATTGATTCAGGACGGGGTCCAGAGTTAGGAGGCGTTGGAGGCTGCCTTGGGCTTCAGGAACAGCACTTCCGCGCGCTCGATCCAGCCTTTGCGCAGATCCATGCGGAACCAGCCATCGCTGTTCTTGCGGTGGATGCGGCAGCCGGAGCGCGGGCCGAACTCCTTGAGGTCGTACTGCGCCCAAGTCTTGCCCATGTCCGGCGACCAGATGATGCCGCAGGCGTAGGTGGAGGCCGGGGCGCAGTGCGTGGCGACGAAAACGCCGTCCTCCACGAGCATGTTGGCGGACTCGAACATCGGATTGAAAAGCAGCGTGTGCTTGGAGGTGTCGGTGATGTCCTTCGGGTCGCATACGAAGATGCCGCGGTCGTAACGGTTGGCGATGGCGGGGCCGTTGGCGTCCGCGATCCAGTAGCATTTGCCGTCGATGAAGTTGATGCCGCCGCATTTGAAGCGCGAGTTGGAGTTCACGCTGATGATGATCTTCCAATCCCATTGGTCCGCCGCCGCGTCGTAAACGCCGCGCAGCCAGTGGCATTCGTTGCCGTGGCCGCGGTCGATGTCGCCGGTGCAGGCGTAGAAGGCGTTTTCGCCGGGGTTGTAGGTGACGTTGTGGAGGTGGCGGGCGATGGAGGGGTTGTCCGGCTCGCCCAGCAGCGGCGCGTCCGGCGGCGCGTCCTTCTGCTGGAACCTCGGATTCTGGCCGAAGGCATACGCCAGCTTCACGGTCTCGCCGTTGTCGGTGGAATAATAAATGTTCACCGGCACCGGGCCGCCGAGCACGTTGCAGTAGTTCCCCCACACGAGTATTTCCTTGCCATCGACTTCGAAGCAGTGCTCGCCATCGAGCGAATGGAAATACCAGCCGGGCTGGCCGGCCTGCACCGGCGTGTGCGGGCGGTAGTCGCCGCCGTCCGGCCGCTTCACGATGATCTCGCGATGCGTCTTCAACTGATCCGTGCTGAGGAACAGCCGCTCGCTCGTGGCGAAGAGTACGTTTCCATTCTTCAACAGCACGCTGAAGGTGATGTTCTCCGCCTCGGCGAACTCCGCCACATGCGGCCACGTCTTCCCGCAGTCCTCGGAAAGCATGATCTTTGCGCCTTTGAAGCCGAACATGCGGTTGTCGCGCTGCGAGTCGATGTACGGCTCGTCCGGCGAGGGCATGCGATAATAAAAATGCTCGGTCTCGCCGGTGACGGCGGCGGCATGAGTCTTCGAGATTCCGGGCAGCAGGAGGCTGCCCGCGGCGGTGGCGATAAAGCGGCGGCGGTTGGTCATGGCCCAGACATTACGCCGTCGCGACGCTGTATGATTCAATGGCATACAAGGAGGGGCGCTTTGCAAGCGCCCCATCTTCAAAGATGCTGCGCGAGGGCAGAACAGGCGAAGCAGGACGAAGTCTTTGGACTGCGCGCAGCCCTGCTGCCGCTTTCCCGCAGCCAGCC
>CAZNKC010000026.1:0-38354 GCA_964573315.1 uncultured Verrucomicrobiaceae bacterium | reverse complement strand
CCCGGTCCCAGCATCAAATTCGACCGCCAGTCGAATAATCCATATCATGCCCTCCACCGACGAATCCTTCCTCCGCCAAGCCATCGAACTGTCGCGCGCGCACATGCTCGCCGGCCACGGCGGCCCGTTCGGCGCGGTCATTGTCAAGAATGGCGAGGTGATCGCCGAAGGCTGGAACCAAGTCACGACGCTCAACGACCCCACCGCGCACGCGGAAGTCGTCGCCATCCGCGCCGCCGCCGCGTGGCTGCATGATTATCAACTCAAAGGCTGCGTGCTTTACGCCAGTTGCGAACCCTGCCCGATGTGTCTCGCCGCCGCGTACTGGGCGCGCATCGACCGCGTGGTCTTTGCCGCCGCGCGTGAAGACGCCGCCGCCATCGGGTTCGACGACGATTTTCTCTATCGTGAAATCCCGCTGCCGGTCACGGCCCGGTCGCTGCCCATGAGTCAAACCTTGCGTGATGAAGCGGTGGCCGTCTTTGACGCCTGGAGCCAGATGCCGGACAAAGTGCCGTACTGAGAAGTCGCGTTGGCTACCCCGCAAGGACTCGAACCTTGAATAGCTGAACCAAAATCAGCTGTGTTACCATTACACCACGGGGTAGGGTGCATCGTGCCTTGTGACAAGGTGGATGGCCAAAATAATGGCCTTTGGCCCGGATGCAACCTTCCGAATGAGAATTTTTTTCGCAACGGCGGCGGCAAGTCTTTCACGGCACTCAAGCCTGCAACGCTTCCACGCGCATCCAGGCGGGAGGTTCCTGGACACAGGGCAGGGCGGCGATTTCCGAGATGGCCTGTTTGACGGCGCTGAGGGGGGCGTCGTGCAGCATGAGGACGAGGGTGGTGGAGGCGCTGGATGCTTCCAAGTCCTCCGGCTGGATCATGCTGGAGATGCCGATGCCGCGCGCGCCGAGCACTTGGGACACCTGGGCGACGACGCCCGGGCGGTCCTCGACGGTGAGGCGGAGGTAGTAGCGGGAGATGGTTTCGTCAATCGGCTTGGATTTGCCGTAAAGTCCGTGCGGAACGAAACCGCTGTGGCGCGGGCCGTAGATGAGCACGGCGGCGGCTTCGCAGATATCGCTGATGACGGAGGAGCTGGTGGGATCCTGCCCGGCGCCGCGTCCGTAAAACAAGGTCTCGCCGACGGTGTCGCCATTCACCAGCACGGCGTTGAAGGAGCCTGAGACGCTGGCGAGGACGTGGGAGAGGGGAACCAGCGCAGGCTGGGTGCGGACTTCAACGCGGCCTTCGGTGTCGGCGCGGATGACGGAGAGGAGCTTGATCGTGTAACCGAGGCGCTTGGCGAAGGCGAAATCGGTGAGGGTGACTTTTTCGACGCCTTCGACGTGGACGCGCTCCTGCGGAATCCAAAAGCCGTAGGAGAGGGAGGCGAGGATGATGGCCTTGTGCGCGGCGTCCCAGCCGGAGACGTCGAGCGTGGGGTCGGCCTCGGCAAAGCCTTTGTCCTGAGCTTCCTGAAGCGCGTCCTGGTAGCTGAGGCCGGCCTGGGACATGCGGGTGAGGATGTAGTTGCAGGTGCCGTTGATGATGCCGTGAATGGAGACAATGTGATTGCCGACGAGCCCCTCCTGCAAGACCTGGATGATGGGAATGCCGCCGGCGACGGCAGCCTCGAAGTAAATGGGCACGCCGCATTCTTCGGCGAGCGCGAAAAGCTCCTGGCCGCGCTCGGCGAGCAGGGCTTTATTCCCGGTGACGACGATTTTTTTCGCGCGCAGGGCGGCGCAGACGAGTTCGTGGGCCTGAGTGGTGCCGCCGATGAGTTCGACGATGACCTGGATGTCCGGGTCGGCGATGAGGTCGCGCCAGTCGGTGGTCAGCAGGGCAGGGGGGATGGTGATGTCACGCGCGCGGTCTGGGTCGCGGACGGCGATTTTTTTGATCCTGATGTCGGCTCCGGTGCGGCGGGTGATGAGGTCGCGGTTGCGCTCCAAATTTTTGAAAACGCCGGCGCCGACGTTGCCGAGTCCGGCGAGGCCGATTTGGACGATGCGGGGAGAGACGGGCAGGGACATGGGGGAACTCGAAATCCGAAAAGGGTTTTTCCGGGGAGCGCTAGTGATGCAACGGGGGGAGCGCGGACGCAAGGGCGGTGTGATTTTCGTTCTCGTCCTCGTCCTCGAAAATCCGCGGCTTCGTGGACGAGGACGATTGTTCGGCAAGAATCCGGGATTGCGCGAACGCCGCTGTCCGTTATGGTGTTCCGCATGACACTCAAGGCCGTCATACACGAAGCTGAAGAAGGGGGATTCTGGGCGGAAGTTCCTTCTTTGCCTGGATGTTTTACCCAAGGCGAATCCATTCAGGAACTCGAAGCGAACTTGCATGAGGCTATCGAAGGCTGGCTTTTGGCTGCGGAGCCTGGGGAAGTAGTCAGCGGTGCGCCGTGAGCAGTAGGCGGTGAACAGAGGACAGTAAAAACCGCCAGGATCGCAGCGCCTCGTCCTCCTCTTAGAGCCTATCCGGTGAATAGCCATAACAGTGATAAGCCTGTTGCGAAATCGCTCCGAAGAGGTGTTTACAAGAGACCAACCCCGTAGGGGTTGCCCATGAATAGCCGGGGGTTGAGGAACGAAACCCCCGGTCTGGCGGCAGCCTTTGCCGTCGTGATCTTCAACCCCGGAGGGGTTGCCCAATGCGGAGAGTGCGGCCGTTGCCAGCATTGGGGAACCCCTCCAGGGTTCGTCTCCACGCCACCGGTTCTTGGCTTTGACACCGGGGGTCATGCGACCCCCGGCTATTCATCCTAAAAGCGGGGTTGATGGTTGAAAGTTGATGGTTGATAGACTGAAAATAAGCAACTTGGGTCGCGTTAGTGACTCACTCTCCGGGTAAGTGGTGCTTTCGGCGTAGGCCGCTGGTTTTGAACTATCAACACTCAACTACCAACCATCAACTCGGTTTTTAGGTTCATGGGCAACCCCTCCGGAGTTGGCTGCGCCTGTGTCAAACCCCCGCCCTCTCATGATTATGGCTATTCACCGGATAGGCTCTCACTCCTACTCGTACTCGAAAATCCGCGGCTTCGAGGACGAGGACGAGTAGGAGGACGATGGTTAGCCTTTGCCACCCTGCCGGCACCAGACGAGGCGCAGGGCGTCGAGGCGGAGCTGGGGGGCGGCGATGGCGGTTTCGAGGGCTTGGCGCTGGGTTTCCAACGCGGTGATCTCGTCCTCGCGGATGTGGTCGTTGATCTGGCGGAGGTCGCGCAGGCGGGAGAGTTCGTCCTGCAGTTGGGTCTCCACCGCGGCGGTGGCGGCTTCGGCGAGTTCCTTGGCGCGTTTGCGGGCGATCTCCTCGGCGCGGCGCAGCATCTTGGGCAGGATTTTGTTTTTGATGGAGGGCTGGTCGAGCAGCTTCTCGGGACGGGCGCGGACGAGGGGGGCGTCTTCGAGTTCGACTTTGTCGGTGACGTTTTTGCAGGCGTGATTGACGAGGACGCGGATGGGCGTGGCGGGCAGGAAGCGGTCCACATGCAGCGCGGCGGGCGCGACGCATTCGGTGATGAAGACACACTCGACGAGCAGGCCGTCGCTCTCCGCGCCGCGCCAGATGGCAAAGGTGGCGTTGCCGTGCTCGGCGCCGAGCAGGAGGTCGAGCGCGCCGCGCACGAGCGGATGGTCCGGCGTGAGGAAGGAGAGCTGCTCGCGGGAGAGGGCGCGGGTGCGGTCGAAGGTGACGGCCAAGCCTTCCTCCGGCAGGGCGGGGAAGGCGTCGGTGATGAGGTCGCCGCGGTGCAGGAAATAGTCGCGGTCGGTGAGTTCTTCGACATGCAGGCCGAAGAAGTCGAGCACTTCGATGAAGAAGGTTTCGAAATCGCGGTCTTTGTCGGCGGCGCGGAGGTGATCCAGCAGCTCATGCACTTGCGGGGAAGGGCGCGAGCTGAGTTCCAGCAGGCGGTCCTGGCCGCGGGCGAGCTGGGATTGGAGTTTCTGATGCGCGGCGGCGGTTTTTTTAATGAGCGCGTCGAGGGCTTTTTTCGTGAAGCCGTCGGCGAGCGCGGCGGCTTCGTCGGCGAAGGCGGTTTGGATTTCGGCGGCGCCGTGGACGGTGGCTTCGAAGGCGTTCAAGCCTTTGTGATACCAAAGGGCGAGCGCTTCGGCGCGGCTGCCGGGCAGGTGGGGGACGTGGATGTGGATGGTGCTGGTCTGGCCGATGCGGTCGAGGCGACCGATGCGCTGCTCCAGGAGTTCTACGTCGCCGGGCAGGTCGAGCAGCACGAGATGGTGGGCGAACTGGAAGTTCCGTCCCTCGCTGCCGATCTCCGAGCAGATGAGCAGGCGGACGCCGTCCGGCTCGGCAAAGGAGGCGGCGTGGCGGTCGCGCTGGAGCAGGGTGAGGCCTTCGTGGAACAGCTCGCTGTGGACGTTGATCTCCTGCTGGACGCGGTCACGGATTTGCGCGGCGAGTTCGGCGCTGTGGCAGATGGCGAGGACTTTTTCGGTGTCGCCGAGGTCGCGCAGGAGAGCGGCCAGCCAAGTGGCCAGGGGCTTGAGCGGGTCTTCGGCGGAGAGTTGTTTTTTATCGAGTGGGGCTAGATGAAGCTGGCGCTGCGGGAAACCGGTAAGCACACGGCGGGTGTTGCGGAACATGACGCGGCCGGTGCCGAATTCGTCGATGAGGTCGGAGACGAGGGTGTCGCGTGCGGTTTCCTCGCCGGCTTGCAGGGCGTCGAAGTGGCGCTGCACGCGCTCGGATTTTTTGGCGAAGAGCTTGCGGTCGGCGGCGCTTAGCTTGCCGGTGTCCAACACGCGGTCGATGGCTTGGGCGACTTCCTCGTAGTGAGCGGTTTCCTCGACGAAATGGGCGAGGTCGGAGTAGCGGTCGGGGTCGAGCAGGCGGAGGCGGGCGAAGTGGCCGTCGGCGCCGAGTTGCTGCGGGGTGGCAGAGAGCAGGAGCAGGCCTTCGGTCTTGGCGGCGAGGCGCTCGACGAGTTGGTACTCGGTGCTGGGCTGGTCGGGATGCCACTCCAGATGATGGGCTTCATCGACGATGAGCATGTCCCAACCGGCCTCCAATGCCTGGGCGGCGCGGTTTTCCGACGCGGTGAGCAGCGACAGGCTGGTGAGCACGAGTTGTGAGTCGAGGAAGGGGTTGGCGGTCTCGTCGATGTATTCAATGGACTCGCAGCGCTCCTCGTCGAACAGGCTGAAGAGCAGGTTGAAGCGGCGCAGCAATTCCACGAACCATTGGTGCAGCAGGGCGTCCGGCACGAGAATGAGCACGCGCGCGGCGCGGCCGGTGAGGTGGAGGCGATGCAGGATCAGGCAGGCTTCGATGGTTTTGCCGAGGCCGACTTCGTCCGCCAGCAGCACGCGCGGCAGCAGGCGGGAGGTGACTTCGCTGGCGATGGCCATCTGATGCGGGATCAAATCGACCCGCCCGCCGAGGAAGCCGCGCGCCGGGGAGCGGCGCAGGGCGCAGCGGCGCTCCAGGGCGCGCAGGCGGAGATCGTAGGTGCGCGGGTCATCGACCTGGCCGGCAAAGAGGCGGTCCTGGGGCTTGCTGAAGCTGATGGTGTCCGAAAGCTGGGCCTCATGAACCTCGCCGGAGGCGGTCTGATAAGTGACGAGGCCGTTCTCCTCGCTGACGGCGGTGACGGTGTGCCGGGCGTTGTCGTGGGTTTTGATGTCGTCTCCGATCTGGAAGCGCACACGGCGCAGCGGCGCGGCCTGGAGGGCGTATTGCCGGTGCTCGGTGGCGGCGGGAAAAAAGATTTCAATGCGACCGAAACCGGTTTTGAGGACCACGCCGAGTCCGAGTTCCGGTTCCGTGTCACTGACCCAACGTTGCCCTGTTGCCGGAGTGTCCATCAAATTGATCGCTGAATAAAGGTGGGGGGTTGAAAATGGGCGGACAACTTATGGAGGGATGCGGGTTGCGCAAAAGGTTTTGTGATGCGGGCGAAGACTTCGTCAGGGCTTGCGCGCATGGATCGGCGTTGCCATCACGCTGAAGGGAATAAAAGGTGACACCGCAGAGATTGGATGCACGCAGAGTTTTGATTCCGAAAGCCTTCCTCTGCGTGCATCCAATCTCAGCGGTGTCGAATTCAATCCGTGATTTTGGCTTTTCCGGTTTTTTGGGGTAGGAAAATCTATGGCAGGAAAATGAGGGGAGGTGGTGTGGATTCATCAAGGCCCGGATTTGCCGATCCAGGCCAAAAATTCGCGATTGCCGTCCATGCCGGTGATGGGAGAGGGGATCAGTCCGCGCCAAGCCAGATCGGGGCTGCCTTCCACAAAATCCCGGATGCGGGCGCAGGCCCGCTCCCAGGCCTGCTCATCCCGCACGATGCCGCCGGGGCCGATGTCTTCGCGCGCCAGTTCGAACTGCGGCTTCACCAGCACCACGGCCTGTCCGCCCGGTTTCAACACGGCGAGAGCAGCGGGCAGCACGAGGGTGAGCGAGATGAAGGAGACATCCGCCACGACGATGTCCACCGGCTCGGGCATGTCCTCGGGCAGCATGTGGCGGACGTTGAAATTTTCCCGCGATACCACGCGCGGGTCGCTGCGCAGTTTCCAGGCGAGTTGGTTGGTGCCCACGTCATAGGCATAGACGCGGCGCGCGCCATGCTGGAGCAGGCAGTCGGTGAAGCCGCCGGTGGAGGCACCGACATCGAGTGCGGTCTGGCCGATGACGTCGATTCCGAACTCGCGCAGGGCGCCCTCCAGCTTCAGCCCGCCGCGCCCGACGTAGCGTGGCTGCTCTTTGACGCGCAGGCGGGCGTCCGGCGGGATGGCGGTGCCGGGTTTGGTGCAGGGTTCGTCGTTTACCAGCACTTGCGCAGCGAGAATCAGGCGCTTGGCCTGCTCGCGGGAGACGCACAGGCCTTGCCGCACGAGTTCTTGGTCGAGCCGCGGCCGGGGCATGGTGGCAGTGGTCGGGAAAGAGGGCCGGCCGGGCTCAGGGCGGCGGGGCGATCTGCACGAGTTCGTCGCCCGGTTTGAGCACCATGCCGATGGGGACGGAGAGTGGCTGGATGTCGGCGATGGCTTCGCTTTCTTCGATGGTCTCAGTCACGGTGACGCGGCCCACCACGGAAGCGCCGCGCCGTACGTCGAATTTCATTCCGGCGGCCATGTTTTTCGCGGCGCCGGCGTCGATCAGCACGAAGCCTTCGTCGCCGTGAACCGCCGTGATCTTGGCGATTGCAGGCAGGGTGAGCAGGTGGCTTTGCTGGGCGGTGAGCGGCGCGGGAGCTTCCGGTTTCGGCTCGGGTCCGGCGGGAGCCGGGGCGGGGGTGGGCGGTGTGACCACGGCAGTGGGAGCGGTGGAGCCGCCGGAGATGGGCTTGGACGCCGAGGCGGGCGGTAACGGAGGTGGCTGCGGCTGCAAGGCGGGCTCCACGGCGATGCGCGCGGGCGCTTCCAGAATGCCGGGCAGCAACTCGGCGCCGGCGGCAAGCTGGTCGTTTTGCTGCTGGCGGAACATCAGAACTTCCTTGCGCGCCTCGCGCGCTTCGATGTGCGCCTGCCAAGCGACGAACGCGGTGATGCCGATCAATCCGAAACAGAGGGTGAATGCAAACCAGATGAACTTCATGGAAAAGTAGTCGCAGAGTAACGGAAATGCAGCTTGAATCCAGCCCGAATTGAAGCCGATGATAAAACGCACCTTGCAACCAGCCATCCGGGGACGCGGCAACGGCTCCCGGACCACGACGCGCGGAGTACTCGGGCTGGCTTTGCCGGTGGTGGCCGGTTTCGGCGCGCTGATCGTTTTGCCTGGCTGCGCGCTGCACGGCACTTGGGGCGCGGCACGGATAAAAACGGACGTCGGGCAGGTCGGCGAGCTGGCGCCGGAGGCGTGGACGGCTCCCGGCGGCATCCGGAAGGAAAGCGCCGATGGCTGGCTGAAGGATTTTGGCAGCGCGGCGCTAACGCGGCTGGTGCGCGAGGCGCAGGACGCGAACCCCGATCTCAAAGCCGCCGCCGCGCGTGTCGAGCAAGCGCGCGCGCAGTTGGGGCAGGCGACGGCGGCGTTGCTGCCCGTGGCCGGTTCCAGCGCCAGCGCCAGCCGGGCGCAACGTCCTGGCGACCAACGTTTCCCCGGCCTGGGGCAGCGCGCCAACCGGTTCAATCTGGCCATGGACATTTCCTGGGAGCCGGATTTTTGGGGCCGCTTGGCCGACGAACGCCGCGCCAGCCGCGCCGGGCTTTCCGCCAGCGGCGAGGACCTGCACGCGGCGCGGCTGTCCCTGGCCGCCGGCACCGTGAAGGCGGTGGTGACGCTGACGGGAGCCAAGTTGCAGGCGGATCTGGCGCGTCAAAACGTGGAGGCCCGGAGCCTCCAGCAGGATTTGCTGGAGAAACAACTGGATCGAGGGCTGGACCCCGAGCGCGCGGCTCTGGATGTGAGCCTGGGCCGCGCCGATCTGGCCCGCGCCGAGGCGGCGCACACAGTCCAGCTTCAGGCTCTGGACGCGGCGCGGCGCGCTTTGGAGACGTTGCTCGGGCGCTACCCCGCCGGGCGGGAGGATGGCTTGGGCGCGCTGCCGTCGCCGACGCGCGGGATTCCGGCGGGGCTGCCGGCGGCGCTGCTGTCCCGGCGGCCAGACCTGCTGGCGGCGGAGAACCGTCTGTGGGCCGCTTTGAACCAGGAAAGCGCGGCCCGCAAGGCCTTGCTGCCTGGCATCCGATTGACGGGTGACCGCGGTTTCAGTTCGCAGGAGCTTGCCAACATCATCAGCACGCCGGCCACGGTCTGGACGATGGCCAGTCAAGTGACCCAGCCTTTGTTCGAGGGCGGCAGGCTGCGCGCGGGCATCCGTTTGGCGCGGGCGCGTTATGACGAGTTGCTGAACCGTTACGCCGCCGCCGCGCTCACCGCTTTTCAAGAAGTGGAGACGGCGCTGGCGGCGGAGCAGTTTCTGATCTCCCAACAGGAGCAGCTCCGCCGCGCCGCCGAGGAAGCGGAGCGGTCCGAGCGGCTGGCCTTGGGGCAATACGAACGCGGGTTGGTGGATGTGCTGACGCTGCTGGACTCCCGCCAGCGCGCCTACGAGGCCCGCCGCAGTTTGATCGCCACCCAAGCGCAACGGCTGCGCAACCGGGCGGATTTGCATTTGGCGCTGGGCGGCGGGTTTGAGTGAATGACTTCTTATCGTCCTCCTACTCGTCCTCGTTTCTCGAAATTCGAGGACGAGGACGAGGACGAGCGGGAGAGGCGCGGAAAGAATGTGTTTGGCCGCCGCCCGAAACGGCGCTTTTTTACCGCCATGCTGGAAGAACTGAAAGCGGCCGTCTGCGCGGCCAATCGCGAACTCGTGCCCGCCGGTCTGGTGCGGCTGACATGGGGCAATGTCAGCGGCATCGATCGCGCCTCCGGCCTCTGGTGCATCAAGCCGAGCGGAGTCGATTACGATGCGCTGCGACCGGAGGACATGGTGGTGCTGGACCTGGAGGGCGGCGTGGTGGAAGGGCGGTTCAATCCCTCCTCCGACACCAAAACCCACCTGCATCTCTACCGCAGCTTCCAGGAGATCGGTGGCATCACCCACACGCACAGCCCTTATGCCACGATCTTTGCCCAAGCCCGCCGGGAACTGCCCTGCTTCGGCACCACGCACGCCGATCACTTTCACGGCTCCGTTCCGCTGGTGCGGATGCTGACGCCGGACGAGGTGGACGCGGACTACGAGCACCACACCGGCGTGGCGATCGTGGAACGGCTGCGCGAGTTGGGCTTGGGTCCGCTGGAAATGCCCGCGGTGTTGCAGGCCGGCCATGCGCCCTTCACCTTTGGCCGCTCGCCGATGGACTCGTTGAAAAACAGCGTCGCGTTGGAAATGTGCGCGCGCATGGCCTTGGGCGCGCTGGCATTGAATCCCGTGCTGGACCCGCTGCCGGGCCATCTCATCGACAAGCACTACCTGCGCAAGCACGGCCGCGACGCCTACTATGGACAGGCGGAAGGCGGGGGCGACGCGGGTTGAGAAAGCCGGGCGGGCGCTGCGCCACGCCCGGCCTACGGCTCACGGAGCGCCCTTTTTCCCGAAGATGGCCTCGGCAGCCTTGGGATGCGCGAAGATATCGGCGGAACTGTGCGCCACGCCCTCGGCCTCCACCAGCGTCCAGTTGAACTCCCAGCCGCGTTCGGCGGCCAGGGCTTTGGCCATCCGGTAACAGGCGCGTCCGCGCTCCAGCCGGCTGGCGCCCTGGCTCATGGCGATGGCGGTCTGGTCGAGATTTTTGGAATCGGTGTCGGCGGTCCCGAGAAACAAAGTCAGCGGCGAGGCGAGGTATTTCCTGATCCACTCGTCATCGCTCCACTTGCCGGGCAGCTTGCCGAAGCCATATTGGAAAGGCATGTCGCGCGTGGGAAAGATGAGGGTGCCGGGGTTGCAGGACACGATGCGCGTGGCTTCACCCGGCAGGAAGGCGGCCAGCCTGTTGAGAAACTGACCGCCGGCGGAGTGGCCGATCAGGTAACACGGCATGTCAGGCCGTTTCTCGCGCTCGCGCACCGTTGCCAGGACATCGCCAACGAACTGGAAGGTCCATTTTTCCTTGGCCTGCGCCTTGCCGTCGAGGGTGACACCGCCGCGCTGATAGGCCTCCACCGGGAACTGCTTCAAATCGAAGCCGGGCGCCACGATGAGCGCCTTGAAACGGTCGCCCAGGGAAACAGCGGCGTCACGGTAGGTGTCGGGGTTGCGGTTCATGCCGTGCATGACCACGAACAAAGGGCCGTCTGTGAAACCCTCCGGTCGATACGTGAAGACCTCGAGTGTCTTGCCCCGCGTCTCCAGGGTGAATTGGGACTTGCCCGGCGGCAGGAGTTCGATCCCCGCCGCCTGCAGCGGAGCGCGTGGGATGAGAAAGAAAAAGAGCAACGCGAAGGGAAAGATGAAGTTGGAAGTCATGCCGTTGAAAAGACGCGCGGCGGCTCTTGGACTTTTCGACGCATTCGCAAAAAGGGCCGGGGAAAGCCGTGCCGCGTCTTGCTGTCTGCTGCTTTCAACGCCAGCCAAGCGCCGTTGTTGGCGTCCGTTCGGTTCGGGATTTAACTCTGTTCTCTGTTGAGATGGGAATCACCCCTGATGCGTTTCCCCCGCCTGCCCGGCTGCCGGACGAAAAAAACTGCCTCATTTGCCACACAAAAGCCTGCGATGGCGGCGTTACCGTGCCGAAACTGCTTGAAAACTCCCGGTTTCAAGGCAAAGACCCCGGCCCTGTCACGACGTTCCATGGGACGTAATGGCACCAAGGCGGTTCCCGCGCCTCGAACCTCACCCAACCTCACCGCGACAACATGATTCAAGTCCAAGACCTGAAAAAATTATTCGGAACCAAGGTCGCCGTCGATGGCGTGTCCTTCAACGTGGAGAAGGGCGAGGTGCTCGGGTTCCTCGGCCCCAACGGCGCCGGCAAATCCACCACCATGCGCATGGTCACGGGTTACTTCGAGCCCACCGCCGGGTCGATCAGCGTCGGTGGCGTGGACATGCTGGCGGAACCGGAGCGCGCCAAGAAATTCCTCGGCTACCTGCCGGAAAACGCGCCGCTGTACTCGGACATGACGGTGGCCAGCTTTCTCGGCTTTTGCGCGGAGATTCGCGGCCTGACCGGCGCGGCCAAGAGCAAGGCGCTGGATCGCGTGCTGGAGATGTGCTTCCTGGAAAGCGTGCGCAACCAAAGCGTGGACACGCTCTCCAAAGGTTACCGCCACCGCACCTGCTTCGCCCAATCCATCATCCATGACCCTGAGGTGCTGATCCTCGACGAGCCGACCGACGGCCTCGACCCGAACCAGAAACACGAGGTGCGTGGCATGATCAAGCGCATGGGCGAGAACAAGGCGATCATCTTTTCCACCCACATCCTGGAGGAAGTGGAGGCGGCCTGCTCCCGCGCGATGATCATCGACCGCGGCCGCGTGGTGGCGGACGGCACGCCGGAGGAACTCAAGCAGCGCAGCCCGAACGCCGGCAGCCTGCGCGTCGTCCTGCGCGGCGCGCCCGCCGCCGCGATCCGCGAGGAGCTGGGCAAGGCGCCGGGCGTGCAGCGCGTGGAGGCACTGGATTCCAGTGAGACCGGCCTCGTGGCGCGCGTGCTGCCGGGCAAAACCAAGCAGTCCGCGGACATCGCCACCGAGATCGCGGCGTTGGCGGCGGCCAAATCCTGGAAGCTGGAAGAGTTGCACCTGGAGGAGGGCAAGCTCGATGAGGTCTTCCGCTCCATCACCCGCTCCGACACCGCCGCCTGAGCTTGGCCGCACCCGTTTCCGCAACAACCCCTTTTTTACCCTCTCGCATTCTTTTATGAACAAGAACGACATCCAGAAAATCTGGGCTCTCTACAAACGAGAGTTTTTGAGCTACGTGAACTCCCCCGTGCTGTATGTGATCCTGGTCATCTTCCTGCTGACGACGATGGGATTCGCCTTCCTCTTCGGGCGCTTCCTGGACGGCAACAACGCCTCCCTCGGCCAGGCATTCTTTTTCTGGCATCCCTGGATTTACGTGGTGCTGGCTCCGGCGGTCGGGATGCGCCTGTGGTCGGAGGAGCACCGCCTCGGCACGGTGGAGTTGCTGCTGACCATGCCCATCGCTCCCTGGCACGCCATCCTCGCCAAATTCAAGGCGGCGGCGCTCGTCTGGCTGATCGCTTTGGCGCTGACCGCGCCCATCGTCTTCACCGTCTTTTATCTCGGCGAGCCTGACCGCGGCCCGATCATCACCGGTTATGTGGCCAGTTATTTTTATGCGCTCGGCTGCCTGGCCGTGACCTCCGCCGTCAGCGCCTTCACCCGCAGCCAAGTGGTCTGCTTCATCGTCTCCGTGGCCGTCTGTCTGGCGCTGACGCTGATCGGCTATCCGGGCATCGTCGATTTCGTGGTGCGCGGCCTGCCCGGCTGGAGCGAGACCGTCGTGCGCTTCATCAGCTACCTCAGCTTCATGGATCATTTCTATGAGATGTCGAAAGGCATCTTCGTCTTCCGCGACGTGCTCTATTTCGTCTCCGTGATCGTGGTAGCCTTGCTCATCACCGGCGCCGGCCTGCGCTCGAAGCGTGCCTGATCTCAACCACCCGCATTTCCAACCTCAGCCCGACTCATCCTTCCAATCATGAGCAGCTCCAAAAAATCCTCATCCCGCTCCGGCGTCGGTTTCACCACGTTTTTGGTCATCGCCATCGTCGCCGTCGTCAACTACATCGTCGGCGGCCTCGGCCTCGGCAACTTCCGCGTGGACGTGACCGAAGACGGCCTCTACACCCTGTCCAAAGGCACCAAAAACATCCTCGGCCGCATCAGCGACGACAAGCCTGTCATCATCCGCTACTACGTCAGCACCGACGAGCGCGTCATGCCGCCCGTGCTCACCACTTACTCCCGCAACGTGCAGGACTTGCTGCTTGAGTTCCAGAAGGCGTCCAAAGACAACCTCATCCTGGAAAAGCTCAATCCCAACCCGGACACCGACGATGAGGACAAGGCGCGCGAGGACCAGATCCAAGGCATGCAGGTCAACACGGAAGGGGACAACATCTACCTCGGCCTCGCCATCCAGAGCGGCACCCAGCGCGAGGTTCTGCCTTTCCTCAATCCGGGCGAGGAAACCAAGCTGGAATACGACATCGCCCGCGCCATCAACAAAGTCATCTCCGACAAGAAGCCGGTCATCGGCGTCATGTCGTCCATGCCCGTGCAGGGTTCGCCGATGTTCCAGTTCCAGCGCCAGCGCGGCCAGGAACCTTGGGCCGTCGTCCAGCAGCTCCGGCTCGATTATGAGGTGCGGGACGTGGACATGTCCTCCGACAGGATCGACTCCGATCTCTCCGTGCTCATCATCCTGCATCCTGGCGACATCGCGCCGCTCACCGAGTACGCCATCGACCAGTACCTGCTCAAAGGCGGCCGCGTGCTCGCCTGCGTCGATCCGCTGTGCTGGATCGGCCAATCCTACAACGGCCAGCAAAACCCCATGACCGGCCAGTCCACTTTTGTCGCGCAAAGCTCCGACCTCCCCACGCTGCTCAAAAACTGGGGCGTCACCTACAACAAGGGCGAGGTGGTGGCGGACATGTTTTTTCGCGGCAACCTGATGGGCCGTCAGAACCCCACCGCCATCCAGCTTCCCGCCGCTGCCATCAGCAAGGCAAACCCGATCACCGAAGGCCTGCAAGCCGTCACCATGATCTCGGCGGGCTCGCTCAGCGCGCCCTCCGGCGGCGACTTGAGTTCCGAAGTGCTGTTGGAAAGCTCCGAGCAGAGCGCCATGATCGACGTGCCCACCGCCGAAAGCCTGCGCACCGAGCCGCTGCGTGAATTCAGCGCCAGTGGACGCAAAAAAGTGCTCGGCCTGCGCCTGAGCGGCAAATTCAAGACCGCCTTCCCGGACGGCCCGCCCAAACCGCCCGGCACGGAAGGCGAAACCGGCGGCGAACAGGAAGACGGCAACGCGCCGAAAGCAGACGACACTCCAGCCGCCGCCGACACCCCGGCTCCCGCTCCCGCTGCGGAGGAGCACGCCAAGACTGACGTTCCCGCCCCAGCCGTCGAAGCTGCTCCCGCCGCCGCTGACGAGAAAAAAGACGAGGCCAAGGCAGAGGAAAAAGCGGCGCCAAAACTCACACTGCCGCCCGATCACGTCGCCGAATCCAGCGGTGAAGACTCCGCCGTCGTGCTCTTCTCGGATGCCGACATGTTTTACGACGCCTTCAGCCTGAGCCAGGATCAGATGACCGGGACGCTCGTGGCCATCAACTCCAACATCCCGCTTTTCCTCAACACCGTGGAAATGCTCAGCGGCGGCGGCGACCTGCTCGCGGTGCGCAGCCGCGCCAGCACCCAGCGCCCGTTCGTCAAGCTCGACGAAATGCGGGAGAAAGTGGAGGTGGAATTCCGCCCGAAACTCCAGGCGTTGGAAAACCAGCTCAATGAAACCGCCGAGAAAATCAGCACCATGCGCGTGAAACTGGACTCCAAGACACGCACCTTGATCCTCGACCCCGAGCAGCAGAAGCAGCTTGAGGAACTCCAGTCCACCCAGGCCAAGATCAGCAAGGAAGTCCGCGAGGTGCGCAAGCAGCAGAATCGTGAGATCGATTGGATCAAGTTCACCCTCAAAATGCTCAATATTCTGTTCATGCCGCTGCTCGTCATCACCGTCGGCCTCATCCTCGCCATGCGCCGCCGTTCCGTCACCGCCGCCCGTTGATTCACGTTTTTCCCAATCCCTGACTCGCCCGATCCCGTCATGAAAAAATCCCTGATCCTGCTGGTCGTCCTCGCCGCGCTCGTCGGCGTGGCGGTGGTGACGAAAAAACAAAAGGAAGATCGTCTCTCCGAGATCGCCCGCCGCGGCGTCAAAACCCGCGAATTGCTGCTGCCCGGCCTCGATGTCAACGCGATCAAGGCCATCCAGGTCAAAAGCAAAGACCAAGAAACCAACCTGAAGCTCGGCGACAACGGCTGGACCGTGGGCGAGCGCGACGGCTACGGCGTGGATTTCGACAAACTCAGCCGCGCCCTGATGGAGTTGCGCGAAACCAAGATCGCCCGCAAGCAATTGATCGGCCGCGGCGCTTGGGCGGACGCGGAGGTGCTGGAGCCGGCCGAAGGCGTCAGCGAAGGCGCCGGCACGCTCGTGAAACTCAGCGACGACAAAGGCGGGGAAGTCGCCACCCTGATCCTCGGCGGCGACGTCGAAGTCTCCGGCGGCAACAGCCCGCAATTTGGCCAAGCCTCGCAGCGCTTGGTGCGCATCCCGGCGGATGAAGACAGCCTGTGGATGGTCGGCACGAACCTGGGCAGCTTCCAGCCCAAGCCGGAAGAGTGGCTGGACAAAAGCTTCATCTCCGTGCAGGACATGAAAACCCTGGCCGTCACCCCGCCGAAGAAAGAGGACGCGTGGAAAGTCAGCCGCCCCACCAAAGACATTCCGGATTACACCCTGGAAGGCGCCAAGGAGGGTGATGAACTGGACAGCTCCAAGCTCACCCTGGCCAGCCTGCTGGCCTCCGCCACCTTCAACGACGTGAAGCCGAAAGCACAGGCCGGCGACCTCTTCAAAGAGGCGACCAAGGTCCAAATCACCACCTTCGACGGCTTCACCTACGACATTCAGTTGGCCAAACAAAGCCAGGACGGCGCCAGCAAGTACTTCATGACCGTGGCGGTGAAAGCAGACCTGCCCAAGGAGCGCAAGGCAGGGAAGGACGAGAAAGAGGAGGACAAAAAGCTCTTGGACGAAGAGTTCAAAGCGGAGCAGGGGCAGCTCAAGGAGAAACTGGAGAAAGAGCAAAAGCTGGCGGATTGGATCTATGAAGTCGCCGAGTACTCCGTCAACAGCCTGCTCGTGACACGCGGTGAAATCATGAAAGCGCCCGAGTCCGAGCCTGAGTCGGAAACGCCGCCGCCCGCCGCGTCCGCGCTGCCCTCAATTCCATCTTTCTCCACGCCGATGCCCGCGCCTGCGCCAGCTCCGGCAGAGACGCCGGCACCCGCCACCGAACCGGAAGCGAAACCGGAGCCGGCCAAACCTGATGCCAAACCCAAAGCGGATGCCGGGGCCGCCCAAGCGAAAAAGGACGCCGCGGCGAAACCCAAGCCCGCGGACGATCCGCTCAAACCCGCCCCCAGCGTCACCACGCCACCCGTCGCCGTTCCCCCCGCGCCGAAGCCCGCCGAAATCAAACCCGCTCCCAAGCCGGACGACAACCCCGCCGTTCCCAAGGAGTGACGAGGCAAGCAAGGAAAGGCGCTTTGCAAGCGCCTCAGTCACCGCAGCGGGCGCGGCGTGTTTTTATCCGGGCGTCTGAAGATGCGGGAGAAGATGGTTTTCTTCTGCTCGGTTTCCTCGGTGGTCAGACGTTGGACATCCACGGGAACATCTTGCGGGAAGCGCTGGGCGGCATCGGCGCCGACACTGGTGCGGTAGTCTTCCTGGCGGGAGGCGTTGAAGAGCGACATGTTGTCGGTGACGACTTTGGGCTGGATGAAGATGATCAGTTCGCGGCGGACGCTGCTGTCGATGTCCTCGCGGAAGAGTTTGCCCAGGAGGGGTAAGCGGCCGATGTAGGGCATGCCGCGGGTGTCGCGCTTTTTCTCCTCGGAGATGAGGCCGCCGAGGACGACGGTGTTGCCGTTGGGCACGGTGACGGTGGTGATGAGCTGCTCGGTGCCGATGATGGGGATGTCGTTGGGCTCCACCCGCTGCGAGCCGATGACGGTGTCGTTGACCTGGGCGATGGTGAGCATGACCTCGCCGTTGGCGTTGATGAGGGGCACGACTTCGAGCTTCAGCACGACGTCGCGGTAGTCGATGGTGGTGGTGACGTTGCCGTTGTTGGCGGCGTTGCCGACAAAGGTGGTCTGCTGGGAGGGGACGGGGATGAGCTGGCCGGAGGTGATGACGGCTTTTTTGTTGTTCAAGGCGAAGACGGCGGGGCGGGAGAGCACCTTGAAGCGGTTGCTCGTTTCCAGCGCGGTGACGAAAATATCCACGCTGTCGCCGAGGGCGCCGTAGAGGTTGAGGCCGTTGGCGGGGCCGAAGGCGGAGGTGATGAGGTTGTCGCGGAGATCGCTGATGGCGTTGCCGGTGACGATGTCGTCACGGCGGACGAACAGGCTGCCGGTGCCGCCGGCATCGCTGCGCGTGCTGTTGAAGCGGGTGAGGTAATCCACGCCGGTTTCCATGCCCTCGCCGAGCGTGAGCTGACCGATGACGGTGGAGAGGTACACTTGAGCGGGTTTGCGGTCGAGTTTGTCGATGAGGCCGTCGATCTTGGCGATGTTTTCCTTGCGCCCCATCACCAGGATGGCGTTGGCCATGGGGTCGGCGACGATGCGGGTCTTGTCCACGAGGATGGAGACGGGAGCGTTGTCCTCGGTGGGGCCGGTGATGAGATCCGGGCGGGAGCCGACGCTGGAGGTGCCGGTGCCGAGGTCATCCACGGCTCCGGTGGTGCCGACGACCTGACCGCCGCGCGTGGTGGCGCTGCGCACACCGCCGAGGAGTTGGGAACTGCTGGATGCCAGTGGCTGGGCGCGCTGGCCGGCAAGACTGCCGCCGCCGGGAAGCTGGGTGGCGCCGCCGGTGGCTTCGGTGATGACATCGACGAGGGCCGGCAGGATATCCACAGCGGAGGCGTATTTCAGCGGGCGCTCGTAAGGTTCCTCCAGTTCGAGCGGCTGGTCGAACTGAGCGATGAGACTGGCAATGTAGGCGTAGTCCTCCGGCGCGGCGACGACGAGGACTTGGTTGAGGCGGGAGTCGGCGACCACTTGGGCGAGGATGGAAGGCGGTTCAGCCGCCGTGCCTCCTCCGATCTGCTGGACGCCGTTGGAGCCGCGGCTGCTGGATGAGGAACCGCCGGAGGAAGATGAGCCTCCCTGGGGCGGGCTTCCCGAAGAGGAGCCGCCGGAGGACGAACCGCCGCTGCTGGGCGAGCGCGAATCACCCGAACGCGAATCACCACCGCGGCCATCCTGGGCGGGCGAGCCGCGCAGCGTGGAGATGCCTTTGCTTTCCTGCTCCTGGGCCTGGGCGCTCACGGTGGCCTGGACGATCTGAGCGACGACGGTGGCGTCGGCGTGCTGGAGCGGGATGAATCTGGTGATGATTGAGGACGCGGTGGACGGACTGTCGATGGCATTTTTGATGCTGATGAGCTGGCGCACGATGGTGGCGCTCTCGGTGACGAGAAGGCCGGGCGGGGTGAGCACCGGCGTCATGCGGCCATAGACGGAGAGCCCGACGTGGTTGGCCAGGATTTGAGCGGCATCAGCCGGGGCCAAGTTTTCCAACGGCATGAAGTAAGTGACCAAAGTCTCGCCCTCTGGGATGTCGGCCGGGGATTGGTAAAAGGTGATGCCATGGGAAAACTGCACGACATTGGCGTTCTGGCTGCGCGCGGGCAGGACGCGCGCGCTTTTGCCGCCCGGGTCGATCACGATGGCGTAGCCGTTGGTGAGCAGGGAGGCTTCGATCAGGCGCACCGCCTCCCCTTTCTCCACCGGGTTCGGCGTGACGAGGCTGATGGTTGCGCCTTCGAAGATGCTGGTGTCCTTGACCAGTGTCATGCCGGTGAGCCGCTCGTAAATGCTCAACAGGTCGGCGACGGGGTTGTTGGGGAATTGCAGCGCCACTTTGTCGCCTTCAATGCGCATGACTTCGGTGCCGTCCTGGCCGGTCGCGCTGGCGGCGCCGCCCGGTCCGAAAGCGCCTGGAGGGCCGCCGCCAAAACCCGGTCCGCCAAAGCCGCCGCCGGGGCCGCGTCCGCCGAATCCGCGCCTGCGCTCGCCGCCGAAGCCTTCGTCGCGCGGGCGCTCGCCTGGATCGGGGGTGTCCGGTCCGCCGGGCGCGGGCGGTTGCGCGGGACGGTCAGTGCCCGCCGCGCCGCCGGGGTCCGTGGCCTGGGCCAGCAGCCGCATTTCAGGCAGCGGGCGGGCGCCGTCCGGGGGCAGGGGAGTGGCGGCGGAGGGGGCGGGCAGATCGGCACCAGCCTGGACGCGGGAGAGTCGTTGTTCCGGCGTGGGCCGCTCCGGGGCGGCTGCGTCGCTGGCCGGTTGCGCGGGTTCGGGGGCAGGGAGCGGCGGTTTTTCCGGTGCGTCCTGGGCCTGGGCGCGGAAGGCCGGGATCAAGGAAAAGGCCGCAAGGCCGCCAAGGGCAAGACCTGCTGCCAACACGGTGGTTTTGAAAGATTTCGGGACAGAGTGGGACGGCATAGGAAAGAGTGAAGGGAAGGGGAGAAAGGGCGTTGCGGCAAGGCGACTGGAGGATCAGCGGCTGGGACCTGGACCGCGGCCATCACTGCCACCGCCGTAGGAACCCCGGCTGCTGCCGCCAGAGCTTCCTCCTCCATAACTACTGCGCCCGCTGCCATAGCTGCTGCCGCCGCTGGAACTGCGGCCGGAGTCACCCCGGTCATAACCACGGCTGCTGCTACTGCTGCTGCTGCTGCCACCACCGCTTTGGTCCTCGCGCGCAACCCGGTCGAAAGTGTTGCGCATAAAAGCGGCGCGCTCTTCCGGGGTTGCGTTCATGAGGCGCTCGCGGTTGCGATCCATCTCTTCCCGCAGCCGGGAGCGGGCGCTGTCCGAGAGGCTGCGGTAGCGGTCCCAGCGCTCCCGGTCTTCCGGCGTGGGTTCGGGACGGGATCTTTGATAGCCGCTGTCACCTCCGGAAGACGGGCTTGATGACGAACTGCCGCGGTCGCGCCGCAGTTTGTCCGGTGTCAGGGCATCCCGGTTGTAACGAATGCTGACGATCTCGCCGCCGATGGAGATTTTCGCCTGGGCGCGGGTGACGTCGGTGGTGACGGGCGCTTCGTTGAGCGTCCAGCCTTTGACGTTGGGGATTTCGGAAACGACCAGGGACTCTTTGGTCTCGGTGTTGAAAAGGGTGGCGACCGGTTTGCCATCGATGAAAGCCAGGCCGCTGAGCACAAGGGAGTCCGAGGGATTGACGGAGCGGGTGAAGGGCGGGTTTTCGATGAGGCTGGAGAGCCGGGCGGCATCGAATGGCTTGGGCAGCGCGGATGCCGCCTCCCCGTCCCCGGCTTCATCGGAGGCGAGGCGGCCGACGGTCGTCAGCAGACCGGCTAGCAGCAGGGCAGGGCGGGGAAAAAAGCGTGGTGTGTTCATGGCGGGCGGCGGGCAGGGTGTTCAAGTGCTTGTTTCCGGTTTGAACCATCGGGCCAGGGTCAAGTTGCAGCGCGCGCGCGGTTTCGGCGTGCGGGCGCGGGTGTCGATCTCAAACTCCAACTGCTTGATGTGCTGGAATTTTTCGGGGGACTGGAGCGTGGCCAGCCATTGCAGCAGGACGCCCTGGTCGCCGGCCAAGCGCACATTGACGGAAACCTCCCGGTAATTGGCCTGGTTCACCGGCTCCAGCAGCGTCTGCCGCTCCACCTGGAGCTGCCGGTCGAGCGCTGCGTTTTGGATCTCTTCCAAAAGCTGCCCTTGGGCGCGGCCCAGGCTCTCGGTGGTGGGCATGCTTTGGGCCAGCCATTCGGCGTGCTTTTGCCAGTAGTCGCGGTCGGACAGCCAAGTTTCGTTTTCCTGGATCTCGGTCTCCAGCCGCGTCAGCGTGGACAGGACGGCGGTGCGGCGTTGCAGAAAGGCGTTGGCCAGGATCATGGTGGCCATCAGCCCCAGCACGCCGAAGCAGAGCGCCAGCAGTCGCTTTTCGCGGGTGGTGAGTTTGGCGGTCATGGGAAAAAAATCGAAGGCGGGTTGCGGCGGCGCGCCGGGATCACTTGAGCTTGCCCTGGATGCGGAATGAGGCGGTCTTTTCCCGGACGCTGGGCTGCGGCATGCTCCAGGTGTAGCGGCCGAGGACGCGGTGCTTTTGCAAGTCCTCGAGAAACTGGTAAGCGAGCTGCGCGTCGCGCGCTTCGCCGCGCAGTTCGATGTCCTCGGCGCGTCCATCGAACTCGCGCAACACGATGCCGCTCGGCGGCATCAGGCCGGTGATCTCGGCCATCAGGACCATCTGATAACGGTTCGGATCGAGCGCCGGGGCCAGGGTTTTCCAGGCTTCGGCGGCTTTTTTGACAGCGGCGGCCGGCTCCGCCGTGGCGGCGACCTGCCGTTCCAATTCCGCGATACGCTGCCCGTAAGACCGCAGATAAGCAAAGCCGAGGAAAAACAGCGACACATAAAGCAACGCGCCGAAGAGGCCATAGCGCAGGATTTTGGCGCGGCGCCGTTTGTGCTCGCGCGCCGCGCGCACGCTGACCGGCAGCAGCGCATCGTCCCGCCCGGCTTCCAGATGCGCCGCGCGCGGCAGGGACTCGACGGTCCGCACCGGCAGGTCCAGCAGCCGCTCCACGCGGTCAGCCTCCCAGCCCCGGCCCACCAGGGTGACACCGTTGATCTGGCCCAGGACGGGCTGCGCCTCCAACGCCCAGCAGGTGAGTTGAAGCTCCTGGGCCACTTCCTCCGGCGACGCGCCCGCCGGAGCGAAGACGTGGCTGCGGAAAAGCTTGCCATGAAACGACGCGGCCACCACCAGCTCGCCCTGCTCCTCCACGATCACCAGATGCCCCTCCGGCAGATCCAACAGACGCAGTGCGGCCATGTAGTCGCTGGCATGGTTGACCGTCAAGTGATCGGGAAACGGATCCGCCAGCACATCCACACTGACCACCGCCATGCCGGTCTGCTGGCCCAGCAGGTGCCAGCGATGCGGGCGCGTCGCCCCCTCCGCGGTGCGCAAGCCGTGGCGCTCCAGATGGGTCTCGATCATCTGCCTCAGCAGGTCGTGCTCCGCCATCGGCAACACCAAGCCGATGCTGCGGCAGGCCGTGGCCGGCAGGCCGATCACCAGGGAAGGCACGGTGCTGTGGCAGTCCGCCGGGCTTTCCACCTCCTCCATCGCGGCTGTCGAGCGGGGTTTCCACAAGCGCCACGCGGCGTCCGGACTGGGCAGCAGCAGAGTAGAGGCGGAGAGAGACATGCGTGACAAGACGTGACTTTGGCGAGGGGCAAAGGTTTAACGCTGAATTATTACGGGAGTTGCGGAGATGGAAGGGGTTTTTTGAGGAAATGCCAAAGGATGCCGCGGCAGCATCGTTTGTCGAAATACGGAGGCGCATCCGCCGCGGCCTGCCTTGCCGTGACGGATGCGCCCATTCTTCCGCCGGGAATCCCAACCCAGCCGACTCATGCCCAGCCCGTTGTGCCGGGGAGAGCGGCAGTCTTGCAATGGCTGCCAGCCTCCGCCCGCGAAAAAATGGGCGGGAACAGAGTCCCGCCCTCCGGCGAGGGGCGCGCCCTGCTCCCCGCGCCCCGGCTTATTCGGCCGCTTCCTTCTTCAGGATCACCGGCATGGCGGCGGTCTTGTCCGTGGAGAGCAGCAGCTTCTCGATGGCGGCCAGCTTGGCATCACGGGCTTTGTTTTGGGCTTCAAAGGCGGCGAGTTGCTGGCGGAGCGCGGCGTTTTCAGCGCGGAGTTTAGCGCTCTCGGCCTCCTGTTCCGCCCGCAGTTCGCGGAGAGCCTGCACGGTGAGGGACTCGAAACCTGTGATGGTGACGAATTTGTAGCCATCGGGGCGTTCCCCGACCCATTCGGGGAATACTTTCGCGACATCTTGGGCGATGAAGCCGGTCTGGCGTCCGGTTTTTTCATGGATGGCGGCGGGATCCTTGTATTCGTAGGTCACACTGCGGAGACTGAGGAGCCGGTCGAGGGCGTGATCGAGAGGCTGGATGTCTTTTTTGAGCCTGGCATCGGAGAGGACGGCCCAACTGCCGCCGCCGGGCTTGGCTGCGTTGCCCTCACATTGGAAGACGATCTTGGTGCCGTCGGGGTCAATGATGTTCTCAAAGCCGCCGAGTTTCTGGCCGCTGCTGTTGTGGAAGATGACAGCGCCAGTGTCACCAACGCGGGCGCGGAGGACGCTGGTGACGTTGCTGAAGCCTTCGCTGTTCACATTAAACCTCCCGCTCACCCTGGTGTCGCCATTGACATCCAGCTTGAAAGCGGGCGAGGTGGTGCCGATGCCGACGTTGCCGGCGTTGGTGATGCGCATCCGCTGCACAAGCGCGTTCGTGACTAATCCGATTGGCTTAGTCATGAAATCCAGATGCCCGCCGAAGCCGCCGTCATCGGTGCCTTGAATCCGGGTCGCCGGGTCGTTGACGCCAGACGGATCAAATGGCGTGAGATCGATTGATGCAGTGAACGCCGACCCCGTGACGCGCAACCTTCCATCCCCGCGCACGTCAAGAGCGGCGTCTGGGGCGCTGGTGCCGATGCCGACGTTACCGCTCATGAAGAACTGGTTTCCGGTGAAAGCG
This sequence comes from uncultured Verrucomicrobiaceae bacterium, assembly GCA_964573315.1. Classification (GTDB taxonomy): domain Bacteria; phylum Verrucomicrobiota; class Verrucomicrobiia; order Verrucomicrobiales; family Verrucomicrobiaceae; genus JAGRPD01. The sequence continues at coordinate 14,567 of CAZNKC010000026.1, read as the reverse complement.
TTGCCGCCAGCGCGCAGGGCGACATTGGAGGACAGGTAATCCACCTCAATGAAGGCCGGGTGGCCGAGGTTGGCGCCCTCCTTGCTGGCGAGCGTGGCGGTGGCCACGCCGTCGCTGGTGATGGCGATGCCGAACTCGCTGGCCGGGTTGGCCAGCCAGGACTGCGCCAAGGAGGTGATGTCGAGGATGAAATAGTTCCGCTTCAACGGCATCTGTTCGAGATCGATAGTATCGAGCACCGCACCGAGCGCTGGCGCGTCAACGGTCTTCGCGGTGAAAGTCTCGGAGAAGGCGGATTCCAGATTGTGGATCGTAAGCGTGCCTTTCTTGCCGGCATTGGATAGATAGACGACCAGCCGCGCGCCGGTGACGGCGTTGGGGTCAATGCCTGCCGCGTTGATGCTGAAATTGATGAAGGTGCTGCGTGTGCGGGAAACGGCCAGGGTCTTGGCATGGACGGCGGTTTTGGCGATCCTGCCGGTGGTGGTCACGCCGGTCACGTCCTCATAGATGGGGAAGATCTCGGCGTGCGCGGCGGGGGTGAGGGCAGCCAGCGCGAGGCTGGCGGCGAGGAGGGAGCGGAGCGGTTTCATGGGAGTCGATGTGTGGTTTTGTGCGGTTATGGATGGTTCATGGAATGGTTCCGCCCTTCCTTTCCCGGTCCGCGGCCCGGCGTTACATAAAAAAAGTCCGAAGTCTAAAATCTGAAGAGAAAAGGGATGGGCGAGGAGGCGAAGCGTGCGCTTAGCGCCTTGCATTGGAGCGTTATGGCCTCGCCACCACGGTGCTCCGAGATCTGGACGCCCTGTCCCAGCGCCCTTCCGTTTGCATTATCCGTAAAACCAGCGACTATCTGGCCGGTTCGCCATCCGCTCCGTTGATGCCAGATGATTTCCAAACACTGAGACACGCCGCCTTTCCCACCACGCACTGGACGCTGGTGCAGATCGTGCAAGGGAATGACGCCGCGGCGGCGGCCCAGGCGATGGATGAGTTGTGCAAGGGTTATTGGTATCCCATCTATGCCTTCCTGCGCCGCAGCGGCCACGGTGTGGAGGACGCGGAAGACCTGGCCCAGGCGTTCTTTGAAAAACTCATCTCCGAGGACGCCATCCAGGCCGCGCGCCAGGACGCCGGAAAACTGCGTTCTTTCCTCCTGAGCGTGCTCAAACGCATGCTCAGCAAACACGCGCGCCGCCATTCAGCACAGAAACGCGGCGGCGGACAGATTCACGTCTCCTTCGACGAAATGAACGCGGAGGAACGCTACGCCCGCGAACCGTGGGACACGCGCGACCCGGAATGGATATTCACCCACGCCTGGGCGCACGAGCTGCTGGCCGGTGTGCGGGAGAAACTGCGCGTCACCTTGGCCGCGACGGGCCGCGCGGAGACCTTCGACCTGCTGCTTCCCTTTCTGCTGTGGGACAACGAGCCACCGTCGCACAAGGAGATCGCTCAACAACTCGGTTCCAGCGAGACCGCCGCGCGCATCCTCATCTTCCGTCTGCGCGGCAAGTTCCGCGATCTGCTGCGCGAGGAAGTGGCGCGCACTGTGCTCTCCCCGGACGAAATCGCCGGGGAGATGGCTTGGCTGCAAAATGTACTTTCCGCGAAATGATCCTCTTGGAAGCGGGATAGTATTGAAAACACCACCGCTTCCATGACCGACGACGATCCGCCGCCCACGATCCGTGTCACCCCGCCCGCGCCCGCCGCCGTCACGGGCATGAACGAGCCGCCGCTGGGCGCGGACAATTACCGGATAGGCCCCGAAATCGCGCGCGGCGGCATGGGCAGCGTGTTGCAGGCGGAAGACGGCAAGCTGAAACGCACCGTGGCGATCAAAGTCATGCACCTCGACGTGGACGTGGATCCGGCGATGCGCCGGCGTTTCCTGCGCGAGGCCGAGGTGCTCGCCATGCTCGCCCATCCCAACATCGTGCCCATCCACGACATCGTGTGGGAGGACGGCAAACCGCTCTTTTACTCCATGAAGCGCGTCCAGGGCCGCACGCTCCAGCACATCCTCAACGACCTGCGTGAGCGGCAGCCCGGCGCTCTGCGAGATTTCACGCTCGAACGCCTCCTGCTCATCCTACGCAAAGCCTGTGACGCCCTCGCCTTCGCTCATAGCAAAGGCGTTTTGCACCGCGATTTGAAACCGGAAAACATCATGGTCGGCGAGTTTGGCGAGGTGCTGGTGATGGACTGGGGCATCGCCAAATGGCGAAATGGCGAAACCCTAATGCCGACTGACGAAACCGGAGTGAACGGCCCGGACCCTTCGTCATTCGACATTCGGAATTCGTCATTTACCCTGCAAGGGTCCGTAATGGGCACCCCTCAATACATGTCCCCCGAACAGGCGGAGGGCCAGACGGACGAGATTGACGAGCGCTCGGACATTTACTCTCTCGGCGGCATCCTTTACGCCATCCTCACCCTGCGCCCGCCGGTGGAGGGTTCGACGTTGCAGGAGGTGCTGGACAAGGCGCGCTCCGGCGGCATCACCTCGCCTTCGAGCCTCGGCACGGCGGCGGACTCCCGGGTGAAACGCGGCCCGCTCGAAGCGAAACAGCACCACCCCTTGCCTCACCTGCGCGCGGGCCGCGTGCCACCCGCGCTCTCATCGGTGGCGATGCAGGCGCTGCGGCTGGAGAAAGAAAGGCGCTACCGGAACGTCGCCGATTTCAGCGCGGACATCGAGGCGTATCAAAACGGCTTCGCCACCACAGCGGAGCAGGCGGGCGCCTTGACGCAACTCAAGCTGCTCATGCTGCGGCACAAGGCCGTCACCGCTTCTCTGGCCGCGCTGCTGCTTGTGAGCGCTGGCTTCGTCCTCAAAGTGATGGCCAGCGAGCGCAAGGCCACGCGCCACGCCGGGATCGCCATGCTCAACGAGCGAAAAGCGGACGCCGAGGCGGGAAAGGCCCGTCGTTCCCTGGCACAGGCGCAGAACGCGCTGGCGGAGGCCGCCTTCCGCCACGCCGATCTCGCGGCGATGGTGAAGGCGCTCGACGGCTGCCCCGAGGATTTGCGCGACCAGACCTGGCACTATCTCTCCGCCAAGCGCGACAGTTCCCTGGGCGATCTGGCGCTCCCCGGATTCGAAGACCCCTCGTGCATCAAGGCGGTGCCCGGCCAGCCGGGCCTGTTCGCCCTGGCGGATAGGCAGGGCCGCGTCGCCTTCGTCAGCGCCGTGGAGCGCCGGGTGCTGCGCGTGCTGGAAACCGGTTGCTCCGGAATGCTGCTGCTGTCCTTCGATCTGGACGGAAGCCGCCTGCTGGCAGTGTCCGCCGCGGGCGGGATGGCGCGCGTTTTTGACACCGCCTCCGGCGTGGAGACGGCAAAGCTCGATCTGGCGCTTGTGGATGTCAGCGTCGCGGCGCTCAGCCCCGATGGCGGCAGAGCTTTCTTTGCCTCCCGGTCGCCGGCGCGTACCTGCATCCAGCATTTGATCCGCGTGGCGGATGGCGGAATTTTGTGGAAACACGAGGGACCGAAAATCATTCACGCCGCGTTCCTTCATGATGGCGGGAGGATATGGCTGGCGTTCGCGCCTGAGCGGCAGTTGCATCTGGTGGACGCGAGCAATGGTGATATAATAACTAAGACGAATATTTATGTACTCTCGATAGATTTGAGCCCGGACGGCGCGTTGCTGGCGGTCGGATGCGCCGGTGGCGATGCGGTGATTTTTGACGCCCGCGCCGGGGTGGAATTGCGCCGCGGCCGGTTGCACGGCAGCGGTGCCCTCGCTGTGGCCTGGACGCGGGACCGGTGTCTCATCACGCTCGGCATTGAGGGCAACAACGACAACCGCATCCCAACGGTGTTGCGCCTCTGGCGGGGGGAAAACCTGGACGCCTGCGGTACTCTTTTCGGGCTGAACACAACGCATGAGCACAAACGGGGCGGATGGGCCTTCCAACCGGCCAGCGGCCATCTGCTCACGCTGCAGGCGCCGCCGAGGCTCTGGCACATCCCCTCAGGCCAGGAGATTCACCGCTTCACCCACCGCTCCAATCAGGGCTGGAGCTGCCGCTTCCTCTCCGACATCATCGTCCTGAAGCGGGACAACCAATACTCCCTGCAGCGCGTGGATTTGACGGAGCCGGCCAGCCCCCGGCCCCTCGCCCCTGTTTTCGACCGCGGCTGCGCCATGTGCGCCTTCGCCCCGCGGGCCGGCCTGCTGGCGCTGGGCAAACGCACCGGAAATCCGCCGCATTACGTCCAGCTCATGCGCCTGGAGGAAGACCACGGTCTGAAACAACTCTGGCAGAAAAAGCTGCCCGGCTGGACGCATCAAATGGACTTCGACTCCGCGGAGGAACGCCTTGCGCTGGCCCTCCAGTATCAAGGCGGAATCATCCTTTCCGCCGCCACGGGTGAAGTCCTGCTCAATATCCCTCAGCCGCTGGAGCATGCCGTCTTCGCCGGAGCGCCGGAGCGCCTGGCTGCCATCTCGCCGGGCTCCCGCGCCAATGAGCAAGTCGAGGACCACCTGCTCCTGCTCGACCCTGCCGATGGCGCTGTCATCGCGCGGGAGACCGTCCGTTTCCGGCTGGAATCGCTCGCCGTCTCGCCCGACCGCCGCTTCATCGCCTGCGCCGGAGATGAGCAGATGGTCGAAATCCGGGACGCCAACACCCTGGCGGTGCTTCACCGCTTTCGTGTCCACGATGCCGCCGTCAGCGCGCTCGCCTTTCATCCCTCGCTCCCCGTCATCGCCACCGCCTCCGCCGATCTCAGCGTGAAACTTTGGGACTACGAAGAGGTCAGGCTGCTCCGGCACTTCATGGCGTTGGGCGGCAGGCCCATCATGCTCGCCTTCAGCCCGGACGGCAACCGCCTGGCCGTCGAAGCGCAGGAGACTGTCTTCCGTATCTATGATGTCGCCAAAGACGCGCCGCAGATTGTAAATCCCAACCTCCCGCCCCCGGCCCTCAGCCTTCCGTCGAAAGAAGAGAGGTAAATTCGAGTTTCGAATTTCAAATCTCCGAATTCCCTTTTCTTGCCTTCCTCGGAAACTCGACTATTCTTTTTGTCCATCAGGAACTCCAACCCAAGCACCTGCCATGCGCTCCAGCCGTCCCGTTCATCTCGCCTGTGTCCTCAGCCTCGGTGTCACCCTCGCGTCCGTCTCCGCCCAGGATTTCCGCACCTTCAAAAACGCCCAAGGCGTTGAAATCCGCGCGCGCCTGATGGACGTGGAAAACGGCCAGGCCACCATCGTCCGGGAGGACGGCACGAAGTTCACCGTGTCAGTGGCGGCGTTCTCACCGGAGGATCAAAAATTCATCCAGGACGCCGGCTCAGCAATAGCCTCCGGCTTTATCACCAAAGCCAGCGCCAACGACAACCTCCCCGTGGAGGATCTCAACGATCTAGTCGGCGCGCCGATTTTTGGCGAGACCGTGCTTTGGGAAAGCGACGCGGAAGCCGTGGCCGCCAAACTGGAACTGCGGCCCGAGTCCAAGACGAAGGCGCAGAGCAGCTTCCGCTCCTACCCCAGGGACGATTACCGGCTGTTCGGCGCGCGCCCTCACTCCGTGGCACTCTACGCGGAGGATGGCAAGCCCACGCAGTTCTCCATGGTGTTTGCCAACAAGGGGGATCTCTTCGGCTCGCGCGGCTCCGGCGCGGAACACTTCGACCGGGATGCGCCGCCCAAGGAGGCGTTCAAGCTGCTCGCCGAAGCGATGAAAAAAGACATCGACGCCGTCACCGCCACCCTCTCCGGCAAGCTCGGCCAGCCGGTCAAGCAGCGCTTCGGGGAAGGGGAGGGCCGCCGCACCGTGTATCGTTGGGACTGGCGCGGACACGCCATTCTGCTCTCCGAAGTGGATGCCGAATACGTCGGCATCGAGGTCGCCACCCAGGCCTTCGCCGACGCTGGCGGACGTTACGCGCGGCTGCGGGACGACGTGGTGCGTGCTCAAGCCGCATCGAACCGGCAACGCCGCGAAAACGGCGACGTGGTGATCGACGACATCCCCATGGTGGACCAAGGGCCGAAAGGCTACTGCGTGCCCGCCACCGCCGAGCGCGCCATGCGCTACCTCGGTGTGCCGGCTGACATGTACATGCTGGCGATGGCGGGCGGCACCAAACCCGGCGGCGGCACCAACGTCGATGCCCTGCTCGAAGGCGTGGGCCGCGACATCAAGCGCAAAGGCCGCTCCTTCGACCAATGGTCCGGCCCCATGAAACTCAAAGATCTGGCCAAGCACATCGACAAAGGCGTTCCCATCATCTGGAGCATGTACTCAAGCGATGAATGGAACGAAACCGCCAATGCCCGCACCGAAAAACGCCGCGGCATCACAGACTGGGCCGCTTGGAAATCCGAGATGACGGATGCGGCTAAAAACGCCCAACTGGTCAAAGACCGCAACAGCGGCCACGTCGTCCTCATCATCGGCTACAACGCCGACACCGGCGAGATCGCCTTCAGCGACAGTTGGGGGGAAAGGTTCAAAGAACGCTGGATGACGATGACGGAAGCCGAGCAGGTTTCCCAAAGCGGCTACTGGGTGGTGGGATTTTGAGGAGTAGCTCAGGAATCAAGGAGGGGCGCTTTGGAAGCGCCCGGTTTCGTTCACTCGGCAAGCTCCGTCCTATCTTGAAACAAGAGTTGGAATAACAATCACCCTCCGGGACAGGCGGTTACAAACCGCCTCTCCTTGAATCAATCATACCACCAAGCATTGAAAACGGGTCATGCTTAAAGAACGGCAGGCGGAGGTGACGTAGGCCGGGCGTGGCGCAGCCACGCCCGGCTTTCCCAGCGACGCCGAAGCCGGGCGCCCTTCGGGACACCCAGCCTACGTTCAGAGCGCAGGCGTCACCCTTTAGCTCCGCGCCGCCTCCGCCCGCGAAAGAATGGGCGGGAATACAATCCAGCCCTCCCGTGACGGGGGCGGTTGCAAACCGCCCCTCCTTGCTCAAATCACTCGCTCACATAGATCGCGCTGAAGCGGATGTCCGTGTTCTTCTCGCCCTCAAAGACGACGTGGAGCTTGACGCGGTCCGGCAGGTTATCGGCGGCGGCTTTGCCGTTCCATTCGATGGGCGTTTGGAAACCGCTTTGGCGGATGACTGCGGCGTTTTCTCCCGAATACGCGGGGATAGGTTTTTCGAGGTGATCGAGGATTTCGACGCGCAGCGTGGCGTCCGGGCCGAGGCCGCCGGCGTTGAGGTGGAAGCGGGGCGCGACGCCGGGCTTCACGGAGATCGAGTTGGTGACGAACTCGCTGGTGATCTCGGGCAGTTGATAATCGCCGGGGCCTTTGCCAACGGTTTCGACGACGAGATCGCCGAAGCGGTCGCGCGGCAGCATGGCGATGCCTACCCCGCCACGCGGAGGCGCTTTTTCCCAATGCCGCGGATCCCACGCGCCGTAATAGACAAAGGTTTGCTCGCCGATGTTCTCGAAACCCTGGCCCTGGATAAGGCCACCCTGATCCCACGCGCCGTCCTCGCCGCGCTTCAGCCAGACCCATTCGTGCGCGGGCTCGCGGAAGCTGAGGCCGTCGTTGCTGATCATGAAGCCGAGGTCGATGGTCACGTCTTTCCATTCCTTCGCGCCGTGCCAGATGCCGGAGATGCCGAGCAGCACGTTGCCGCGATTCCACACGCTGATGCCCTCGTGCGTCTGCTCGCCCTCGCGGCTGCGGCCGGGGCCGAGCAGTTCGTGCTGATGCGCGCGCACAAAGCCGAGGGTGCTGGTCTGCGACCAGTTGACGAAATCGGCGGAGCGGTACATGCGCGTGACGCGGCCATGATAGGGCCGCGAGGCGTTCATGGAGTTCTGGCCGGAGGCGTAAAACAGGCCGTCCCACTTGTAGAGGCCGCCGCTGGGCTCCATATGCACCGCCGGGATCATGAGGTCGTCCTTCAACAACTCCGCGTTCTTCGTCTTCACCTCCTTGACCAGCTTCCACGTCAGCCCGTCCGCGCTGGTGAAGGGCGCGAGGCTGCCGAGGCGCGTGTTATGCCGGAAATAGACGTGGCCGGTGATTTTGTAGCGGCGCTGCGGATCGGGATCGTCGTCATCCCGGAGCACCTTGAGGTTCACGAAACCCAGTGGCGCGGGATTGGTGAGGATGAGGTTGTTGTTTTTGTTCCCTTTGAATTCGACGAGACCAAGGTTCGGTTTCGTCCAGTTCAAACCGTCCGTGCTCTCCGCATAGGCCGGGCGCCAGCGTTCGGAGGCCACCTTGTTGTCGAAGTCATCGTCAAAAGCGACGTACCACAGGCGGTACTTGCCGTCCTCCTTGATGATGGAGCCGTAGAACTGCACGCCCTGCGCGTCCGGCGTGCCGGGAGCACCGCGCGGCACCACCGGATTCGCCGGATGTCTCTCCGGCTGGCGCATTTCGACGCGCAGGTTTTGGATGTGCGGGATGGAGACGTTGTCGAAGGCAAAGAGGGTGGTGGCCTTCGTTTCGTCGAAGTAATCGGCGGCGCAGGCAGAGGAAGCCAGCAGCAGCAAGGAAGCGGTGAGGTTGGGGATGGGTTTCATTGGGAATGAGTTGGGGTAGGAATATCTATGGCAGGAAAATTTCAGAAAGATGGTCTGAGAAGAATGTTCCACCCCGTTGGTTTTTTCAGTGCCGTTGTGTCGTGATCAAATGAGTTGGGGCGGGGATATCCAGGGCGGGAAAATATTCCTGCCATAGATTTTCCTACCCATCGGTTTTCCAAGTGTCGTCATGCTGCGCTCCGAACAGGTCGGTTTGCGGCAGCAGCAGTTCGGGCAGGTTTTCGCGCGGGATGCCTTCGGGCAGGGGACGATGACGCGCCGGCACGCCGACGGCGAGGGTGTAAGGCGGCACGTCCTTGTTCACCACCGCTCCGGCGGCGATGAACGCGCCGCGGCCAATGGTGACACCGGGGCAGATGGTCACGCCGCCGCCGATGATGACGTGATCTTCCAGGGTCGCCCCCTGCACGCCGCCTTCGCGCATGGGATAACGGGCGTTCAGAAAGGTGGTGCCGGGTCCGATGAAAACCATGTCGCCGATGACCGTGGTGCTCGGCAGATAAACATGCGCCATGATCTTCACGCCATTGCCGATCTTGAGCCGGCCTTCCAGAGTACATTTGTGATGCACCACGCAGCGGTCGCCGATGCTGACCTCGGCGCGGATGAGCACCTGATGGCCGCATTGGAAACGATGGCCGATGGTGGTGTCCGCGTAGATGATGGAGCCGCTGCGGATGATGGCATGATCGCCGATGCGCGTGGGTTGTTTGTCACCCGGATAACGATAGCCGAGGATGACATCGGCATCGATCTGCGCGTGCTCGCCGATTTCGTGGAAGGGTTCAGTGGGGATGCTCATGGGCAGCAGTAGGGATGGATGACAAAATCATGGCGGGTAAAATCATGCCCAAACCGTGATCAAAAATGATTTTACCCTTCATGATTTTGTCAATCCTGCTTGGCAAAACGGCGGAGGGTTTCGAGCGCCTGGATGGCGATGACGTCACCGCCCGGCTTGGCATAAGGCGGGCGGAACCGGCTGTAACGGTAGTTGGCGCTCATGTATTCGGTGCCGCCGGTGTTGGGACCGTCGGTGAGGTAGCCATAAGAGAGGTTGGTGTAGCCGCAGGGGATGGCGAGCGGCAGGGGAGAGCCGGCGCGGATTTGGCGGCCAATGCCTTGAAACGGCTCGAACGGCATGCCGACGATGCCCACATCACCGAGCCGCAGCACTTGGATGTCCACTTCAAGAAATTTGGGCACTGTATCCGCCTTGCCTGCCTGACTGAGTTCGAGCGCCCACTGGCTCCACGGCAGGATCATCTCGATCAGCTTGCCGCGATAGGCGGGCGTGAGTTCGCGCGGGAAGTTTTGGCCAACGCAGAGCAGCGTGTCCTCATCGCCCGCGCTGGCGCGTTTGATGAAATCTTCCATCTCGGCGATTTCCGCTTTCAACACCTCCTCGGAAGGCAGCGGCGCGAGCGGGATGCGCACTTTTTCCACCGCGTAATCGAAGCCGTCGCGCGCCGAAGGCTGGAGCTTTTCCAGCGCCTCGATGTAACTGTCCGCCAGCATCCGGCCATACTTGCGCGATAGATCGGCATCACCACGGAACATGCCCTTCGAGTTCACATCGCCCGCGCAGCCTTGCAGGAAGGTCACGGCGATGGGCTTTTCCGGCGAAAGATGCTCGGCGACGTGATCGCAGGCCACTTGCGGCCAGTCGCCGAAGATGATCGGTTTCTCGGGATGATAGCAGGTGCAGGGATGCGCGGTGAAATGGGTGATCGCCGTCACCATCTCGCCGCCCGCGTTTTTGAGCACCACGATGGGCGCTTCGCGGTCCATGTCCCCGTTGAAATCGACGCCCAGGAGGTCGCGGTCTTCCTCGCGCATGAGGTAGCTGCTGCCATCGGCGCGACGGCCTTTGCGATTGTAGCTAATGCGCCCCTCCTGGCCTTCCGCCCACCAGACGGTGACGGGTTGCAGCAGCGCTGGCAGTTGTTTGGCGGTGGCGGTGAGTTGTTTGAGGAAATCCTCACCCGCGGGCAGCAGTTCCGGCGCCGGGAGTTCATTGGGGTCGATTGAAGGCGCCCGATAAGCCTCGACGTGGTTGCTCACCAGATTCATGTCCGTGTGATTGTGCGAGACCATGAGCAGCACTTGGTTCACGGGAATATCCAGCACCTCCGCGGCGGTGCGCCGGATCAGCGGGCTGATGTTCGCGCCTTTCGGCGAGTTCATGTGCGGGGCGATGATGCAGACGCGCTGCCCGTCATGCTCCAGCAGCGTGACCGTCGTTTTGAGCGGACCTTCCACCTTCAGCACACGCGCGCCCACCTTGCTCGCGGTGGCGCCGCCTGCTTCCGGTGTGATGCCGAACTCCAGCGCGGCGGCTTGCAATTTCGGGTTTTGCACGGCTTCGGCGGCGGATAAATGCGCTGCCGGCAAATGAAAGGCAAGCGTCAGCGCCGCGGCAACGAGGCAGGGAAGGGGAGGGAGGTTCATCATGTCGGTATGTTTTTAAAGTTAGGAAAATGGGAGGCAGCAAGGTTTTAAAACAGATCGCTCAAAGAAAATTTTTCTACCCTATTCATTCAAAGTCATCGCAAAAAGGTCGGCCTGCTCCAGATGGACGCGCAGCAGGTAGCGTCCCGGTGGCAGGTCGGTGAGTTTTTTCTCTTTCCATGCTGCTGCAAAAGCAAGGTCGTCGCCTTTGAGGGGCAGGGCGTCGTCCTTGGTGAAGCCGCGCAGGCGGTAGCCGTCTTCGTTGAGGATTTCGAGCCAGGCCGCGCCCTTCGAGGCATCGGCGTTGAGCGTGATGGTTGTCACGCCGCTCAGATCAAGCGCTCGCAGGGTGACATTGCCGATGGTGTTCACGATCTTCGGCTTGTCCTTCTTCTGATTCCAAACCGGACTGAGCGGGTTGACGCCGACGGCGACAAAGCGGTCGCGTGGCGTGATGGCGAGACCGACGCCGCTGTAATAATCCTTCGCGCCCGCCTGCTGCAAGTTCAGCCCCTTCGCGCCGATGGCGGTGCCGCGATACGCGCCGTAGTAAAAGCGGATTTCATTCTCCAGGAAGACAGGCGTGCCGTTGCTCATGATCGAGCCTGCGTCAAACTTGCCCTCCGGGCCGCGCGGAATGACCCAGGTGTTGGCAAAAGGGCGATCCCAACGAAAACCGTCGCGGCTGCTCATGAACTCGGCGTCGATGGTGCCCGCGCCGCGGTCGAGAATCTGGTTGATCGAGAAATACATGCCGTGATGCGTGAACACGGGCGAGGTATGAAACTCCGCGTGCGGCGGGTCGCGGTCGTCCACGGTCAGCACCAGTTCGGGTTTGCTCCAGTGGATGAAGTCCTTGCTCTCCATCCGCGCCATGCCGTGCTTCCACGATAAGCCGCCGCCGGGCCACGGCGTCCAGCTTTTGCCGTAGGCGACGAACGCCTCGCGCTGCGGATCGAAAAAAACATCCAGCGCGTCCGACATGCCGTGGGGGACGCGCCAAGTCTTCATGACCCGTCCGTCCGCGCGCGTCTCCTCGAAATAAACGTCCTCGTCCGCGAACGGCGGCTGCGCGCCCTTGCCGCCGAACGGTGTCTTCGCCACGATGCCGCCTGCGTATTTCGTCCAGTGGATGCCGTCCGGCGAAAAAGCCACATGCGTGCCGGAACCGCCTTTTGATCCCGCGTCCGTGTCCCAATCGTAATAGGCCATCTTGTAGCGCTTCGCCGGATCGGGATCGCGCTCGTCCACCACCACGGAATTGCAATAGCGGTCGCCGTAGCCGCCCTGCGCGCCGATGAGGACGATGTTGGTGTCCTTTTCCTCGTAAAAAGGGAAGAGGCCGAGATTCGGCTTGGTCCAGGCCAAGCCATCGGCTGACTCGGCATAGCAGACCACGCATTTGAGCGTCTTGTCCTCGGTGCGCCGCTCCTGATAAGCCTGATACCAAAGCTGGTACTTGCCCGTGCGTGCGTCGCGATGCACGCTCGTCCAGCCGATCATGCCCTCCCACGCCTTGTCCGGCGCGACAACCGGATCGGCGGAGTGTTTCTTGAACTCCACCACGCGCTTGATCGTGCCGGGCCGGTAGAGCACGTCCTCGTCATCCGCGAACAGGATGGTGCGCCCGGCGGCACGCAGCTTCGATTGGCAATCGAAGCCACCGGCGGCAAGGAGTGCGGCAAGGAAGACGAGTAGTCGCATGATGGATGGAATACGCCGCAAGTGGACCGGTGCTTCTGGTTCGCTAAGCAGACCAAGAAGCTTCGGCATGGCAAGCGAAGAAAACGGAGTGGAAAACCAAGCGATGGATGGTATTCTGCCAAGCCATGACTGAGGCAACCCCCATTCCGAAAAACCTGCGCGAGCAAGTCATCGAGCGCGTCGCCGCCGCGCCCGATGAGGACGTGCTTTTCTTGCATGATGTGCTTCTGTTTGCCGAGAAGGACCGCCTTTGGCGTGAAATTCAGGAAGATGCCAAAGCGGAACGCGCGCAGGGCAGGCTCGACAATGTCCCTGAGTTGATCCGCCGGTATCGGGCCGGCAAGAAAGGCGCATGATCGTTTGCATCGATACCAACACACTGTTGCATGGGCGGGAGCCGGGGCATCGTTGTTTTCCCATCATGGATGCGGCAGTGGCCGGGAGGTTGCGGTGGGCCGTGTCGAACCGCATCCTCATGGAATACCAGGAGATTGTTTCAGCCTCGGCGGGAGCAGCCGCATGGCGCAAAATCGAACGCCTGATGCATTTGATCAAAATGACGGCCGGCACTCTGATGGAGGTCAATCCTCATTTCCAATTCCACGTCATCAGCGCCGACCCGGACGACAACGCCTTCACTGATTGCGCCATCAGCGCGGGCGCGGACTATGTGATTACGGAAGACCGCCACTTTGCGCCGTTGGCGAACGCGGGTTACAAACCGCAGCCGATCACGCCGGAGGAGTTCATCGCGCGGCATCTCGGTGATTGGGGTTGAGGATGGATCACTCATCATCCCCCAGCCGCCGGTCATGCTTGAGGTAATGCGCCACGTAATCGCGGACAGAGTCCGCCAGCGGCGTGATTTCCTCTTGATAACCCGACTGGCGCAGGCGTCCGATGTCGGCGCAGGTGTGGTATTGATACTTGGCGCGCAGAGCCTCCGGCATGTCGATGAAATCAATGGCAGGCTCCAGATCGAGCGCGGCGAAGATGGCGCGCGCCAGCTCCAGCCAAGTGTGGGCCGCGCCCGAGCCGATGTTGTAAAGGCCGTTGGCCAGCGGCGCCTGTGCCAGATGCAGGGTCATGCGCACGGCGTCCTTCACATAGAGGAAGTCGCGCGACTGCTCGCCGTCCGCGTAGTCGGGCCGGTGGGATTTGAATAGATTGAGGCGGCCGGTGGCGGTGATCTGGCCAAAGGCTTTGTGGACGACACTGCGCATGTCCGCCTTGTGATCCTCGTTCGGGCCGAAGACATTGAAGTACTTGAGGCCCACGATGCGGCGCATCCAGCCCTGGGAGCGGGCGTGGAGGTCGAAAAGGTGCTTGGAGTAGCCGTACATGTTGAGCGGCCGCAGACGGTGGAGATCCTCGGACTTGTCGTCCATGCCCAGGCTGCCGTCCCCGTAAGTGGCGGCGGACGAGGCATAAACGAAGCGCGCGCTCTGCGCCAGCGACCACTGGCAGAGCCGGCGGGTGTAGTCGAAATTGTTCCGCATCAGGTAGTCGCTGTCCTTTTCCGTGGTGGCGGAGCAGGCGCCGAGATGGAGGACGACATCGAAACGGCCCAGCGCCTCGGGCTGCGTGTTCACCAGCTCGATGAGGTCGAGACCATCAATGTAGTCGGCAAACCGCAGCGGAACCAGATTGCGCCATTTCTCATCCGAGCCCAGCCGGTCAGCGATGACGATTTTCTCGTGACCACGACGGTTCAACTCCCACGCCAAAGCGCTGCCAATGAATCCGGCTCCACCGGTGATGAGAATGCGACTGTCCGAGGATTTGAGCATCCGGGAGGGTGAGCGTTCCTTAAGCGACTTTCAACTGGAAGGAAGGGATAATTCATTTGTATTTGGCTTTA
>CAZNKC010000025.1:0-38521 GCA_964573315.1 uncultured Verrucomicrobiaceae bacterium | reverse complement strand
GACGACATGGCCAGTGGCGAGCGGAATGCCGCTGCGCGCGTCGAACACATAGGCCGCGCCTTTGTCGCTGTCGTCGAAACCCGCGCCGATGAGGGCGAGGTTGCCGCTGAGCGCCACGCTACCGCCGAACCGGTCGCCCACTGCGCCGTCGGTGGCGATAAGTTTGCCGGGGACGATATGGCCAGTGGCGAGCGGAATGCCGCTGCGCGCGTCGAACAGGTAGGCCGCGCCTTTGTCGCTGTCGTCCCTAGGCGCGCCGATGAGGGCAAGGTTGCCGCTCAGCGCCACGACGCCGAACACGTCGCCAGCCATGCCATCGGAGGCGGTGAGTTTGTGCAGATGCGCTCCACCCGTGCGCGCGTCGAACACGTAGGCCGCGCCTTTGTGGCTGTCGTCCAAATACGCGCCGATGAGGGCAAGATTGCCGCTCAGCGCCACACTGATGCCGAACCAGTCGCCAACTGCGCCGTCGGTGGCGATGAGTTTGCCGGGAACGTCATGGCCAGTGGCGAGCGGTATGCCGCTGCGCGCGTCGAACAGGTAGGCCGCGCCTTTGCCGTCGTCGTTCCCCCACGCGCCGATGAGGGCGAGATTGCCGCTGAGCGCCACGCTGAAGCCGAACCGATCGAACGCCGCGCCGTCGCTGGCGGTGAGTTTACCGGGGACGTCATGGCCGGTGCGGATCGGCGCGCCGCTACGTGCGTCGAACAGGTAAACCGCGCCTTTGCCGTCGTCGTCCCAATACGCGCCAACGAGGGCGAGGTTGCCGCTGAGCGCCACGCTTGTGCCGAACTCGTCGCCTGCCGCGGCATCTTTCGCAGTGAGCTTGCGCAGGTACTTGCCGGTGCGCGCGTCATACAAATGCGCCGCCCCGGCATCGGTCCCCTTGTCATCATTGTTAGGTTCGCCCACCAGCAGGAAGCTGTCCGACACCGCCACCGCGTTGCCGAACTCGTTGCCCGCCTGCGGGGTGATGGCGCGGCCCAGCAGCTTGGTGACGGTAGGAGGCGTCTGCGCCGGCAAGGGCGCGGACAGCAGCGGCAGGAGCAAAACGGCGAGCAGAATGCAGGCGGCGCTGCCGCTCCGGCGGAAGAGAAAAGCAGGCCTCGTTTGCATACCCACCAAAGAACACGAAAAACCCGGGGACGCAAGGCGCATCCACCCCGGTAGGGGCGCGCTGCGCCGCGTCCCTGATCTTCGTGGGGGCGGAGGCGGCGGGTGGCGCGGAGCTTGTCCGGCGCGGTGACACGCCAGGAGGCTCCGCACCGCCTCCGTCCACGGAAAAAGTGGGACGCACACAACGCGTCCCTACCAATGTTACGGCACGCCGCTCAGGACCTCGCGCGCCTTGTTGTCGAAGTCCAAGGTCAGCACCATCTCGCCATCGCTATTGATGACCTGCCCCAATCCCTTGCCGCCGGCTCCCGTCTGGTCCGTCGTCACCGGCAGGCTCAGGCTGCGCAGGCGCGCCGTGGTGGTGACGGCGGGCAGCTTGTACAGGATGCCTTTGCGCAGCTTCATCCCCGGCAAACGCTTGGCTTTTTGTCCGGCGGCATCGCCCAAGGTGCTGAGGCCGGTGAACAACGCCTGGTTGCGCGCCGCCGCGCCGGTCAGCGAGCACAGCACGACGTAATGCCCGGTGGCCGGCTCCACATCCACCCGCTGGATCACCCGCACCGCCGGCGCGTCCGCGCCTTCCACCAACTGCCCTTCCCGCAGCAGGACTTGCAGCGCGTTGGGAACGGTTTGATCCCACAGCAGCAGGGCCACGTCGCTGGCGCCGCTGACTTTGGAACCGCTGAGTTTCACCAGCAGCAGCGCCTCTTGAAGGTTGTCGTTGGCGGGCCAGAACCCGAGGAAACGGGCGATCTTCACTCCCGGCAGCCCCACCGGGTCCACCTCCTGGCCTTTGCGCGCGATCAAGGGGTCCGGGTCGCCTGCCTGATGCCAGATCCCTTCGTTGTTTTTGGAGGTCACGCCCTTGCCCCGAAGGCTGACGCGCCAGATGAGAAGGCCATTGCTGGAGAGGGTTTCTCCCAAAAAGGCGCGGTACTGGACCGTGGGAGGGCCGATGCCGGGCGCGTCTTCCCCCTGCATGGCTATTGGATTGAGCGCGGCAGACGCATGGAAGGGAGAGAACACCGCTTGCAGGGCTGCGCCGCCGCCGGCAGGAACCACCGCCGCGCCAAAACCGATGAAATGGGAACCCCGGCTCTCCGCCACCCGGCTGAAAAGCTGCCCCAGCATGCCGCCGCCGCTGACGGCGGAGATGCCCTCGCGGAACACCGAGCCGATGGGCGCGCCCATGTGATTGGCAAAGAAAAGGGAGCTGTCATTGGCCGCCGTCACCCCGCCCGCGCCGCCCTTCTTCAACAGGGTGTTGAGGGCCACCCGATCCTGGCCCGACTGGACGACCTGGGGGAAGCTCTGCGGCGCCGCGCCGCCGAAAATGCCGCCGGCAGGCTCCGTGCCGGTGCGGGCGATCTGCATGAGGCTGGCGCCGTTGTCACGATAGACCGCCTGATTGTTGCCGGCGTTGACGCCGGGGCCGCCGAGCACGGCCTGGATGAGGGCGTTGCTGGCGTGGTTGCCCCAGGCGTTGACGATCTTGGACGCCTTGGCGCCGCCCAGGTCGGTGTCCTTGAGGCGCAGGGCGCGGGCGAGGCTGCCGCTCAGGTTGTCCCACACGCCGCGGTTGCGGCCGCCGCTGGCGGCGGGGCCGGAGAGGGTGGCGTGCAGCACGGCCTCGCCATCGGGGTTGATGAAGGCCTGCGGGAAGGCGGCGAAGGTGGCGCCGCCCGTGCCGGGAGCGCTGGCGCCTTTCGTCGCCACGCGGGCCAGCGGCAGCGGAGCGGCCAGTGGGCGGATGAAATAGGCCGAGCCGGATTCGGCGCCGTTGTCGTCGTCCCCGCGCGCGCTGATGAGGGCGAGGTTGCCGCTGAGCGCCACATCGTAGCTGAACTGGTCGTTCGCCGCACCGTCGGCGACGGTGAGTTTGCCGGGGATGGCATGGCCGGTGGCGAGCGCGGCGCCGCTGCGCGCGTCGAACAGGTAGGCCGCGCCTTTGAAGCCGTCGTCCCCATACGCGCCGACCAAGGCGAGGTGGCCGCTGAGCGCCACGCTGACGCCGAAGTTGTCGCCCACCGCGGCGTCGGCGGCGGTGAGTTTGCCGGGGACAGCATGGCCGGTGGCGAGCGCGGCGCCGTTGCGCGCGTCGAACAGGTAGGCCGCGCCCTTGCTGTCGTCCCCCCACGCGCCGACGAGGGCGAGGTGGCCGCTAAGCGCCACGCTGATGCCGAACCCGTCGCTCACCACGCCGTCGGAGGCGGTGAGTTTGCCGGGGATGGCATGGCCGGTGGCGAGCGCGGCGCCGCTGCGTGCGTCGAACACGTAGGCCGCGCCTTTGAAGCTGTCGTCCCCATACGCGCCGATGAGGGCGAGGTTGCCGCTGAGCGCCACGCTGATGCCGAAAAAGTCGGACGCCTCGCCGTCGGCGGCGGTGAGTTTGTGCAGATAAGGGCCGCCTGCGCGCGCGTCGAACAGGTAGGCTGCGCCTTTGTAGCCGTCGTCCCCATACGCGCCGACGAAGGCGAGGTTGCCGCTGAGCGCCACGCTGATGCCGAAAAAGTCGAACGCCTCGCCGTCGGCGTCGGTGAATTTGCGCAGTTGCTTCCCGGTGCGCGCGTCGAACAGGTAGGCCGCGCCTTTGTTGCTGTCCCGGTCCGCGCCGATCAGGGCGAGGTGGCCGCTGAGCGCCACGCTGCTGCCGAAACCACTGCCCGCCGCGGCGTCTTTCGCGGTCAGCTTGCGCAGGTAGCGCCCGTTGCGCGCGTCGAACAGATGCGCCGCCCCGGCATCAAGGCCCTTGTCGTTATTGCCAGGCTCGCCCACCAGCAGGAAGCGGTCCGACACCGCCACCGCTTGACCGAACTGGTTGAAGGCCTGCGGGGTGGTGGCGCGGCCCAGCAGCTTGGTGACGGTGGGTGTTTGCGCCGGCGAGGGCGCGGGCAGCAGCGCCAGCAGCAGGGCGCATAACGAAATCCCAACGGTTGTGCCTCCCCCGCTGTGATAGGGAGGAACTGTCCGTGTATTCATTACCGGCAAGAGACACGGGATAATGAGGGATGCAAGGGGGGGAGTGGTTTCTTTTGTTCGGGTTCCAAGTCTTGCGCGCGGAGGTTTGAGGCTTGCGCGGGAGGATTCGAGGCTTGCAAACGGAGGTCTGAGGTTTGCGCGTGGAAGTCCGGGGCTTGCGAACGGAGCTAAAAGAGCCGGCTCACGGAGGTCTGATGCTGGCGTGTGGAGGTCTGAGGCTTGCGCGCAAGGGTCCGAGGCTTGCGAACCGGGGTCTGAGGCCCGCAACCCGGGGTCTGAGGCTTGCGCCTGGGGCGGGAATGCAGGGGGCTGAGGCGGGGAGCCGGAGATTCGTCGCCGTTCCTGCTAAACGGCAGACGTTTCGCGCGTTATGGACGGAATCATGACGGACGCCTCGCCGCCGCTTTTCTCCCGACGCCGCTTGCTGGGCGGCGCGGGCGCCGGTTTTGGCGGGCTGGCTTTTTCTCATCTGCTGGCGGGCGAGTCGCTGGGACGCGGGCGCACGCATTTCCCGGCGCGGGTGAAGCGCGTCATCTGGCTGTTCATGCACGGCGGGCCGAGCCATGTGGATTTGTTCGATCCGAAACCGGAACTCATCCGCCATGCGGGCAAGCCGCTGCCGGACAGCCTGGGCCAGGTGGAGACGCGGCGCGCGGTGGCGCGCAATCCGCTGCTGGGGCCGGTGAAACCCTTCCGCCCGCACGGGCAAAGCGGGATCGAGGTGAGCGATCTCCTGCCGAACATGGCGGAGCTGGCGGATGAGATGTGCGTGCTGCGCGGCTGCCACGGCGACAGCGTGAACCATCCGCAGTCGGTCTATCAGATGAACACCGGCTCTATCCTCATGGGCAAGCCCAGCTTCGGAAGCTGGCTGGCCTACGGCCTGGGTTCGGAGAATGACGACATGCCCGCCTTCGTGGTGATGCCCGATCCGGGCGGCGGCTTGAAGGGCGGTCCGCCCGCCTGGGGCAACGGCTTCCTCCCCGCCACCTATCAAGGCACCACGGTGCGCGCCGGGCAAAACCCCATCCTTCATCTGCGGCCCGCGGACGGCACGGACGCGGGCCGGCAGCGCGCGGTGCTGGATTTGACCCAGCAGCTCAACGCGCTGCATCAAGCCCGGCGCGGCCCGGACACGCATCTCGACGCGCGCGTGCGCGCCTACGAACTGGCCTTCCGGATGCAGACCGCCGCGCCGGAGGCGGTGGACATCGCCGGCGAAAGCGCGGCCACGCGGCGGCTCTACGGCATCGATCATCCGGTGACGCGCGAGTTCGGCACGCGCTGCCTGCTGGCGCGGCGGCTGGTCGAGCGCGGCGTGCGCTTCGTGCAGCTTTACTCGGGAGACACCAACGGCTGGGACGCGCATAACGACGTGCTGCAAAACCACACGGAGCACGCGGCGCGCACCGACCTGCCGGTGGCGGGATTGATCCGGGATTTGAAACAGCGCGGGCTGCTGGAGGACACCCTCGTGATCTGGGGCGGCGAATTCGGGCGGATGCCGATGAGCGAAAAAGGCACGGGACGCGACCACAATCCCTGGGGCTACACCACGGTGCTCTTCGGCGCCGGCGTGAAGCACGGGCACGTCCACGGCGCCACCGATGATTTCGGCCTGCGGGCGACTCAGGGCAAGGTGCATGTGCATGACCTGCACGCCACGCTGCTGCACCTGATGGGCCTCGACCACGAACGCCTGACCTATCGCCACAACGGACGCGACGAACGGCTGACCGACGTGGCGGGCCATGTGGCGCGTTCCATCTTGAGCTAACCTAACAAAACCATGATTTGTGATTTCCAGCAGATTCAGGGAGGCCAGCAGATGGATACAAAACAAGAATCTGCTGGCCTTCCCGAATCTGTGGGAGGTCAAATTTGGCTTTCACAAAACCTGATGACGCGAGGTATAACCTGACAAAACCATGAGGCGCCTCTCCCTTTGCGTGACGTTCGTCCTGGCCTGCGCCGCGGGCCGCGCCGATGCGCGCGCCATCCGCGCCTCGAACGACCCGGTACGCGACGAGCCGCCGGTGACGGAGACGGAGCGCCAACACTGGGCCTATCTGCCGCTGCGCTCCGCGGCGGGTTCCTTGGATGGTTTCATCGACGCGAAACTGCGCGAGCAGGGTCTGCACCGGTCGCCGCCCGCGGACGCGGCGACGCTGGCGCGGCGGGTGACGTTCGACCTGACCGGCCTGCCGCCCGCTCCGGCGGAAGTGGCGGCGTTTGAAAAAGCCTTCGCCCAAAACAGCGACGCCGCGCTGGAAGCGCTAACGGACCGGTTGCTGGCCAGCCCGGCCTACGGCGAGCATTGGGCGCAGTGGTGGCTGGATTTGGCGCGCTTCGCGGAGACAGACGGCTTCGAGCACGACAAGGAAAGGCCGCGCCTGTGGCGGTATCGCGACTGGGTGATCGCAGCGCTGAACCGCGACCTGCCGTTCGACGCCTTCGTGCGCCAGCAGATCGCGGGAGATTTGCTGCCGGACGGCGAGGCGGTGGCCACGGGCTTCCTGTTCAGCGGGCCGGACATGCCGGACCTCAACCAACAGGACGAACGCCGCCACATGCTGCTCAACGAGATCACCGGCGCCGTTGGCTCCGTGTTCCTGGGCCTCACTG
Organism: uncultured Verrucomicrobiaceae bacterium; assembly: GCA_964573315.1. Taxonomy (GTDB): domain Bacteria; phylum Verrucomicrobiota; class Verrucomicrobiia; order Verrucomicrobiales; family Verrucomicrobiaceae; genus JAGRPD01. Next base: position 31,801 of record CAZNKC010000025.1, on the reverse strand, counting down.
CCGGCTGCGCGCAGTGCCACGACCACGCCTACGACGCGATCAGCCAGGCCGATTTTTACCGGCTGCGCGCCTTCTTTGACAACACCGTGCTCACCAGCCGCGACAAGCCGCTGCCCCCGGAGGCGCGGACGATCAAGGAAACCGTGCCGGCCAGCGTGGTGTTCGTGCGCGGGGATTTTCGCAGGCCGGGGCCGGTGGTCGCGCCGGGATTCCCGCGCGTGCTGGGCGACCTCGGCGTGGCGCCCGCGGATCGCGCGGCGCTGGCGCAATGGCTGGCCTCCAAAGACAACGCCCTCTTTTTGCGCGCCACCGCCAACCGCCTCTGGCAGCAGCACTTCGGGCGGCCCCTCGCGGGCACGCCGGGCGACCTCGGCGCGCAAGGCCCGCCGCCCACGCACCCGGAACTGCTCGACTGGCTGGCGGCGGAGTTGCCGCGCCAGGGTTGGAGCCTGAAACGCCTGCACAAAGTCATCATCCTGTCCGTCACCTACCGGCAGGCCACGGCCGGGCCGGAGATGGAGGAATCCGAAGTGGCGCATTACGCCGCCATGCCGCGCCGCCGGCTGACCGGAGAGATGCTGCGGGATGCCATGCTCAGCGTGGCCGGCCAGCTCAACCCGAAAGCGGGCGGCCCCGGCGTCCGCCTGTCCCTGCCTGCGGAAGTGGCGGGCACCCTGCTGAAAAAACACACGGAAGCCGAGGCAAGCAGCGCGGACGAGCAGCGCCGGCGCAGCATCTACGCCTTTGCCCGCCGCAATGCCCGGCTTCCGGTGTTCGATCTCTTCGACCGTCCTGACGCCCTCATGAGTTGCGCCCGGCGCGAGACCTCCACCACCGCGCCGCAAGCGCTGCTGATGATGAACTCCGAGTTCGCGCGCGCCACCGCCGCGGCGCTGGCGGAACGAGCACTGCATGAAACAAGCGGCGATACCACCCAAACCCTCCCCCTGCTCTTCCGCCTCTGCTACGCCCGCCCGCCCAGCCACGAAGAACTGGCGGCAGCGGCGCGATTCTTCGAGCAAGCATCAACAGCGGAACAAACACCCCGCGCGGCCCTGGCGGACTTCTGCCTGGCCCTGCTGAACGCGAACGAGTTCGTGTGGGTGGATTAGAGTGCTTTGAACATAGCCATCCTACAGAACATGAAATGAGCGTCTCGAAGCTTGATTTTACGGGGAGAAAGCGGCGCTTTCCGGCGAAGGGCAATTGTGAGTTGATGAAAGTCTCCCGAACTCCGTAGGGGTTCACCATGAATAGCCGGGGGTTGAGGAACGAAACCCCCGGAACGACACACCGCCTCCCCCCAATGAGTTACAACCCCGTAGGGGTTAGCCAATGCGGGGAAAACCCGCCACCCCGCCAACGACCGTTATTATCTTGAGGATTGGAGGTGCCGGGGAGAATCCGAGCCTTGCCTGCATTGGGCAACCTCCTCCGGGGTTGGCTCTTGAGAATCGCTGATTCTTGGTCACGATCCGGGGGTCGTGCGACCCCCGGCTATTCATGGGCAACCCCTACGGGGTTAAACTTGCACATCCTGTGGGATGGCGGTGTGTTTTGAATTTGAAATAGAACCACGGAAGAACGCATGAATCGCAAAGGGAGAGCATGGATGGTTTTGGGTTCTTTACGGTTAAAAATTCTGCTTCTGATTCGGCTGCAATTGCGAGCCGCGCTCCCACCCGGCAAACCCTGAAAAGCTGGGCGCTTACAAAGCGCCTCTTCTTGCCCTTGCATGGCCACCCTCACTCCACCGCTCCGGCGTGCCAGCGGTAGAAAAGGTCGAGCGGCGGCAGTGTTTCGCCGGCAGCGCTGGGTTGCTGGTAGTCGGGCAGGTTCGGGTGATTGAGATCGAGCTGGCGGCTGAGCACCGAGCTGCCGGAGACGGTGGCCGTCACCCGGTCGCGGCGGCTGTCGAAGCCGTTGGCGGGGGTGCTGCGGGCTTTGACGAGGGTTTGCGCCACGAAGTGGACGCGATAGGTGTTCGAGCGGGTGGTCAGGCGGGAGTAGAGATGCGCGTAGGGGCGCTCCTTGCTGTTGTCGCCGGTGAGGCGATGCTGCGCCCAGAACTCGCTCATGCGCTCTTGGGTGGCCCGCTGCCCGATTTCCATCAGCCCTTCCGGCACAAGGTATTGCTCGCAAATCTGGCCGGGAATGAGGAAGACATTGCCTTGGTCGAAGACCCGCGTTTTCCACAGCGCCAGCGTTTGCTCCGCGTCGATGTGCCTGCGGAAGCGGTCCTCGGGGCGCTCGCCGCTTTTGTAAGTGGCCGCCGCCGAGTCGGGAATAGCCATCAGTGTCTCCGCCTTCATCGCCGCATGCAGAGCAGTGTCGCGGGTGATGTGCGTGAAGGGCAGGATTTGCTGATTCAGGTTGATCTTGCCCTGCGTTTCCAGATTCAGGCTCAGCGGCTCCGGCTCCAGCACCGGCTGCCAGAAGAGGTCCAGCAGCAGGTGGTCCGGCGGTGTATGCGCGCCGAAGTGCTGCGTGCCGAAGGGCTGCTCGTGGGGGCGGAATAGCAGCGTCTGCCAGGGCACATGCGCCCGGCTGCCGGTGGGCAGGCTGCCAAACATCACCGGCGAGGGCAGCAGCCGCTGCGGGGCAAAGGCAGCCAAGCTCACCGGCGGCACTGTGGCTCCTGTTTGCGACACATTGTCGAAGTACGGCAGCATGCCCGCCTTCATGGCCGCCCAGTGACCGTCGTCCGGGCGGTTGCTGTAAGGTCCGTCGGGGGTGTTGCCGATGCCGTTGTCAAAATCCCCGGTCCACTCCGGCAGCGCGGGGCCCCGCCGACCTCCATCAAGACGCAGTTCGTCCAGAGCGAGGGAAAGCGTGTACTCAACCCAATCTCCGGACTGCCACACACTCACATGCGGAGCATCATCGCTCAGGGTGTCCGGCATGTCCGGACGGAAAGCGGCGGCGTAGAGGAGATTGTGAATGTAGCCTTTTTGGGAGGGTTCGACGGGCAGGGTCGCGTCGCGCAAGTTGTGGGCGAGCCTTTGCTTGCCCCACAGCGGATGCGGGGTGAACACCGGAGTGGTCCGCGAGCCGTCACGACTCTCCACCCAGCGCTGCATGGCGGTCAGGCGGTAGTCGCCATGAATGGGGGCCAGGGACTGCACCACGTCGGTGGCGGCCAGGAACGGAGTTCCTTGCGCCGCCGCGTTCCGCAAGCGCTCCGCCAGAGAATTGGCCAAGGCGCCTTCACCCAAGCGAGGCAGCCTAATGTCTGTGTCCGCGGATACCGGGATGTCCGGCAGCACCAATGGCACCACCTGCAGCAGGTCGGCGGCGCCGGTGCTCCCCGGCGAGTCATACAGGGCGATTTTCAATTGATGGGTTTCATTCGTGGTGCCTTGGAACCTCAACACCGGCGGCTGCGGATTGATGTTGCCTTCCCCATCTCTTTGGGAGGGGATCACGATGGGTTTGAACTGCAACACACCATGCGAAAGCCCCCGCACCCCCAACGCGGCGCCCGCCCCGTGCCAGGACGAGGGCGGCAGTTCGGCGGATTCGATTTTGATCGTCTTGGCGTCCGGCACCAGGGGGATGCCGTTCAGGAAAAGCTCGGGAAACGGATCCTTCGTATTCGGAGCGGCGCCCGGAAGGCCCCCGAACAAAGCCGCCGTCGCATAGGGCCGGTAGTCCACCCAACTGTGTCCCGGCAGGAAGCCCTCGACCAAAAAGCCAACGTCGTACTCACGGTCTCCAGGCTGAAGCGTCACGCCAGTCGATGGCTCGCCTCTAATTTCACCGTTTTCGTCCCGCTCCGCACGGCAGGTGATGATGAGCGCCACTTCGCTGATGGTCAGCACGCGGCCGAGACCCTGGACGTGGTTGCTGGCCGCCGCTTGGTTAAGAGGTATGCGCGGCTGCATGGGCGCGATCTGGCCAAAGCCTTCGTGTTCCACGCCGGGACACAACACGGAAAACTGCATGGTGCCTGGCAGTTGATGCTCGGCGAAGTTCGCGGAGCGCACGTAGTCCAGCATCGCCATCAGAATCGCGTCACGATCCTCCTCATACTTTTCGGCGAATGTCGAGTATCCTTGGGAAGGACGCTCGAAGCCGGGGAACGGTTTGTCCGTGAGCCGTTGCAAGTATTCGTAGAGCGCCCTGTTCGACCCTTGCGCGTGAACCTGGAAGTCATTGGCCCCGTTGCCCGGCTCGGAGCGTTGGACGAAGTAGGGTCTGCCTTTCACCATCGCCGCCAGCATGACTTTGTGGTTGAAACTCGTGTCGCGGCTCGTCTCCGGATCACCCAAGCCGCTGCCGTTCAGCAGCGTCTGCGCGTGCATCGGCCAGATGGCCACGCGCGGCGTGCCGAACAAGGTCACCTCCGGGCCGCTGCTGGCGGCGGTCAGGAAAAAGCGCGACCGCTCCAAACGCTGAGCCGCCTCGGGATGTCGTCCGAAAAACAGGCTGCGCCGGCGCTCACCGGGAGGCGGCTGAGGCGTCTCCCACAGGCTGGGGAAGCGCGCGATGTCCACATGGTCAAACAGCATCTCCCCCACGCTGGCGTAGCGCGGCTGCCGGACGGATTCATTGGGAGCGCGCTGCCAAAGCTCCTCCCAATTGGCCTCCACCGTGCCGCCCATGGAGATGTGCTCCAGTGTCTCCGCCTCGGTCAGCCGCCCCAGCCGCCACAAGTCGCGAGCGTCTTCCAGTTCCATGGAAGTCATCAAGGGATGATCCACGGGAAACTCCATCGGCGACAGCCGCCGGTTGGGGAGCAGCACGCTGCTCAGGCAGACACCGGCGGGATGTCCCGGATGGCGCATGTACTCGAGCCGGGACGGCACCGTTTTCGCCAGCGCCCGCTCCTGCTCCGTGTCCGCGCGCGGAGAGTCCCAAAACGAGCCCTCCGACGCGGTATTGACGTTGATCTTGCAGGTCTCATCGTCCACCCAAAAAGCGAACCGGGCCACGATGGGATTCGCCCTGCTGGCGCGAGAACCGCCGGCCGGAATGAACTGACCGCCGGGACCGAGCGTGCCCAGAGTGCCGTCCTGAAGCTGGTACACCCAGCGCACCGGCATCGGCAGACGCTGTCCGTCCGGTCCGGACGAAGCCGGGCCAACCGCGCCTTTGAACTCCTGATAGTGGAAGCCCTCCACCGACTGCAACGGGTCCGCCGTCCATGCTCGGGGATCGACCACGGGAAAGCGCAGCTCGCCGTTGGCACTGACTTTGGGTGCGTTCAAATCGACGAAATCATCCGGCCTCGCCGCCCAGTCATCCGGCACATCCACCGTCACGCTGCCCAGCGAACCCGTCGTCATGCTATCCGCCGTGTAGAGCTTGAACAGTGTCCCCAGTGAACCGTCCATGTTATGCACCCGCACCGCGCCCGGCTGGCTGGTCCAGGGCTTGGGCGTGCCGTCCGGAAAGAACTGGCTCGTCGCATCCCGCAACTGCGCCAGCGCCACGTTTGCCGCGTTTTGCGCTACTAGCCGCGCCCGCTCCTTCTCCGCCTCGATCGACGCCTCCCTGCTGCCTTGGCGGGCCACGCTGAGGAAAGCCACGATCACCGCCATCATGAGCGCGATCATGGCCACCACCATCACCAGGGCAAAGCCCCGGCGGCGGCGCGGGAGCTTTTGCAATGTCAATGAAAGCGTGGTGTTTGTCGTCACAGAAGTATAATGTCAATGAGTCCGGAAAAAGATCAAGGCGCGGCAGGCTGAGTTAGGAACACGGCCCCGGAGAGAATCGGCGTGGTGTTGGGTTTCTGTCCGGAGGCGGGGATCTGCGGCAGCAGAAAATAACCAAACGCTTTGGTTTCCGCATCGGCGGTCCGCACCACTTGCCCGAAGAATTTCACGTTTTTCCTCACCAACGCGTTCGGAGCCGGTTCCGTCAGCGTGAAGGTTCCGTTCAGCGCGCCCGTCGCCTTGTTCACCTTTAGCGTCCTGCCTGCCGGTATCACCGCTTGATAGGTTTCGGTCCAGGGAATGTTCGCCAAGTCCGGATCCGTCGCCGATTCCGCCAGCCCGCCGTCCGCAAACGCCAAGTTGACTTCTCCCGCCTCCGGCAGCCCCAGCACCACTTGCTTTTTCGGAGAGGAAGCCAGATAGCCGCCCTCCACGTTCAGATTCAGCGGGCCGAATCCCGCCGCATAGCCGCGACCCGCCGCCGCCGGTTTCGACCACGTCAGCGCGCCCGTCACCGTGCTGCCCAGGAACGGCCAGCCGCTGTCCTCCACCACCATCCACTCGCCCAGCGCCGAGCCTTTGTTCTTGTAGAGCGGCGAGTACACCGCGATCTGTCCGTCCGGCCCCAACGTGGCCGCCGACACCAGCGATTGCCCGTCTGCGGTCTTGCCCGCCACCTTGAGCGTCCCGGCCGCCGCCACGGTGAACGTCGCAAAGCCCGCCCCCTGAGGGATCGCCGCCACGCCGCTGTCCTCCGCGTCCGCCAGCGTGAGCGCCACGCTGTAATAGCCTTCGTAACGGCTGGCCGGGTTGGCTTTTTTATCCCAAACCAAGCGCCAGCCGCTCACCGCCGCCGCGCCATGCGTGCCGGTGACGAGGCCGGTGTCCGCATCCAGCGTCAACGCCAGCGCGGTGTTGTTCACCGTGGCCTGCACCTGAGGCGCGGCGGCGTTGAGAAACCCCTTGGCCGAACTCGTCTTGGAACCGGCGCGAATCTTCACCGTGAAGGCTCCGGTCGGAGTCGTGTTCAGACTGAGCAGGCCGCCCAATCCGCCATTGGCCGCCGCGTCGCGTCCGGTCAATCCGGTGAATGTTCCCGTCTGCCCCGCCGGCAAAGCCCGCACCACCAGCGGCGCACTGACCGTGGCGCTGCTGCCGCCCGCATTGACCGCGCGCACCTGCACGTTGTACACGCCCGCCGCCGTCACGCGACCGGAGATCACTCCCGTGGACGCGACGTATTTCAAGCCTTTCGGCAGGCCGGTGACGATGAAGTTTTTGGGATAGTTCGCCGCCGTCAGTTGGTACGGCACAAACTCCTCTCCCACGGTGACCGGCGCGAACGCGATGGGGTCAAGCACCGGCGGCAGATAGGTGGCGGATACCACAAGGTCGAACACCTTGCTAACATGAAAGCCGCCGGCGTCCGTCACCTGCACGGTGAAGGAACTGTTGCCCGCGACGGTGGGTGTGCCCTGAATCACGCCTTCCGCGCTGAGGTTCAAACCAGCCGGCAGCGCGCCGCCGGTCACCGCCCAGGTGAATGGCGCGGTGCCGTTTCCGGCTGTCAGCGCCACGTTATAAGGCACATTCACCACCGCCACCGGCAACGGCGACCCGGTGACGATTTCCAAGTCGGTGACCGCCCAAGTCAGCGTCTTGCTGGTTGTCAGGTCATTGGTGTCCGTCACCTGCACGGTGAACTCAAACAACCCAGCTTCCGATGGCGTGCCGGTCAAAACGCCCGCGCCGCTCAAATCGATCCCCGGCGGCAGCGCGCCACCGATGACCTGCCAGGAAAACGGTCCCGTGCCTCCGGCAACGGCCAGCGGCGCCTCCGCCGGTTCCCCGAGAGGATGTGCGGTCAGCGGTGTGGCCGTGATGATTTCAAAAGGCAGGATCGTGATCTCGAACGGCTGGCTTGTGGTTTGCGCAATCCCATCGCTGACCTGCGCGGTGAAGTTGAACTCGCCGCTCGTGGTTGGAACACCGCTCAACGAACCATCACCGCCGAGCGTCAATCCCGGCGGCAAAGCGCCTCCGGTCACGCTCCAGGTGTAAGGCTCCACGCCGCCTCCCGCCGCCAGCGCCGCCGCATAAGCCGCGCCCAAGCGCCCGTCCGCCAGCACCGGCTCCGTTTCAATCGCCAAAGGCGACGGCGTCAACGGCGAGCCCTCGACACCGCCCACGCTCCAAGCCACATCCATCTCCACCGAAGTCAGCGCGCTCATCGGCTGCAACGCGCGTTCGGTCACCAGCGCGGAGCCGTCCGGCTGCAACTCTCTCGACACGGTGACGGTCGTCGGCGTGCCGCTGTTGTCCTGCCATTCTCCGCCGTTGGCTTTGACGCGCACCCGCCGCACTACGTCGTTCGATCCCTCCGGCGTCTGCCCGTTGGAGCGGTAACGGATCGCCGGATGCAAAACCCCGGCCACGTCCACCAGCAGCATCTGCGGCCGGGTCCGCGCCTCGTCGGGTGTGTAAGGATCGCCGCCGAACACGTATTCGCCAGCGTTGCTCAACCCGTCGCCGTCGTGATCGACTTCCGTGGCGGAAATCGCCTCGTTGGTATAATCGTTCTCCGTCCCCAGCAGCGCGTTCGCGTGATAAAACATCGTCGTCCGCCAAATGCCGTAACTCAACGGCGCGAACAAGGCTGTGACCGTGGTGTCTTGGGCAGGGAACACCAGCGGCAGCGCCGCTCCCGGCTGGGTGGCGCCGTCGTAGTACCAGCCCGTCGGCTCCCAGCCCGGCTCCGCATCGGCGAGCAAATTCAACTCCTCACCTTCCAAAAAGAAGCGTCCGTCCGCGGAAAGCGGCAGGTTTTTGTCCACCACGCCCGGCCTGCCAAAGCGCGTCAGCGGCCGCGAACGCGTGACCAGCAGATAGCCCAGCTCCTGCACGAACGGCTCTCCCACCACCACATCGAGCTGCGCCTCCCACAGCGGCATGGACACCGGGCCGGTGAAGACGATTTTGAACTCCCGGATATCGAGGCCGGTGAGGTTCCACTGAAACGCGCACACGATGCGCTCGGTGAAAGCGCCGGACTGCGGATCGTCCAACCCCTTGAAGTCCGGCGCCAGCGTCACGGTCTGCCCGCCGCCGTCTTGATAGGTTAGGAAAACGCTGTTGACATTGAGACGCGCGCCGCCGGTTTGGGTTTGGAAGATCACGTTCGTCACCTCCCCGATGGAAGATGCCGGCGGCTCGTAGGGGACTTCGATGGCGAGTTCCTCCGCGAAGCTGTAAATCGCGCCGGAAGAGGTGATGAAGGCGGTGTCCGTGCCGGTTTGGATCAGCACCGTACGATCCTCAAAGGCCGTGCTGGGATTGCCGTCGGCGTCTTCGCCGAAGCCGTCGATCAACGCTGGCGGATTGGGATAGTTGTAGTTCGTGCTGGTCGGCGCCCCCGGCGGCCGGTTAAAATAATCCCAGTAAGCGAAGTCCGTACCACCATCCGCGCGAATGCCGGGGATGATAAAGCTGCCGCTCTGGGCGTGACACACACCCAGAGCGGACAGAACCATCCCCGCCAGCGCCGCCAACTTCGGCGCCGTGAACAATGAAGTTTTGAAATGTGAGGAAATCATCAAACAGTCACAAAATCATTTTGGCTCTCAAAGGGATTCGGGTTGGACGAGGAACACGGCACCGGAGAGGATGGGCGAGTTCTTCGGCGTTTGCCCCCCGCTTGGAATCTGCGGCAGCAGGAAATAACCGACCGCCTTGGTTTCGCCGTCGGCCAAGCGCACCACCTGCCCGAAGAACTTCACATTCTTCCGCGTCAGGGCATTCGGCGCCGGCTCCTCCAGCGTGAAGGCGCCGTTGATCGCACCCGTGCCCTTGTTCGCCTTCAGCGACACCTTCGCGGCGTTCCCCGCCACCGGCATCACCGCCACATGCGTGTCCTTCCACTCGATGTCCTCAACATTGGCGGTGGTGGCGGATTCCGCGATGCCGCCTTCCGCGAACTCCAGGTCCACGCTTCCCGCCTCGGGCAGCCCCAGGACCACCCTGCCCTTCGCCGGGATGACTCCCAGATAACCGCCCTCCGCCACCACGTCCACCGGCCCGAACCCGGCCGCGTAATCACGGCCCGGACGCGCCGGCTTCTTCCAGGTCAGATCACCCGTCACCGTGTTTTCGGCGAAGTTCCCGCCGCTGTCTTCGGTGATTTCCCAGGGGCCCAGCAGCGATCCCGTGTTTTTGTAAAGCGGCACATACACCGCCAGTTGCCCCTGCGCGCCCAGCACGCCGGAAACCGTCACGTTTTGGCCATCGGCGGTCTTGCCCTTGGCCTTCACCACGCCCGTCGTGCTCACGGTGAACGTCGCGAACCCGGAGCCCTGCGGGATGGCGTCGTCGCCGCTGTCGGACGAGGTGATGTCAAGCGCCGCGCTGTAGTAGCCCTCGCGGCTCGTCGCCGGATTGAAGTTTTTGTCCCAAGCCGTCCGCCAGCCGTTCACCACTGCCGCGCCATGCGTGCCGGTCACCAAGCCGGTGAAACCGTCCAGAGTCAGGGTCAGCGCGACGCCGCCCACCGTGGCCTGCACTTGCGGAGCCAGCGCGTTGAGGAAGCCCTTCGCGCTCACCGTCTTGGCGCCCGTTTTGATCTTGACCGTGAAAGCGCCCGTGGACGTTGTGTTCAAGGTGAGCAAGCTGCCGAGATCACCGTTCACGCCCGCGTCACGATCCACCAAACCGGCGAAAGCGCCCGTTTGCAGACCCGGCAGCGCCTGCACCACCAGCGGCCCGGAAGTGATCGGGCTGCTGCCCGCCTTATTAGTCGCTTTCACCTGCACATTGAACACGCCCGCCACCAGAGGGCGCCCGGAGATCACGCCCGTTGTTTTGTTGTAGCTGAGGCCGCGCGGCAGGCCAGTGATCGTATGACTCGACGGATAGTTCAGCGCCGCCACTGCATGCTCGTACAACACGCCCACCACCGTCGGCGGGAAATTCAGCGGCTCAATCGCGGGCGCCAGCAGCGTGGGGGAAACCCTCAATGTGAAAACCTGCGCCACGGTGGAACTCTCGCCATCCGTCACCTGGACCGTGATGCTCACGCCATCTTCCGCCGTCGCCGCCGTAGGCGTGCCGGTGATGACACCGCCGGTCAAATTCAAGCCCGCCGGCAGCGTGCCATCGATGATCTCCCAAGTATAAGGTTCCAAGCCGTCCGCGGCAGCCAGAGGCGCCGCATAAGACAGGCCGACGACCCCGGTGGGCAGGCTCTCCGTGACAATGAACAAGCCGGACACCACCGCCAGCTCATAGGTCTTTTCATCTTCGTAGTCATCCCCCTCGCGCGCCACCACGGTGAAAGTCGTGGAACCGAGCGCCGTCGGCGTGCCGCTGATGAGGCCGGAACTGCTGAGCGTCAGGCCGGCTGGAAGCGACGACTCATCCGCCAAACTCCAAGTGTGAGGCAGGACGCCGCCCTCCGCTTCCAACTGAACGGAGTAGAATTCCCCCCTCACCGCGTCCGCCAGCGACTCCGTCGTGATCTCGACGGTCTGCCCCTTCATGGTGTCGCCCACGCCTTCATAACGGCTGTATTTGGTATCGACCACCACTTTGTCGAAGCTGTAGTGCTGCTGGTTCGGCACACCGTCGATCTGGATCGTGTAAGTCGGCTGGTTGCCGGGAATTACCCACTTCGCCCAAAACTGCGCCGAGGTGGAACTGGAAGCCTGCACCACGGTGGGAGCCACGCCGTTGATGTCGGACACGTAGATGGGTCCGGCAAAAGCTCCACCCATGCCGCCGCCCGCCGACGCGATTTGCAGGATGATGGTGGTGACGCCCGCGTCTCCCACTTCGCCATCCGTGGGCACCGTGATTTCTTCGGCCAGGGTCAAATCCACTTCGGGGATGAACGAAAGCAGGTAAAGATTGCCGCCGCCGCCGAGCTGGTGAATCTCGCCATTGGTGGTGCGGAATCTGGCCAAGCCCGTCGGATCGGAGCCGATGTCCGGCGTATTGTCATCGATCAACGCGGCCGGCCCGGGGGCGCCAAAGCCGTCCCACCCGAAGTAAGTGGTGTCGCGCGTGCCGCGGCTGCTCGGCTCCACCGGGCCGCTGGCTTGGTCCATGATATGGGCGATCGCCGCCGGTTCGGACAGGATCATGCTGTCCGGGTGCGAGCCTTCCTCAATGTCGAAATACGTGTCGATCTCGATCTTGTCGAAAGACATGTGGGCCTGGCCGAACGACGGATGCGCCACGCTGCCGATGGTGAATTCATAGGTTTCCTCGTTGCCTTCGATCTCCCACTTCACCCAGACCTGCCCCCGGTTCAGCCCGTTGCCGCCGGACACGACTTCGGGCGCGACTCCATTGATCTCCCCGAAAGTCCAGGTGCTGGGGAACATGCCCGTGCCGACCAGTTGTGCGATGATCGTGGTTTTGCCCATCGGCCCTGGCGTGCCGTTGGTCACCACCGTGACTTTCTCATCGATCACCGCGGTCGCGGTCGAGGAGCCGCTGTAATAGTTGCCGGTGGAAGCCCGGTTGAGGTTGCCGTGCAGGGATTCAAATTTCACTCCCGCGGGAGTTGTGGCGCTGATGATGTCGGGCGTTTCATCCGCCAGTACTGCGCTGCTGTAAGTTGCCGGATCCTCAAAAATGTCCCAGCCGAAATGCGTGGTATTCGCCGCGCCGCGCGTGGTCGGCACCGCATGATTGCTTTCTTTATTCAGCGTGAAATTCGCCGGCTGCGCCAGGATCATGCTGTCCGGGTGCGAGGCGCCGTCCAGACTGAACCAAGTGTCGATCTCGATCTTGTCGAAGGACATGTGCTGGCCGCTGACGCTGCCGATGGTGAACTCGTAACTGGCCTCCGTGCCCGGCAGCTCCCACTTCGCCCACACTTGGCCGAAACCGTTCTTGTTGGTGGATTGCACCACTTCCACGGGCTTCACTCCGTTGATTTCGCCAAAAAGCCAGGCGCTGTAGAAGTTGCTCGGCGCGCCGCCGGGACCGGCGCCGGTGATCATCTGTACGATGATCGTCGTCTTGCCGCTCGTTTCCGGCACGGTGCCGGTGGCCACCGTCACCTTTTCCGCGACCACGGCGGTCGGCGCCGCGCCGCTGTAGAAATTGCCGCTGGACGCCCGGTGGAGCTGCCCGTTCGTGGTTTCGAACTTCACTCCCGCCGGTGCGCCCTCACTATTGATATCGGGAGTTTCATCCGCCAGCACCGCGCTGCTGTAAGTTTCCGGATCCTCAAAAAAATCCCAGCCGAAGTGCGCGGTGTTCGCCTCCCCGCGTGTGGAGGGGACCACCAAACCGGTTTGCTGTTTCAGGATGAGTTCCGCCCCTTGGGCGGAAAAGACAAAAGCACTCACACCAAGAGTGAGCGCCATAATGCGGGTGACGGTGGATTTGAGCATGGATGTGTTTCGAGGGGAATTATTTGAACCTGCGTCTCAATAGCTCCCAAGCATCACCCCTGCTTCTCTTCTCGTGCCCTTATCTGTCGTTCTTTTGCGATTTCGCAAAACGCCGTCAATCCACGGCAAACTAAAGCAAGCTCAGCGATAAAACCCGATTGAATAGCTTTTCTCACCCTCGTCATTGCGACTGAATCCCATTAACAAAGAATGCCGAAGGCCGTCGCCCGCCCTCCCGCCCCCACCCGCTTCTGGCATTCCAGCCCGAAACCGGCCTCGGCTTCCATGCCGTGGGCGGAGGCCATCCAGCCCAAAGCCCTCTGCCTCCATCTCAACTTTCATGGCGAAGCCAGCCTCACCTTCTCAAAAGGCCGTGTCATCGAACTCAAGCCTCAAACGCTCCTCTGGTGCCGGGGCGTTCAAGCCGCCACCCGCACCCATTCTCGTGACCGTCATGAATGCCTCACCCTCGTCTATCCGGACCCCTGGCTCACCGAGACCCTCCGCGACATCAGCGCCCAGCTCCCGCCGGCCCGCCGCCGCCTCGTCTCCGCCACCCCCGCCGCCTTCGCCGAGCCGGGCCGCGCCCTCACCGGGGAAGACCTCGCCTGGGCGCGCGCGCTCGTCGCCCCCCACCTCTGCGAGGCCGCCCGCCGACTGCTTGACACCGCCCGCCTCACCGACTTCCTCCTGCGCGAGCTGTTCCACTCCGCCGCCGCCGGCGAAGCCGCCAAGCCCCTCATCTCCCGCTCCGAACGCGCCTCCCGCGAACGCATCGACCGGGTCAAAAACGAAATCCAGCGCCACCTCGACCAAAACCACAATCTCGAATCCCTCGCCGCCGCCGCCGGTTGCAGCCCCCATCATCTCAGCCGCACCTTTGCCCAAGTCACCGGCATCTCCCTCATGCTCTGGATCCGCCGCGCCCGCGTCGAACGCGCCGCCGAACTCATCGCCAGCGGTCGTTGCAACGTCTCCGAAGCCGCCCTGGAAGTCGGCTACCACAGTTTTTCTCATTTCAGCCGCGCCTTTTGCCAGGAGAAAGGCGTACCCCCCAGCAAATGGATCGGCCACCTAGCCAACTCCACCCCCCAACCCCGCCCCTAACCCCAACGTCCGCCAATCCGCAATCCCAATTCCTAATTCCTAATTCCTAATTCCTCATGAAACCCCACCTCATCCTCGCCACCCTGCTCACCACCAGCGCCTTCGCGCTCACCCCGCAACCCCCGCCCGACCTCCCCACGCCCGTCGCCAGCTTCGGCGCCGCCGCCACCCCGGACGGCCACGTCTATATCTACGGCGGTCACGCCGGCGTCCGCCACAAATACAACCGCGACGAAGTCAACGGTGACCTCTACCTCTGGAAAGCCGGCATGGACGCCTGGAAAAAACTCGGCGCCTCCGAGCCCGCCCAAGGCGCCTCCCTCATCGCCCTGCCCGACCGCGTCATCCGCGTCGGCGGCATGGCCGCGCAAAACGCCAAAGGCGAAGCCCAAGACCTCTGGTCCAGCGAAACCACCTCCAGCTTCGATCTCCAGAAAAACGCCTGGACCGAGCTGCCCAAGTTCGACAAACGCCGCTCCAGCCACGACAGCGTCGTCATCGGCCACACCCTCTACGTCGTCGGCGGCTGGTCGCTCGGCGGCGGTAAAATCGCCGCCCTGGAGCCCTTCTGGCACAACACCTACCTCACCCTCGACCTCTCCCAACCGGACGCCGCCTGGCAGAGCCACCCGCAGCCCTTCGAGCGCCGCGCCCTCGCCACCATGGTCATCGGCAAAAAACTCTACGCCATCGGCGGCATGAATTCGGACGAAAAACCCGTCACCAACGTGGACATCCTCGACACCGAAACCGGCGAGTGGACCACCGGCCCCGCCCTGCCCGCGGACAAACTGTTCAACGGCTTCGGCATCAGCGCCATCGCCCATGAAAGCCGCCTCTTCGCCAGCGGCGCCTCCGGTGATCTCCTGGAACTGCGCGGTGACACTTGGACCCCCATCGCCAAGCTCGCCCACCCCCGTTATTTCCACCGCCTCCTCCCCGGCGGCCCTGGCCAACTGATCGCCCTCGGCGGCACCAACCGCCAAGGCGAGCGCCCCCCGCCCGAGATCATCCCCCTCCCCGCCGTCCCATAGAAGGGGGGCGACCCGCCCCCTCTCACCTTGACAGTTATTCGCGTTTCCATTCATCCCAGGGATTCGCCATTCCGCATTCATCATTCAGCTTCCTTGACCCCTCCCCCATTCCGTGGTTTCCTTCCAGCGTATGGAAGCGCGCCCTGCCCCTCACCTTCACCGCGGCGGCTGCGCTGCTCGGTGGACGTTGGGATTTGTTGCCTTGGTTCTATCGTTCGCCCCCGCGCCCGCGCCAGCGCAGACTCCCCCCGTCACCACATTGCATGGCCGCGCCAACACCCCGCAAGCAGGCAATGGGTTCGGCAGAGCGGTGGCTGTGTCGGATCTCTTCCTGCTGGTGGGAGAGCCGTACAACGATGACAAAGGCGAAAATGCCGGGGCCGCGCATCTCTACAATGCGCGCACGGGCCGCTACCTGCGCAAGCTCACCGCCAAGGACGGCGCGGCGAGCAACGAGTTCGGCATCAGCGTGGCGCTCAGTGGCAACCTCGCCTTGGTGGGGGCCTCCGGAAACGGCGGCACCAAAGGCTCGGCCTATGTGTTCAATGCGCGCAGCGGCAAACAACTCGCCAAACTCACCGCCACCGATGGCGGAGTGGGCAACGCTTTCGGTTACAGCGTGACGCTCAGTGGCAGCCTCGCCTTGGTGGGGGCTTTCGGAGACGACAGCGACAAAGGCTCGGCCTACCTGTTCAACGCGCGCTCCGGCGGCGGCCACCTGATCAAACTCACCGCCAGCGACGGCGCGACGGGGGACCGTTTCGGCTCCAGTGTGGCGCTCTGCGACGATCTCGCCCTGGTAGGGGCTCCTGAGGACGACGACAAGGGCAACAACTCCGGCTCAGCCTTTGTGTTCGATACGCGCACTGGCGGCCAGATCGCCAAACTCACCGCCACCGATGGCGCGCTGTTCGACCAGTTCGGCTCCAGCGTGGCGCTCAGCGGCAACCTCGCCTTGGTGGGGGCTCCCGGAGACGACAGCGCCAAAGGCTCGGCCTACCTGTTCAACGCGCGCTTCGGCGGCGATCACCTGATCAAACTCACCGCCCCTGACGGCACCGCGGGCGATTTTTTCGGCTCCAGCGTGGCGCTCAGCGGCAACCTTGCCTTGGTGGGCGCCCCTTGGGACAACGGCTTAAAAGGCTCGGTCCACGTGTTCGACGCCCGCAGCGGTGCCTACCTCACCCAACTCACCGCTCCCGATGGCGAGATGGACGACCACTTCGGCCGCAGCGTGGCGCTCAGCGGCAACCTCGTCCTGGCGGGCAAACCTGACGAGGAAGCTGACGACTTCGGCGCGGCCTATTTCTTCCGCCCCCTCGCCGCACCCCTGCCGCTCACCCGCATCGCCGCCAAAGGCTCCCCCGGAGCGGTGGACGCCGCCTTCAACGCCTTCCCGCAAGCCTTCATCAACCCCGATGGCGAAGCCTTCCTCCACGCCACCCTCTCCGGCCCCGGCTCCAGCGGCGGCCGCAACCAGGGAGTGTGGAACACCCTGAGCGGCTCTCTGGACCTCGCCCTGCGCCTCAAAGACACCGACCTCGGCGCAAGCCGCCAAGCCGCAAAAATCCTCAACACCTGGAGTCATGACTCCCACAATGCCCTCATCCACATCACCCTCACCGGCCCCGGCGTGACCTCCGGCAGCAACCAAGCCCTGTTCCGTGACGACGGCGCCACCCTGCTCCAGATCGCCCGCACCGGAGAGGATCCCGGCGCTCTCTTCGGCGGCGGCTTGCCGCAGAGCTTTCTCCAGATCGCCCAGACCGGCACGTTCTGGAGTCGTGCCGCCCTCAACACCCGCTTGAAGAAAAATGCCGGCAGTGTCACCGCCGCCAACGACAGCGCCATCTTTTTCATCAACCACTCGGGCGCCCCGGTCGGACAAGTGTTCCGCGAAGGTGTCACCGCCGCCAGCACCGGCGGCACGCTTGGGCAATTGTTCAGCCGCGTGGCGGAGAGCCGGGGCAGCGGCTCCTTTGGTTTCGGCGCGGCGGTGATTCCCGCCAGCGGCCCCGCCCGCCAGTCCGTCTTCTCCCAGCCCCATACGAATGCCACGGCCATGGTGAAGGCCGTCCAGGGCGGCGACGCGCCCGGCACCGGAGCCGCTCAATATCGCGCCTTCCACGGCGAGAGCATCTCCAGCATTGGCTGGCTCGTCTGGCGCGCCAGCCTCAGAGGGCCGGGGGTGACTTCAAAAAACAACGAGGGTCTCTGGCATGAGAATGGCCATCTCTTGGCCGCCCGCAAAGGCCAGCAGCCGGACCCGGCGGAGCGGCCCGGCGTGAAGATCTCCCGCATTCTCCAATTCTGGCCCACCAACATCCCCAATCAGGTGGTGATGCTGGTCAAGCTCAGCGGCCCGAAGATCACCGGCGCGCGGGATTTGGCGCTCTGCCTATGGGATCAGCCCAACCCGAATGTCCTGCAAATCCTGCTCCAGGAAGGGCAGTTCGTGGAAGGCGCCGACGCCCCGGCCATCCGCGTCATCCAGCGCGTGGACGTCGATCCGCTCGTCGGCCGCTACGCCGTACTCTGCTCCCTGAC
This sequence comes from uncultured Verrucomicrobiaceae bacterium, assembly GCA_964573315.1. GTDB lineage: Bacteria > Verrucomicrobiota > Verrucomicrobiia > Verrucomicrobiales > Verrucomicrobiaceae > JAGRPD01. The sequence continues at coordinate 14,056 of CAZNKC010000025.1, read as the reverse complement.
CGGCGCGGCGGCGCGCAACCAAGCCCTGTTCACCGGCCGCACGGATATTGGCAACTCCACCACCGAGAAAGTCAAGCGCCTGCCGGGGATGAAACTGCGCAAAGGCACGCTCCACACCTTGTCCGTCTCCGACACCGCCCGCATCCGCAGCCTGAGCCTGACTCCGGTCACCGACAAGACCGGCGCCGGCGGCAAGGGCCTCGGCCAAGTCATCAACCTCAACGGCGCGATGACCCTCACCTTGGAGTTCGACAACAAAGCCCGCGAAGTCAGGAGCGGTACGCCGTGAGCGGGATCAAGGAAGTCCAAAAGGCCAAACATTGCCCCCTGCCCTCTCGCCCCTTGGCCTTTTGACTTATCCACAAAACCCCCGGTTATTCACAGCCATTTTTGACTGGCAAAGCACCACATTTTGTGTAACATCTATTAACCACACCCAAAATATTGCGGTTTTGACGTTTTCGCATTGCCGCCATCTCCCGCGCTGTGGTTTACTCTCCGAACTCCATTTTCCCCTTCCTCCTCTCTCATGTACCTCAAGAGCCTCCTCATTCACGGCTTCAAATCCTTTGCCGATAAAACCCAGCTCGAATTCCACCGCGGCGTCACCGGCATCGTCGGCCCCAACGGCTGCGGCAAGTCCAACGTCGTCGATGCCATCCGCTGGGTGCTCGGCGAGACCTCCGCCAAAGCCCTGCGCGGCGCCGAGATGGCCGACGTCATCTTCAACGGCACCGACAAACGCAAGCCCGTCGGCCTCGCCGAAGTCACCCTCACCATGGCCGATTGCGAGCAGTCCCTCGGCGTCGATTATAACGAAGTCGCCATCGGCCGCCGCGTGTTTCGCGATGGCCGCTCCGAGTACCGCATCAACAACACCGTCTGCCGCCTGAAGGACATCCACGACCTCTTCGCCGGCACCGGCGTCGGCCGCGCCGCCTACTCCATCATGGCGCAGGGACAGATCGACATGCTGCTCAGCTCCAAGCCCGAAGACCGCCGCACCGTCTTCGAGGAAGCCGCCGGCATCACCAAATTCAAGGGCCAGAAAAAAGAAGCCCTGCGCAAACTCGAATACACCGAAGCCAACCTCCTCCGCGTCGCCGACATCGTCGCCGAAGTGAAGCGCCAGATGGGCTCCCTCCAGCGCCAGGCCGCCAAAGCGCGCCGTTACCAAGCCCTGCTGGAAGACACCCGCACCCTCGACACCCACCTCGCCTACAAGCACTTCACCGATTTCTCCGGCGAGAAATCCGAGGCCGAAAACCACATCCGCGCCCTCACCCAGCAGCTTGACGAAGTGCAAAACCGGCTGCGAGCCGCCGAAGAGGAAGCCGCCGTCACCCGCGAGACCTACCACGGCGTCGAATCCGCCATCAACCAGCTCCGCGCCCAAGCCCAGGAACTGCGCGCCCAAGTCCAGAGCGCCGAAGGCCGCATCGGCTTCAATCAGGAGCGCGCCGACGAACTCGAAGGCCGCATCCGCCAGAACGCCGAGCAGATCGAATCCAGCCAGCAGCTCCTCGAAAGCCAGCGCCAGGAGATGATCCACGCCGACGAGCAAGTGCTCGCCATCCGCGCCAACATGGAAACCCGCCAGCAGGCCGTCAACGAGCACCTCGCCGTCCATCAAGGCATCGTCCCCGACCGCGCCCGCCTCGACGACGAACGCCGCGCCAACCGCGAAGCCATCCGCCAGTTTGAAAGCCAGATCGCCTCAGCCGAAGCGCGCGCGCAGAGCCTCACCGGCCAGATCACCAGCGACCGCCAGCGCACCGAAGCCCTGGAGCACGACCGCCTCCAGGCCGCCCAAGCCCGCGAAAGCAGCCAGAGCGAATTCGACACCCTCCAGCGCCAGATCGAAGACCTCGAAGCCGCGCGCAACGAACTCGACGAACGCCTCAAAGTCTGCGCCCAGCAGATCGTCGAGCACCGCCGCCAGCGCGATACCCTCGACACCGAACTCAACGAACTCGAACGCGCCGTCACCCAGCGCCGTTCCCGCCTCGAAGTCCTCGAACAACTCTTGCAAAAAGGCGAAGGCCTCGCCCAAGGCACCCAGCAAGTCCTGCGCGGCCTCGACAACCCCGAAGTCTATGGCACCGGCGTCCGCGGCCTGCTCGCCTCCGCCATCGAGGTCGAGCCGGATTTCATCCCCGCCATCGAAGCCGCGCTCGCCGACCATCTGCAAGCCGTGCTGCTCACCGAGTCCGAGCTTGCCGCCCAGATCGTCGAAGTCCTCACCAGCAAAAAACTCGGCAAAGCCGGCCTCATCGCCCGCGATCTCGGCCAGCTTCGCGTCGCCCCCGAGCCGCAGCTTCTCCCCGAAGGCGGCATCGCCTGGGCGCTCGACAAAGTGCGCGCCAAACCGGAAGCGCAAGGCGCCATCGACCGCCTCCTCGGCAGTGTCCTCATCGTCGAAGACCTGCACACCGCCCTGCGCGTCAAACGCCAGCTCCCCGACCTCACCCTCGCCACCCTGCGCGGCGACTTGATCACCGCCGACGGCATCATCCACGGCGGCGCCACCACCGAGGAGAGCGTCTCCACCCTGCGCCGCGAAAGCGAAGTCCGCGCCCTCCGCGCCGAGCTTGAAGGTCTCGTCAGTCAGAAGGAAGAAAAAGAAGAAGCCCTCCGCACCCTCCGCGCCCGGCTCGACGAAGCCCAGCACGAAGAGCAAGCCGTGCGCGAGCAAAGCCAGCGCACCCGCGAATCCTTCTCCCAGCTTCAAGGCAAAGTCTCCGTCGTCCAGCGCGCCCTGCAACAAGCCACCACCAAGCTCGAAAGCATCGAGTGGGACGCCCGCCAGATTCAGGAGCGCGTCGCCGCCGCCGAATCCCAAATCCAGCAGCAGCGCGAGCAAGCGCAGACCGCCGCCGAGCAGCTCGAAGGCGCCCGCGTGCGCGAAAGCGAACTCGAAGTCGAGATGGAAGCCTTCCTGCGCCGCGAGCTGGAGTCCAGCGAACGCCTCAACGAACTGCGCACCGCACTCGCCCTCGAGCAGAGCGCCCTGCAATCTCTGGAGCGCCAAAAAGCTCCCATGGCCACCCGCCTGCACGAATTGGACGCCGCCATCCAGCGCCTCGACAACGAGATCAACACCTGGCGCTCCCGCAACCAAGCCAGCGAAGCCGAGAACGCCCGCCTCTCCGAGCAGGTCGCCTCCCAGCGCGAAGCCGTCGAAGGCATCGAAGCCGCGCTCAACGAAAAAATGCAGGAGCGCGCCGAAGCCTTCGAGAAAGTCTCCGCCCTCGAAAACCAGCTCACCGCCCTCCGCCAGCAAGCCACCGGCCTCGGCGACTCCCGCAACCGCGCCGAAGTCCAGCTCACCCGCGTCGATCTGCGCCTGGAAAACCTCGTCAGCCAAGTCCAGGAACGCTACAGCTTTCAGATCGAAGCCTTCGAGCCGGATTACCACGTCCTCGTGATGACCATCCAGGACCAGAAAAAAGCGCGCGCCCGCAGCCAACGGAAAGCAACGGAAGAAGCCGCGTCCACTGAAGAGGCTTCTCCAGAAAACACGCCCCATGAATCCGAGGCGTCAGAGCCTGCTGATGCGCCCTGCGCCCTGCTCTCTGCGCCAAGCGACGAAGTCCCCATCCTCCCCGGCGAGGAAGGCCAGCCCGACTGGGATTTCGTCTCCGAAGTCGTCGCCGAGATGCGCCAAAAACTCGAAAGCATCGGCCCGGTGAACCTCGACGCCATCCAGGAGTTCGAGGAACTGGAACAGCGCCACGAGTTTCTCGAAACCCAGCACAACGACCTCGTCCGCTCCAAGGAAGAGCTGCTGCAAGTCATCGCCAAGATCAACGAGACCACCAAGACCATGTTCTCCGAGACCTTCGCCCAGGTGCGCGAGAACTTCCAAAACAACTTCAAGGAACTCTTCGGCCCGCAAGCCAAAGCCGACCTCCAGCTCATCGACGAGACCGACCCGCTCGAGTCCGGCATTGAGATCATCGCCAAACCGCCCGGCAAAAAACTGCAAACCATCACCCTGCTCTCCGGCGGCGAGCGCAGCATGACCGCCGTCGCCCTGCTCTTCTCCATCTACATGGTCAAGCCCAGCCCCTTCTGCGTGCTGGACGAACTCGACGCCCCGCTCGACGAATCGAACATCTCCCGCTTCCTCAAGATGCTGGACAAATTCATCGAGAACAGCCAGTTCATCATCGTCACCCACAACAAACGCACCATGAACCGCGCCGACGTCATCTACGGCGTCACCATGCAGGAGTTCGGCATCAGCAAACCCGTCGGCGTACGCATGACCCAGGAGGAAACCGCCCCCGCGCCCACGGAAAACCTCGAACTCGAACCCGCCTCAGCCTAGCGCTGCCGCGTTTTTGGTGCTGCGCTTGGCGCAGCTTTGGATTCGAGCGGCATTGATATGCCCCGCGTCGCCATGATTTGCTATTTCCCGCAGATTCAGGAAGGCCAGCAGATTCTTGTTTTGCATCCATCTGCTGGCCTTCCTGAATCTGCGGGAGGTCAAATCCAGTTTCACAAAACCTGATGCCGCGAAGTATAGCGGAAGGCGCGTCCGCCCGTTCTCCCCGCTCCCAATCCAAAGCGCCGGCAACCGGCGCACTCCAAAAAATTCCCCGCCTACCCCAGCAGCCGCTCCAACTCCACCGGCAGCGGCGACTCAAAACGCATCTCCTCGCCGCTCGCCGGATGCTTGAAGCGCAACTCGGAAGCGTGCAAAGCCAGCCGCTCGTTTTCGACCCCGGACGGATGATACTTCGGATCGCCCGCCACCGGGCAGCGAATGCCGGCCAGTTGCACGCGGATTTGATGGCGGCGGCCCGTTTCCAAAGTCAGCTCCAGCAGCGCCCGCCCGCCCGCCGCGCGCAGCACGCGATAATGCGTCACCGCCTCCCGCGTGTGCTCGCCCGCGCGTGGCAGACTGCGCACGCGAAACGGGTCCGTCTCATCCAGATGGCTGCTCAGGGTTCCGGCTGCCTGCGGCGGGATGCCATCGGTCACCGCCAGATATTTTTTCTCCGCCTCGGCCCAATTTTCCTGCATCGCCCGCTTCACCGCCTCCGTGCGCGCAAACACCATCAAGCCCGAAGTCTCGCGGTCCAGACGATGCACAATCCACACCCGCGCGCCCTTGCCGCGCTGCGTCTGCCGCACGTAATCGGTGAGCCGCGCGTAGGCCGTGGCTTCCCGCTCCGCTTTGCTGGCGATGGATAGCAAGCCGGCGGGTTTCTCGATCACGATCAACGCCGCGTCCTCATGCACGATCCGCATCCCGCGCGGCAGGCGCGGTCCCGGCGGCGGACGCGCCTGCGGCTCCAGCCGCACCACGTCGCCCGCGGCCAGCGCGTGGTCGTGGCGGGTGATGACGCGGCCATTCACCCGCACCCCGCCGAAGCGCAGCCACTGGCGCACCTTGGTGCGTTTCACCTCCGGCAGCTTTTGAAAAAGAAACTCCAGCAGCGGCCCCGCCGCCCCGGCTTGGAAAGAGCCTGTCATGACGGATTACAACGCCGGCAGCGGCGTCAACTCCTCCTCCGGCTGCCGCTCCTGCTCCGCGGGTTCGGGTTCCGCTCCGGCCTTGCCTGCCGCGTCCGCCAATTCCTGGAGACGCAGGCGCACCGTCTCCACCAGCGCCGATTTGCCGCGCGGAAAACGCAGCGTCACTTGGCGCGCCGGCATCTGAATGATGACGTGGTCGCTCAACAACCGCGACTCCGCTTCCACCCGCGCGCCCTCCAGCGGCACGGTGATCAAGCGGTCGCGCAGCGTGTGGCGCAGCACCAGCAGCAGCGGCCCGCCTGTTTTGCGCGCCACCACCAGCATGCGCACATTGGGTTTCATGCCGCGCACGCCTTTGGACTTGCCGGACAGACACTCCACCGTCCAAGCCACGTCATGCTCGGCGGTGTCCGATTTCACCGCCAGCAACCCCAGCACATCCATCGGCAGCTTCGCCTTCAACGGCGCCGGAGCATCCACCGCCTCCAGATGCCCCGGCATCCGCACCTTGTTCCAGACCAGCCACAGCGTCGAGCGAATGATGCGCGCCAAACCGGGAAGCACCAGCCACAGCAGAATCAGAATGAGCGCGAACACCGCAAACGCCACCACCGGACTCAGCAGCACCAGCGCCATGCCGCCCGTCACGCCCACATTTTCCGCCAGACTCATCGAGGCATTGGTGAAAGGTTCCGGCGAATGATTGATGAGCAGCCGGGAACCGGCCTTGGCGCTATGCGTCGTCAGCGCCGCGCCGCCCGCCACCAGCGCCGCCGCCACCTCCGCGAAGGGCGGCATCTCCCCCAGCACCTGCAACGCCAGCAGCGTGCCCCCCACCGGACGGATCACCGTATGTACGCTGTCCCAAAGCGAATCCACCCACGGCACCTTGTCCGCGATGAATTCCATCACAAAAAACACCCCCGCCACCGCCAGCACCCAGGGATGCCCCAGCACCTCCAGCGATTGATGCGTCGCCGCCAGATGCAGCCAGTCAAAACGGATGGCCAACCCCGCGATCAAGACCGTGAGGTACAAATTCACCCCGGCCAGCGACGCCAGACCGAGGGCGAGTCCGAGTTGTTCGAGGATTTCCATGCGCGTTGTTTAACACGAGATTGACCGGGCCGCGATTCCAAGTACGGAAAAAAATTGGAACCGCGGGAGAAACACAACTTCGATTGCCAATCGAATCTACAATCCCGCCGCCCGGTTTTTGAAAATGTTGCGGTGATACACCTCGCATTCCTTCTGGTGCAGCCACACGCTCAGGCAGAACAGCGCCAGCGCGCCCGCCGCGGCCAGCGCCAGCAGCGGTTTGCCTTTGCCCGCCAGCAGCGCCGCCAGCGTCACCGCACCGAGACCAGCCATGGCGTAGTAGGCCCAGTTGCAGCGCTCGCGGCGCTCCGTCTGCGCCCGGATCAGCGGACCGAGCGCGGGATCGCGCGTGGCCAGAATGCGCGGAGTGGCCTGCTCCCGCAGCTCCTGGTAAGGCCACACGCTGGCGCAGCTCGCCGTGATGACCAGCAGCGCCAGCAGCCGGCTTTTCGATTCCCCGGCCAGTTGCGCCGCGATCAAAAACAGCAGCCCGATGCCCAAGCCGTACAGCGGCAACGGCTCCAGCAGCAGGTGCAGGTATTCCGGGTCGCGGACACCGCTCCAAAGTCGGTTGAGTTCCTGCCACATCGCGTTTTTATGGGTTGGTTGGTCTTGGAGCAGTTTGGCTTGAAGTATAACCAAAAAGAACTCAAAGGAGATGGATTGAAAGGATGTTTTTTGCGTTCTTTGTGGTTAAAAATTCAGGTTCCAATTCGGTTATATACCTCGCGGCATCAGGTTTTGTGAAACCAGATTTGACCTCCCACAGATTCAGGAAGGCCCGCAGATGGATGCAAAACAAGAATCTGCTGGCCTTCCTGAATCTGCGGGAAATCACAAATCATGGTGACGCAGGGTATAACTTGAAAGGCTTAGAACAACTCCGCCTGCCCGCTGAGCGGCGGCACCAGCCCCAGTTTGCGATAAGCGGAGGGCATGGCCACGCGTCCGCGCGGTGTGCGCTTGATGAAGCCCTGCATCACCAAATAAGGCTCATGCACGTCCTCCAGCGTGGAGGCGTCCTCGCCCACCGCCACCGCCACCGAGTTCAGCCCCACCGGGCCGCCGTCAAATTTCGTGATGATCGCCTCCAGCACCCGCGTGTCCATTTCATCCAGGCCGGTCTCGTCGATGTCGCGCATCGTCAGCGCCTGCGCCGCCACCTCGCCGGTGATGACGTTGCTCGCCCGCACCTGCGCGTAGTCGCGCACCCAGCGCAGCAGGTGGTTGGCGATGCGCGGCGTGCCGCGCGCGCGCCGCGCGATCTCCGACGCTCCCTTCGCCTCCATCTCCACCTCCAGCAGCCGCGCCGAGCGCGTCAGGATGTGTTGCAACTCCTCCGCCGTGTAATAGTCCAGCCGGTTCGGAATGCCGAAGCGCGACCGCATCGGCGCCGTCAGCATCCCGGCGCGCGTCGTCGCCCCCACCAGCGTGAACGGCGGCAGGTCGATGCGGATGGTGCGCGCCTTCGGTCCCTGATCGATGATGATGTCCAGCCGGAAGTCCTCGATCGCCGGATATAAGTACTCCTCCACGCTCGGGTGCAGCCGGTGGATTTCGTCGATGAACAAAATGTCCCGCTCCTGCAGGTTCGTCAGGATGCCCGCCAAATCTCCCGCGCGCTCGATCTGCGGCCCGCTGGTGGCGTGCATCCGGGAGCCCACCGCGCTGGAGATGAGATTGGCCAGCGTCGTCTTGCCCAGTCCCGGCGGGCCGCACAGCAGTACATGGTCCAGCGGCTCGCCACGCAACTTGGCCGCCTCCACCATCACCAGCAGTTGCTCCTTCACCTTCGTCTGCCCGTGAAACTCGGAAAAATCCGCCGGACGCAGCGCCAGGTCGAAAGGAGAATCGGGTTCGTTGAGAGCAGGGTTCACGTTGGGAAAATGCGATGCCCGTCACAGTGGGCCGTGACGGGGAAAAGGAAAGGAGATTTCGGGACGGAGGGACGGAGAGATGGGGGGAGGGGGAGAAAATTGGAGCTTTTTGGACTCGCGCCAAATCTCCCCATCTCCCCATCTCCCCATCTCTCTGTCTCTCCGTCCCTATTCCCCCCGCATCACCGCCTCGAACCGCTCCGCCATTTTGATCGCGGTGAACTCGGAGCGGACCGCGTTCAGGCCGCGGTTCGCAAGTTGATCGCGCGCCGGTTCGTCGAGCAGCAGCGTCTCCAGCGCCGCGGCCAGCGCGGACGGATCGTCCGGCGCGCACAGCACGCCGCCGCCGGTCCGCTCCAGCAGTTCCGGGAAAGCGCCGTGATCCGGCTGCACTACCGGCACCCCGCAGGCCAGTGCCTCCACCACATACAAACCGAAGGCTTCCCCGTAAGTGGCCGGCACCGAGAAAACGGCAAGCTCGCTCAAAAACCGCAGCTTCTCCTCAAAGCTCAAATTCGGATGCCACGTCACTTTCTCCGCGCAACCCGCCGCCGCCAGCTTGGCCTGGAGCTGGCGCACGTATTTTTCATCCGAGGGTGTGTAGGCTCCGGCGATGCGCAGTCTGGCGCGTGGCACTTGTCGCCGTTTCATCAACTCGATGAAGGCATCCACCAGCGTGCCGAGCCCCTTGCCCGCGATCATCCGCGCCAAGTAACCGATGGCCGGCCAATTCGAGTCCGGCTCCGCCACCGGGAACGGTGTCAAATCCAGGCCGTTCGGCACCACCGCGATCTTCTCCGGCGCTATTTCCAATCGCTCCGCCATCAGCCGCTGGTAGTAGGCGCTCGGCGCGATGAACCGCGTCACCGAGCGCGCGTTCGCCCGCATCGCCGCCCAAGCCTGCGCGCGCCAGGGATCGGGCAGCGTGTCCAAAAACGAATCCTCTCCCTGCAACGAGCACAGCACCGGCACGCCCGCCTCCTCTGCCAGCGCCGGCGCCAAGCCACTCAGCAGGCTGTTCGAAAGCGACACCACCTCCGGCCGCTCCTCCCGGCGGATCCACTCGATGAGCTTGCGCCATTCCCCCCACTGCCTGCCCTCGCGCCCCAGCAGACTGCCCACCGTCATTTCCCCCAGCGTCCGTGCGCTGGTCATGCCCATGCCCTTCGAGGCGAACCGCAGCAGGCCCGGACGGCTCAGCCAGTTGTGGACGAAGCCCGGCATCTTGTAAAACCAGGGTATCTTCTGCTGCAAATACAGCGAGATGCCCCCCGCCCGCACCGGCTGATCGGGGCTGGCCGCCTCGCGATCCGTCACCAGCGGCAGGTAGAGCGGCGACATGATAGCGTCATGCCCGCGCGCGCGCAGAGCTTTGATGAGCGCGTTGTCGCGCAGGCAGCTTCCGCAATGGAAATTGCCCGTTCCCGGTGTCAGATGCAGCAATCGCATGGAAGCCTCTATACCTTTCAATCCGGCCGGCTTTATCATCGATACGACCACGACCGCCCCACTTGGCTCTCAAAAGCCTGCAACGCCTGGAAAAAAGAATCCTCCACGACCCGGTTGCGGTTGATCAAAGGCGGACCGCTGGCGCGCGCCTGGCCCAAAGCCGTCACGCGGCCCTTGTCCAGCAGCCGGATGCGCGTGTCCACATTCACCGGCCCCTCCTCGATGGCAAACTCCAACAGCAAATCCCCCGCCCCGCGATACACCGTCTCATAACCCGCCCGCCGCAGCACATCCTCGATCCGCGGCGCAAACTCCCGCTCCCGCGCGCTGCCGTCCACCGGCATCAGCACCGTCGGCGGCGGCGCGTAACCGGGACCACCGGGATGCTGCGGAGTCGTGCAGCCGCTCAACAAGACGGCAAAAAGCGCGGGCAAAAGAATCGAAAGCGTTTTCATGGGGCGGGTGATATAGTCCCTCTCCGGATAAAACTCAACGCTTTCTCGTCCTCGTCCTCGTCCTCGTCCTCGTTCTCGTTCTCGAAAATCCGAAATCCCATTTAACCGCAGAGGGGCAAAGGAGCAAAGGACGCGGAGTTTTTCCTTTTTCAATCTCTGCGCCTCCGCCCTTTGCCTCTCTGCGGCTAAAAAATCCGCGCTATCCGTGTCATCCGCAGTTCATTCATTCGTCATTCGGATTTCTCGAGGACGAGTAGGAGAACGATGTTCGATCAATCAATCCCACCCCACTCGAACAACTCCCCCGCCCCGCCCGGACGCCGGAACGCATCCTCCCGGATCGCCTCGCCACGACCGTACCCCAGCCGCTTCGACGTCACCCGGAACAGCGCGCGGATTTGCTCCGCCCACAGCCCTTCCCCGCGCATCCGCTTGCCGAACTCCGCATGGGACAGCGTGCGTCCCTGCGATTCCTCGATCCTGCCCCAAATCTTCTCCTTCTCCCCCGGCCGGTGCCGGTCCAGCCACGCCGCGAACACCTCCTTCACCCCGAACGGCAGCCGCACCACCGTGTAACCGGCGAATTGCGCCCCCGCCTCCTTCGCCGCCTCCAGGATGGCGGGCACCTCATTGTCGTTCAGCCCCGAAATCAACGGCGCCACCAGCACCCCCACCGGCACACCCGCCTCCCGCAGCACCCGCACCGCCTCCAGCCGTTGCCGCGGCGACGACGCGCGCGGCTCCAACGCGCGCGCCAAGTCGGCGTCCAGCGTCGTGATCGAAATATAAGCCGACGCCGCGCCATGACCCGCCAGCTCCGCCAGCAAATCCGCGTCCCGCGTGATGAGATGATTTTTGGTGACCATCCCCACCGCATGGCGATACGCCGCCAGCACCTCCAGGCAGGAGCGCGTGATGCGCAGCGACTTCTCCACCGGCTGGTAAGGATCCGTCACTCCGCTCATCGAAAGCTGCTTCGGCTGGTAGCCCGGCTTGTCAAACTCCCGCCGCAGCAACTCCGCCGCCCGATGCTTGACCAGAATGCGCGACTCGAAATCCACGCCGGAGGAAAACCCCAGATACTCATGCGTGGGCCGCGCGTAGCAATAGGCGCAGCCATGCTCGCAGCCGCGATACGGATTCAGGCTCGCCTCGAACGGCAGGTCCGGGCTGTTGTGCCGCGAGATGATCGACTGCGTGTCGTCGCGCAAAAACACCGTGCGCACCTTCTCCGGCTCCTCGCCCGGATCGTAGTCCACATGGAGCTTGGCGAACCGCTGCGCCGGATTCACCCGCGCCCCGCGGCCGCGCCAATCGGAGGCCGTCGTCTCATTCATCGCCCACGCCGTCCTCCCGCCGCCGCTTCAGCGTCACCCGATGCACCCCCTTGCGCAGCGCCGGCACATTGAAATTCACCAGCATCCCGGAGCGCAGGCCACCCAGCCGCAGCAGCGTCTCCATCCGCGCCAAATCCGCTGCCTGCACATCGTCCTGCGCCAAGACTTGCACCAGCAGCGCCTCCTCCACCAAGAAATCCAGCCGCGCCGCCATCTCGACGCGCTTCCCGCGATACACAAACCCCAGCGGCGCGCCGCGTGCGAACGGCACCTCCATCTCCCGCAACTCGATGGCCAAGCACTCCTCATAAGCCTCCCGGCTCAACCCCGGCCCGACATGCCCGTGAACCGCCAGACAAGCGGCCAGCACACGGTGCGGCAAATCAGGGTCCATCTCAGCAAAGTTCATCAACGCGCCGCAAACTACCCCCGGAAAACCACGGCGCAACCGAGCCTCTTGCAAAACCTCCGTGTTCCTCCGTGGCAGATCACTCTGAAGATAGAACAACGTACTCTCCCCTCATTCCTCTGTGTCCTCCGTGTCCTCCTGTGATGGAAAAAAGATTTCATTACAGGAGGGCACAGAGGAATACAGAGATTTGAAAAGATTCATCATTCCCTCCTTCCCTTCAGTGGCTATCAGTGTTCCCCCCCTTCACGCTGGAAGCATGAACAACGAACGCTCAATGGGCTGCCGGTGTCCCCGTTTTTTTCATGCGCAAGCCCTGGCACTCGCCAAGGGCGGCGCAAATCGCCATTGACGCATCCCCGGCTCGCCGCCACGGTCCGCCGTCAACTTTCGATCATTATGGGACTTTTCGATTCAATCGCCAAACAAGCTTTGGGCGGACTGCTGGGCGGCTCCGCAAACGGTGGCGGCCTGGACATGGGCACGCTGATGAAACTTTTCGCCAACCAAGGGAGCATCTCCGAGGCGGTCTCTTCCCTGCTCGGCCAAGCCGGCGGCCTGTCGGGGTTGCTGGAGAAATTCCGCCAAGCGGGCCTCGGCGACGCCGCTTCCTCCTGGGTCGGCTCCGGCGAGAATCAAAACCTCGACGCCGGCCAGATTCGCTCCGCGCTGGGTGGCGATCTCATCGAAGGCTTCGCTTCCAAAGTGGGCTTGCAATCCGCGCAGATCCTGCCGCTGCTCGCGCAATTCCTGCCAACCCTCATCGACCAGCTCACCCCGTCCGGCAGCGTGGACGATGACAGCCCGTCCACTGACAAGCTGCAGCAGATGGTCGCAGCAGTGATCCAGAAGGGGCTCGGCGGGGACAAGGCTTGATCAGACAGGCGGCGGCGGGTAAGGCGGACGTGTCGTCCGCCCTGTCCGGCGGGCTTCCCAGCCCGCCGTCTCAACGGACAGCGAGCGGCAGAGGCCCTGCGTGAAGTCAAATCGGCGGGGGACAGCGGGCTGAAAGCCCGCTTGACGAGACGGACGACACGTCCGCCTTACGACGGCGGCTGACGCCGCCTCACTCTGACCTTGACGTCATGGGCAAATCCTATGGGATGGCTGTGTTCCAGGGTTATTTCGCAGGCACTCATTTTCCTTTTCGTGCCTGGCGAGTTTGCCTGCTTGAACCGGAGGCTTGGCAAGCCTCCTTCCTTGCACTGCGCGCCATCCTGCCTCCGGATGGAACGGAAATCACACCAACTTCCCGGATGAATCGGACTTTCAGCGGCCCTCGCCGAGTTCGGTGTAGTAACGCCGCACCAAGTCTCTGAAGTTCGGCGGCACCGGATCGCGGTCGATGGGAACGGTGGGGTTTTCCGCGCCTTTGCGCGCCAGCTCCTCCATCACGCGGTCGCGCAGTTCGGCCAGCGGGCGGGTGATGCGCATGCGCAATTCATCGGCCTGCGGCGGCTGGTTGTTGCGGTTGTGCTCGATGCGCATGGCGCGCGCGTTGTCGGCCACGCGCGCGGCCTCGTTGGCCAATTCGGGATCGGACAGCAGTTCCTCGACGATGCCGAGACGGTCCGCCCAGTCGCGATAACCGTCGCCGGTCAGGGGACCGCGATTGATTTCCTCGGTGGTGGCCTCGTCAAAAAACCAGCCGCCGCCCGTGTCGCCGCCGCCACCACCAGCCCGCCGGTCTTGGCCGCCCACACGATCCGTGCCGCCGCGGCGCGCACCTCTTTCGGCCAAACTTCTTTGGCTTTCGGCGTCTCCGGCTTCCTGACCTTGGCCCTCGCCGCGCGCGGTTTGTGGCCCGCCTTCCTGCGGCTGGCCGCCACCGGCCATCTGCCCACCGCTTCCGGCTGCCTGGCCTTCCTGTCCCTCACCCTGGCCGGATGGCGCCTCGCCCTGGCCCCGCTGGCCGGGTTGTTGTCCTGGGCTTTGGCCACCGGG
>CAZNKC010000024.1:19828-38616 GCA_964573315.1 uncultured Verrucomicrobiaceae bacterium | reverse complement strand
GTGCGGCGGTAGCTGTAGCCGCCTCCGGTCAGCGCCGGGCGCAGGGTGGCGGGCTTGGCGGCGGCCTCCACAGGCTCGCTGCGCACGGTGACCTCGGCAAATTCGTTCACCCTTCCCTCGACCACGACGCTGCCGTCCCCGCCGATGGCGGTGAGGCGGTTCATGATGTCGTGCGCGCGTGTCTGCATGATGCTGCCGCCGCTCTTGCTGTGGGAGAGCCAGTTCCCGCCATCATCCAATCCCCAGGCCAGATCGTCAAGCGGATTGCCGTTGATCTCGGCGCGGCGGGCGCTGATGAGTTCGTCTGCGAGGTTGTATTGGTAGTGCCAATCCTCCACTTGCCCGAACATGGCCGCCGCCGCCGTTCCGGTCTTGCGGTGCATGATGATGCGGCCCAGGGTGTCGTAAGTGTAGTTGTGCTGGGAGATCACGCTGGCGCCGCTCTTCCCGTGGACGATCTGACTGACACGCCTTGCCGCGTTCCCCTGAACGGTGTAGGGGTTGGTGTAACTGAAGGTGGTGGTGAGCGAGTTGGGAGAAGTGACGTTGTTCAACAGCCCGGAAACATCCAGATAATTCAACGTATGGGTGCCGAGGGTGTTGGCCACGGTTTTGACCCGGCCCAGGACATCCCAGGTGGTGACCTGTTCCCAGCGGGCGGTATCATTGCTATCGTTGATGATTTTCACGGTTCCGGCGCGGTTCCGCCAGTCGTACACGTTGTGCAGGCGGTCATTGGTCAGCGGCCCGTTCACATTCTGGAGTTGGCCCCAGCCGTTCTTCGCGGCATTGATGCCGATATAAGTGAAGGCGTGGGTGCCGATGCCGTCCTCCACGAACGTCAAACGACCCAGCGGGTCCCAGGTGCTGCCGCCGGTGGAGATGGTGTAGTGGTAGGTGACGTCGGGGGTGCCTGCGTCCGTGTAGTCCTCCTTGCGCAGGCTGCCGTCCAGGTTGTAGGCGTAGCTGACGGTGACGGCGGGGGGCTGGCTGCCCTGGTCCTTGGGGTTGGTCTTGGAGGCCAGCAGGCCGCTGAGCGGGTGGTAGCTGTAGCTGGTCTTGGTGGCGCCATCCGGCATGATTTTCTCCGTGACGCGGCCCAGGATGTCCCGCTTCCAGGTGGTGGCGCGGTTGAGAGGGTCGATGAGCTTTTTCAGGCTGCCGCAACTGCACCATTCGAAGCGGGTGATGCGGCCCATGGGGTCCACTTTCATGACGGGCTGGCGCAGGGCGTTGTAAGAGGTGATATGCACGCGGCCGGTGCGGTCTTTGTATTTGAACAGGTCGAGGCGGTCGTACTCGAAGGTTTCCGTGCTGCCGTTGGGGTGGGTGATGACGGTCGGGCGGTCGAAGTCATCATAGCTGAACTGGGTCGTCAGCAGGGCATTGGTGGGGGTGTCCCTGTCCCGCCGGGTGGCGATGCGGCCGCGTGCGTCGTAGGTCATCTTATCCGTAAGAACCCAGTTGGCGGGGTTGAGCGGCGAGGTCTTTTCCACTTCCATGAGGCAGCCGGGCTGGCCGTCCGGCGTGCCCTGGCCATTGGTGTCGTAGATGAAGCGGGTCTTTTCCGAGGAGCCTTTCTTGACTTCGATGAGGGTGGGTTGATCCTTGGCATTGCGGGTGACGAGGGTTTCCAGGCCGCTGGCTTCCAGGATGCTGCCGGGCAGACCGCGCAAGTATTTGCGGTAAGTGCGCACGTCACGCCAGTTGGACCCATCCCGAACCTGCTCGTACTGAAGGTCCACGTTGGCGCGGGTGGTGCCCCAGGTGGCGTGGCCGCTGTAATTGGTGGAGAAATAAACATTCTTGGTTTTTCGTCCCAGTTCGTCGGTGCTTTCCTCGGGCAAACCGCGTGAATTGTAAGTCTGCTGGGTGAGCGTCCAGGTGGCCGCCCCGGAGGGATTCTCCACCCGCCGGGCGATTTTGACAGGCTGGGCGCTGGCATTGGCGCCCAAAGAGAACGGGCTGGCCTGGCCGGAATAGTTGTAAAATTCGGCCGCCTTGCCGGGGACTTTATGCGCCAGTGGCACTCCCGTGGCGTATCCGTTTGGCCTCATGATCCAGAGCGTGGTTTCGGCAAACAATTTGGGATCGACGCCCGGGTCCGACGCTTTGGCGTTGAGATACTCCCGCCACTGCTTGCGGTTCCATTCCAGGGTGACGTCATTGTGATTTTGAAAGGACGAGTCCATGGCCAAAAACGGCACATTGGAGCCGGCCACGGAGATCACAGCAGGCGGGCGCGGCTCCTTGCTGGGCTCCTGGCTGAATGGCGTGTAATAATCATGGCGGAGATATTCCGCTTTCTTGACATAGCCCATCGGATCGGTGGCGGTGATCGACCAATTGTTGCTGGTGGGTGAAGCCGTGCCGGAGTATTGAAAAGTGGTTGCTCCATACGGAGTGGTCATTTTGACGATGCGCTGCGTCAACGCCGGATCGTATTCAAAGGCCGATTCCATGCCGATAACATCGGTGATTTTGACAAGCCGGCCCTGATCGTCGTATTCAAAAGAGGCATGGGGATAATTCTCCAAGTCTGGATCCGGATCGCTGAGATCAAATCTTGCCGCGATGTGGCGGATTTCGAGGCCGTCTTCATGATAGAAGAACTTGATCACCGATTGAGTGGAGCCCGACGCGTCAATGACATGAGAGATGCGGCAGTGGCCATCATAGGAAATAACCAGCTCATGACCGCCGGTGTCGCGCACCCGGGTCAGATAAAAACGTGTCTGCGCCGTGCCGTTGGGCTGGGTGAAATCCATCTGACTGCCGTCTGAAAAAGTCAGCCGGTAACCCGTGGGCGAGGTGAGCTTGGTCAGCGCCGGTCGTTCAGGGTACCTGGCTTCATACGCGGGAGGCGATGCCTTCCACTTGTAAGTGAAGAAGCCATCGGCATTGACCCAACTCACGTCCACATCCGCGGGGAGCTGTGGGGTGGTTCCGTTTTCGGAGCGGATGTAGGAGATGAGACCGTGCTTCCAATGCGGGCCGAAATGAGAGGTGTCGGAGGTGATGCCATCCCCGGAAAAATTCGTCTCCCGGTACTGGACGGTCAGATCCATGCCGGGACCATAAGCCGGCTTATGGCTGACAGGCCTGTCGTAGATGGCGAGAGTCGGCAAGAATTTGGTGAACGCGGCGACGGCCATGCCATCGCACGTTGGCGTGCATGGCCCGGCGCCTTCGGGATCGGCTCCATTGGGCGCCTCGCTGCGGCCATAGATGCCTGAGAGTTCGCTGGGCTCAGCTTCCACAAAGTCAGCTCCCGGCTCGGCTCCCGGCGGCAGCATGAACCAGCCGCTGCACTGGCGGGCGAACACTTCGACGTCCACCCAGTTGGCCAGTTGCAGGAAGGCGTCCTCAACACGGACATTGCCTTCCACCGTTTCGACCACCGCCGAGTAGTGCCCGGCATTGCCGTCAAAGCGGAGGTGGGCCACACAGGGAGCGGGCACGCTGCTGCCGCGCACCCGCCGCACCCAGCGCCAGCCGGGATTGGCCACTCCGACACGCCGCAGCAAAACGGCGGCGCTCAATCCGTGCTCAAGAAGTTCCGCGTGCTCTTCATTCGCCAAGTCGATGCCCCAAGTGGCGGCCTGACCGTCGTCAACACGCCCGTCCGGGTCATACCGGCAGATAAGATGCTGGCCCGTCAATCCAGCGATCACATTGTGCGCCACGAGACCACACTGCGCGCTCGACAGCGGATCGTCCTGCCAGGTTTGCAAGATGCTCCGGGCTTTCTCCAAGACGGCGGCGGAACGGTAGTCAGGCCGCCTGTTTTGCACGGCGGCCAAAAGCGTCTGGAGCCTGGCCTTCATGCCGGTGCGCATGTAAAGCTCCGCCAGCGCGGCCAGGGTTTCTTCCGCCAGATGGACGCTGCCGGCGGGAGCGGTGACGGGCGCCAATTCCCGCCAGAGCTTTTCCAGAGTTTTGAAGGCCAGTTGAAAATCACCCGAACGCATGGCAGCCGATCCAACCTCGAGAGCCACGGCATGAGAGAATTCGTTTGGGACCGTTTGTTCCTGCCAGTCTGCCAGCGCATGCAGGCGGTCGCGAAAAGCGGGCCGAGCCTCCCTGTCTGCGTAAGCGGTGAGAGCTTCGCCCAGGCTTTCGAGAATCGCCGGCGATGCCTGACCCATGCCAATGGTGACGGATCGCAACGGACGCTCGAAAACGCGGTGCTTCAGGATGTCCTGTCTGGCCGGCTTTTCAGGAAGTTTGTCAAATACCACAATTCCCTGCCGCACATGCGCTGCCTTGGTATGATTTGATTCTTGGGAAAGGCTCCGGCCCGCTCCCGCCAACAGCAACGGCAGCAAGGCCCCCCAAAGCAGTTTTACACCAATAGATAAACGCGTGTTCATGTATGGAAATGAAGTCGGATGGAATCGGTTGAAGCAGGATTCGTTGCGGGCTGCTCAAGGCACCGGCGACGCTCCGGGCGGGCTGTGGAGAGTGAGTACGGGCGGTCCTGACACCGAGGTGACCGAGGGGTTGCTTGGATGCAGCGGGAAGGGGTCGATGCCGTCATGCAGGCCGTCTCCGTCCGTGTCATATAGGAACGGACTGGTGCCAATGGCGGCTTCCTCGGCCCAATCAAGGCCATCGCCATCAATATCACCGCTTGTCAGGTTGTAGCCAAGCTGCCAAGCTATATAAAGCCAGAGATCCGGTACCGCAAAAGTCTGGGGATCGGTGGGATCGGTTTCCGTCACATAAATCTCAATGCCGTCCGGAACACTGTCACCATCAAAGTCGGAATGGTAAGACTGGTCCAAATGGCCAAACCAAAACATCTCGTCCGCATCCAGAAGTCCGTCCCCGTCTCCATCCACGTCAAAGGCATCGGGATTCGTTCCCAGTTGATACTCAAGCCAGTTCGGCAAGGAGTCGCCGTCCGGATTGTCATTAGCCCCCCACAAAAGGTGTCCAAAATGCTCAATCTCCCATGCATCGTCCAAACCGTCACGGTCAACATCTTCGAATGGCAGCATTGGATTCAGCCCAAAGAAGTACTCATCCCAATTTTGCCAAATATCGCCATCCGGATTATTCGCTTCATGGTATGAAAAATGGCCAAAATAATGCTGTTCCCACCAGTCGGGCAGTTCATCTTCATCTGTATCAAGCCATTCATCGGCGCCAAGATCGGCAATGCTGGCTATGGGCCGCGTCTGGCCATGCAGGTCGTGTTGCAAAGTGGAACCTGAGCCGCTGTTTATCGCCGCCGTGGAATATGCCGTCAAATACCCCAAGAACGTCAGATGGGGATCGCTGTCGATGCCGCCGCCAAAGCCGCCGTGGACAATGGACTGATGCACCGTCACTCCTTGAGCGGTGTCCTGAATCTCAGGATAAACAGACCAAGGACTGTAAACGATGGAATATTGGATGGCCACTGTGCCATCGATGTTTTCAATGGATTGTGCCGTGTTGCCTTCATTGTTCCACAAAGTGCAATGCTCCAGCACCAGGATGCAGCCATCATTCTCCAGAGCGCCCGGCCCAGCCCAAGAATAGCTGTCGCGCAGGATGCAATTGACCAGTCGAATTTCCGGGGGCAGCGAAAGGGAGGCGTCCGGCTGCGCCACCACCAAAGTGCCATTGAACCCGTAATGCATCAAATCGTCTCCTGCCGTGATCTCGATTCCGTCGAGCACCGTCTCGTCCGTGAGAACCACCACAGGATCGATGGAATCGGCGGCCACAGTCGCCTTCTCCGGTCCCAAATCACCCAGCCAAGCCGCTTTTTTCGGATCGCCCGCGCCCGTCCAACCTCCATGATAATAGCCCGGTTTGATCCGGACGAGGGAGCGGTAAGCGCCATCTGAAAGGGCGTCGTAAGCCTCTTGCAGTGTTTTGTAGAGCCCTTGCTGCGGGTCGCTGGCCGTGAGGGAGCCATCCACCACCGCGTCCCAGGCGGGTTTGCTCTGTGGGTCGGTGGGATCGGTGCCGCGCGCGTATTCCCACAGATTGGGAACGCGGTCGCCATCGAGATCGGTGAAGGCGTCGTCAGGATTGTTGGGGTTGAGACCATGCGTGGTCTCCCAGGCATCCGTCATGCCGTCTCCGTCCGAGTCGGCGCTTTGGGCGGGCGCGAGCGTGGTGAAGGCGGCGAGGAATGCGAGAGCGGCAAAGAGCGTCCGGCCCGTTGCGCCTGAGATGGGCGGACGCCGCAGCCGGAGAGGAACGACTGTTTTACGACTATGCCCGCCACGCCGCCTATGGTTCCGTATGAAAATCCCCTCCAAAGAACGATCCGGCTGATAACATATCCGCGGACGTTCCCGTGGGAACAAGATGAGAATTTTTCGGCTCATTAAAGTTCAGATTAGATGTTCCATACCGGGATTTTCAAGGAAAAAGCGCGTTTTTATCTTTTTTCACCCCCGCTCTGGAGACTCCCGCCCCAGCCATACGTCCCTGAAGTTCTTGCGTGACAATTTCGCGCCACCCTTTTAAATTCACATCCAGCCACTCAAAAAATGCGCTCCCCAACCGTCGCCGAATCCATGCCACCCCCAAGCGTGACCTGCCGCCCGCGCGGCCGGTCGGTCGTGCTGGGCGTGCTGCTGTTCGGGCTGGCAGCGGAAACATCACGCGCGCAAGCGCCCACCGAGACACCCGCACCCGCGTCGTCCGCGGCCCTGAACATCGAGCAGGAAATGGAGGCGCTTTATACCGAGGCGTACAGCCTGTTCCAAGACGGCAAATTCCAGGAGGCGCTCGCCAAGGTCAGCCAGATCAAGGAGAAGGTCACGCGGCCCATCGAAAAGATCGTGTTCGTCGAAGGCGCCTGCTATTTCAATCTCAACGACTTCCCCAAGGCCATCGAGACGCTGGAGCTTTACGTCGAGAAGTTCCCGGACGGCGACAGCTTCAACCCCGTGCGCATGGCTCTCGGCAGAGCTTACCTCGCCGACAAACAGGCGGACAAAGGCATCGAGATGCTGCGCAAAGTCGCCGCCGAAGCGCCGGAGTTTCTGGCCGAGGCCGGCGTGGTCATCGCCGAGCATTACCGGAAGGAGGGCAAGGAGGACGAGGCCCTGCAAATCCTCGACAAAGTGCTCTCCGGCGGCGTGCAAAGCCCGGCGGCGATCCAGGCCGCCATGCTCTCCGCCGACATCCTCGTGGCCAAGGGCGAGGCCGAGCAAGCCTCGGCCATGATGGAGAAAGTGCGCGGCGTCGCCACCGGCGGCGAGAACGTCGCCCAGATGAACAACATCAGCCTCAAGCTCGGCGACCAGATGCTGGACCGCAAAAGCTACCGCGAAGCCCTGGCCGCCTACCAGATGGTACGCCGCCAGAGCGAGATCAGCCGGATGCAAAAAGAGCGCATGGCCTTGATCGAGAAATCCCTCGCCGACCCTGGCAAAGGCCCCATCCCCGGCAGCAAGGAGGAACTCACCGCGCGACTGGAGGCGGAGAGGAAGCTGCTGGAGGAAATCGAGCAGCGGCCCGACTACGACGCCTCGCTCTACTACCGGCTCGGACGCTGCTACTTCGAGATGGGCCGTTTCTGGGAGGCGCTGCTGGCTTTCGAGGTCATCGTGGACGATTACAAAACCTTCCCGCAGCGCGACCGCGCCCTGTTCGGCATGATCATCGCCAACGGCCAGCTCAAGCGCGTCAAGGAAGCGCGCGCTTTGTGCGAGCGCTACATCGCCGATTTCCCGGACGGCCTCAACCTCGGCGAGGTCTCGGAGATGTACGGGATGCTCGCCTACAACGCCGGAGACATGGCGGGCGCCGAGCAGTCCTTCGACAAAGCGCTGGGCTTCCCCAAGGCGGACAAGGAACGCCTGCTCTTCCTGCGCGCCACCGTGCTCTTCGAGATGCAGCGCTTCGAGGACGCGCGCACCTGCCTGGAGCTGCTGCTCAATGCCAACGCCGAATCCGCCTACAAGGACGACGCGCAGTACCGCATCGCGTTGAGCTATTTTTATCAAAACGACTTCAAGAGCGTCACCACCGCGTTGCGCAAGTACTTGGCGGACAACCCCAAGGGCCAGTACGTCATCGACGCCAAGTACCGCCTCGCCTTCATCAAGTTCCAAGGCCGCGAGGTGAACGCCGCCATGAAAGATCTCCAAGCCCTCGTCGAGGAAGCGCCGAACGACCCCAACATCGGCCAAGTGTACGCCCTGCTCGGAGACGGTTACAACCAGCGCCAGGAGTACGAAAAAGCGCTGGAAGCCTTCGCCAACGCTGTCAGCAAGGCCAAGACCGACGACGTGCTCAACTACGCGATGGAAAACGCCACCGATCTCTACCAGTCCGAGGGCAAATGGAAGGAACTGGCGGACATGTGGCAGACCTACTACGACACCCACAAGGACAATGAAGAGCAGGCGCTCAAGGCCATCTCCTGGATCAGCCGCGCCCGCGTCCGGGAGAATAAACCCGAGGAAGCCGTCAAGCTGCTGGCCGAAGCGGTGCGCCCGAAGATCGCCAACGCGGCCAACGAGCAGGTCGAAGTGCTGATGCAGCAGCTTTGCAGCCTGCTGGCCCCGAAGCGCCGCCGCAATGCCGACGGCACCTATGACGGACCCACGTTCGAGGAAAAAGAAAAAGAATTGGAAGAACTCATCAAGCCCGAGGAAGCCGCCATGAACGGCACCGCGCAGATACGCATCCTGTTCGCCCGCGCTTGGCTGGCGCGCGTGATGAAGGAGCCGGACAAGGCGGAGAAGCTTTTCGCCATCATCGTCGAAGTCGCCAATCCCGCCGACCTCAGCCCGCTGCTGCTCTCCACCGTCGGTGACAACGCGCGCAACAAAGGCGATCTGGAAAAAGCCGCCGGCTGCTACGAGCGGCTGCGCTCGCTGTTCCCGGACAGCGAGTTCGCCGACGCCGCGCCCGTGGGCCTCGCGGAGATCGCTTTCAGCAAGGAAGAGTACGACAAGGCGATGGAACTGTTCGAGGAGGCCATGGAAAACTACGCCGCCAGCTCCCGGCTGCTGGATGCCTACCTCGGCAAGGCCAAGACCCTGGCCGCGCTCAAGAAATGGGAGGACGCGCGTGCGCTTTACGAACAGATCGCCAACACCCGCGAATGGCGCGGCGAGGCCACCGCCATCTCCCTGTTCATGCTCGGCGAGATCGAATACCAGCAGAAGAACTTCGCCGCCGCCATCCCCTACTACCAGCGCGTCTTCATCGCCCATCAAAAATGGAAACCCTGGGTGGCCAAGGCCTACCTGCAATGCGCGCGCTCCTTCATCGCGCTCAACCGCCCCGCCGCACCACCGGAGCGCGAGTACTCGGACCGCGAGGCGGCAAAACTGTATCTCATCCAAATGACCAAGCGCGCCGACCTGGAAGACCAGCCGGAGATGAAGGAAGCGCGCCAACTGCTCAACACGCTGTGACGATGAACGCGATGATGACACCTGCCAGACATCTCCTGCCGCTCCTGCTCGCCGTTTGTTTTATCACCAGCGCGCATCATGCCACCGCGCAGGCCATCATCCTCAAGGACGGCACGCGCGTGCCGGCGGAGAGCTTCAAAGTGGAGGCCGGAAAAATCATCCGCACCGTCCGCCTGCAAGGCGCCAACACCGCCAGCACGACACTCGCGTCCGCGAACATCGCCGAGCTGGAGTGGCCCTACTCCGCCGAACTCACCGAGAGCCGCTCCCTGCTCTCCCAGGGCCGCACCGAGGAGGCCATCGCCGTGCTGAAAACCGGCAAGGACTTCTTCGAGCCGTTCAAGGACATCAAAGGCGGCGGCGACCTGTTTCGCGATGTCTTTTTCGCCTACGTCGAGACGCTGGCGCAGGGCGGCAAATTCGAGGAAACCGTCGCTCTCATGCCGCAACTCCAGCGTCTCAGCCTCTCCAAGGAGCAGGAAGTGGGGCTGAAGGTGCTCAAGCTCAACATCGAGCGCCAGACTTCCTCCGACTTCGCCTCCATCCTGGCCCAGGCCAATATCATCCTCGCGGACACCGACGACTCCGCCGTCTCCGCCGCCGTCTGGAGCATCATCGGCGACGTGCATGACCGCAAGAAGGAATACGAAAAGGCCTTGATGGCCTACCTGCGCGTCCCGGTCTTTTATGGCACGCAGATGCAGCGCGTGCCGGAGGCGGAGTTGAACGCCGCCCGGATGCTCGTCAAAATGCGCCGTTACGAGGATGCCCAGACCTTTTTCAACCGCCTCGTCGAGACCTATCCCGGCTCCGCCGTCGCCGAGATCGCCGCCCGTGAGAAAGCCTCCATCAACGGCATGAAAAACGAGGACGCACCCGCCTCAAAAGAAGCCGAGGGCGAAAAGGAAAAAGCTTCCCAAACCTGAACCTCTCTGATAAAACCCCATTTCATTCATCACGACCCCATGAACCCAACCCTGACCTCCCGTCTGCTCCGCCATCTCTCCCTGATGGCCATCCTTTTCACGCTGGCTGCCGCCGTTCCCATTGCTCTCGCCCAGGATGCTCCCGCTGCCGAAGGGGGCGCGGCCACCGAGGAGGTCGTCAAACACGACAAGACGATGATGGAAGTGTTCAAGCAGGGCGGCTGGGTCATGTACCCGCTCACTATCTGCTCCATCGCCCTCATCTGGCTCACTGTGGACTTGTGGATGCGCACCAACTTGAAGCGCATGGCCCCGCCCGCCCAGTTGGCCCAGGTGCAGGATCTCTTCCGTATCGGCGACTACGTGGGCGCCTACCAGTTCTGCAAAAACAACGACTCCTACTTCTGCGACGTGTCGCGGGTCACGCTCAGCTTCGCCGGAGAAGGGCATGACGCCCTGGAGGGCGCGATGTACGCGGAACTGAACAAGGTCAACTCCGTCATTCAGACCCGCATCAACTACCTGTCCGTCATCGGTGTCTGTACCCCGATGATCGGACTGGTGGGCACCGTGGGCGGCATGATGGGAGCCTTCTCCGAACTGGGCGCCAGCGGTGTGGGGAATCCTTCCGCGCTCGCCGGTCACAT
This sequence comes from uncultured Verrucomicrobiaceae bacterium, assembly GCA_964573315.1. Classification (GTDB taxonomy): domain Bacteria; phylum Verrucomicrobiota; class Verrucomicrobiia; order Verrucomicrobiales; family Verrucomicrobiaceae; genus JAGRPD01. The sequence continues at coordinate 27,663 of CAZNKC010000024.1, read as the reverse complement.
CGGGGAGGTGCTCGTCGCCACCGCCTCCGGCCTCGCCATCGCCGTACCCGCCTTCATGATTTTCTACTTCTTGCGCAACCGCCTGCAAGGCTCCATGGACGGCCTCACGGACATCATGACCGGCCTCTTCCGCAAGATGCCTTACGAGCATTTGAAAGGCGCCCATGTGGGCGAGGAGGAAATCTACGCCGCCATTCCCAACTGGCTCGCCGACGACGGCGAGGAAGAAGCAGCCGTGGCCGTGGCCGCCGCGGATTGAGGCTTGAACCCTGTAACAACAATCGAACCGACATAAGATCATGGGTGGAGGTGGCGGCAGTATCGAAAGCGGCGAGCCGGAGTTTCAAATCGCTCCGATGATCGACGTATTGCTGGTGATGCTCATCTTCTTCATGAGCATCACCTCCGCGCAGGTGCTCAAGATCGACAAAGACATCCGCTTGCCGGTGGCGGCGGATGCTCAGAAAAAAGAGAGCAAAAACGCCATGTTCGAAGCCGCCCTCAACGTCAAGTGGAAGGCCAACGAACAAAAGGCGGAATTCAAGCTCGATGAACTCGACGTGGCCGAGGAAGAGATCATCGCCATTCTCCAGCAGCGCAAGGAGAGCAACCCCACCTACCGCGTGGTCATCCGCGGCGACCGCGCGCTGCCCGCCGTGGAGGTGCAAAAAGCCATGACCATCATCGGCCAGGCCGGCATCGACGACATTTCCTTCTCCACCATGAACCAGGACGGCTGAGCCAGCACCATGAGCGACCAGGCACACACACGCGGCCCCAAAAAGCGCGGCATCGAGTCCGAAACCGTGAACCTCGGCTTCCAGATCGCGCCGATGATCGACGTGGTTTTCGTCATCATGCTCTTCTTCATGGTCATGGCCGGCGCCGTGAAAGTGGAGCAGGAGTTGAAAACCACCCTGCCCGGCCTCGCCCCGCCAGCCCTGGACACCCCGCGCGAGATGCCGGACGAGATCGTCGTCACCGTCGAGGAAACCGGCGTGATCACCCTCAACGAGGAAGAGTTCGACACGCCCGAAAGCAAGGACCTGCCCAACTTCACCAGCACCCTCGTCCTGCTCAAGCAAGAAGCCGACAACCGCGGCGCCAAAGTCCTCGTCACCATCGAAGCCGAGGAGCAGGCCAAATACGAACGCGTCATCGACGTGCTCAACTCCATGGCCAAAGCCAAGATCAGCAACGTCACCTTCACCGTCGGCTCGGACAGCTTCTTCTGAGGGCAGGCGGCATTGTATTCCCGCTTCATTGTTCGCGGGCAACACCCGTAGGCGCAGTCGCCAGACTGCGCCGCCCGCGACGGCAGTTATCCGGATAGCTTCCAAACCAGGATGCTATCGTTCCTGATTTCCCTTGCCGCCCGACCGAAAAAAATCCCGTTAATCCTGAAATCCTGTCAATCCTGTCCAAAAAAGCCCCGCCCGCTCAAAGATCAAAAATCTTCCCCGGATTCAACAACCCCTCCGGGTCTAGCGCCCGTTTGATGCTCCGCATCAGTTCATAGCTCCCCTCCCCAAGCTGCCGCTTCACAAACGCCTTCTTCGCCAAGCCCACGCCGTGCTCCCCGGTCACCGTGCCGCCCAGGCGGATCGTCTCATTGACGATTTCCTCCAGCGCCACCTCCACCCGGTGCATCTCCTCGGAGTCGCGTTCGTCGGTTAAAAAAGTCGGATGCAGATTGCCGTCCCCCAAGTGCCCGAACGTGCCCACTTGTAGTTTGTGCCGCTCCGCCACCTCCGCGATGAACGCCACCATCCGCGCCAACTCGCTGCGCGGCACCGTCACATCCTCCAGGATCGTCGTCGGCCGGATGCGCGCCAGCGCGCTGAAGGCGTTGCGCCGCGCCGCCGCCAGCTTCGCCCCCTCCTGCTCGTCCGCCGCCGCCTTCACCTCGCGCGCTCCATTGGCCTGAGCGATGCGCATCATCGCCTCCGCCTCCTCCGCCACCACCACCGGGTGTCCGTCCGTCTCCATCAGCACCAGCGCCTCCACGTCCGTCGGCAGCCCGATCTTTGCGTAATCCTCCACGCAGGCCACCGTCACGCGATCCAGAAACTCCAGCGTGCAGGGGATGATCTTCGCCGCGATGATCGCCGAGATCGTCTCAGCCGCCGCGCCCATCGAGTCATAGAGCGCCAGCATCGTCCGCCGCGCCGGCGGTTTCGGCACCAGTTTCAAAATCACCTCCGTGATGATCCCCAGCGTGCCCTCGCTGCCCACGAACAAATCCTTCATCGAGTAACCCGCCACGTCCTTCACACACTTGTTGCCCAGCCAGATGTCCGCCCCGTCTGGCAGCACCACCCGCAGCGCCATCACATAATCCCGCGTCACCCCATACTTCAGCCCGCGCAAGCCGCCGCTGTTCTCCGCCACGTTGCCGCCGATGGTGGAAATCTTCATCGACCCCGGGTCCGGCGGGTAAAACAACCCCACCGCCTGCGCCGCGTCATCGATCTCCTTGGTGATGACCCCGCACTGCGCGCGCAGCGTCAGGTTTTTCTCATCCAGCTCGATGATCTGGTCCATCTGCGCCACGCACAGCACCAGACAACCCTCCACCGGCACGCTACCCCCGCTCAAGCCCGTGCCCGACCCCCGCGTCACCACCGGCACCCCGCGCTCCCGCGCCAGCCGCACGCAAGCCGCCGCCTCCTCCGTCGAATGCGGAAACACCACCGCCCCCGCCCCCGCCTTCAAAGCCGCCGTCCCATCAAACCCATACGGAATCACATCCTCCCGCTCCACCAGCACATGCTCCGCCCCGGCGATCTGTTTCAACGCCTCGATCATCCCTGCATCAACGCTCTTGGTCATGCCCGATACTGAAAGCGCCCGGAGCAAAGATCAATGGCGGAAAGTAGCTCAGGCATTCTGCCTGAGAGGTGTGATTCAGGTTTTCAGCCTGAATGCCCCAAGCCAAGGAGCGCCGCTTGCCCAAGTACAAAAACAAAAACGCCAGACTTGGCAAGTCTGGCTCCCTGGCCGCCGCGCCTTTCTCGGCACGCCCCCAAAAGCTCCCGCTTGCATCCGCTTTTTCTTGCCTGACCCATATCGGCGCTTCCCCCAGTTCTGTTTCCTTTCATGCCGCTCGCTCCACCTCTCCACTCCCTCGCCGTGTATTGCGGCTCCAGTCCTGGAAACGACTCCCGTTTCGTCGCCGCCGCTGTCGCTGCCGGAAAGGCGCTCGCCCGCCGTGGCATCCGCATGGTGTATGGCGGCGGTGGTGTCGGTCTGATGGGCGCGGTGGCGGACGCGGCGCTGGCGGCGGGCGGACGGGTCACGGGAGTCATCCCGGCCTTTCTCGATACCCGCGAACTCAAGCATCCCGGTGTCACCGACATGCGCGTCGTCGCCACCATGCACGAGCGCAAGCTCATGATGGTGGAGGAAAGCGACGCCTTCATCGCCCTGCCCGGCGGCTTCGGCACGCTGGATGAATTGTTCGAAGTGCTCACCTGGGCGCAACTGCGCATCCATCAACACCCGGTCGGTCTGCTCAATGTGGACGGCTTCTTCGACCACCTGCTCGGGTTTTTGGATCATCTCGTCGCCACGGCTTTTCTCACCGCCCAGGACCGCGCGCGCATCCTGACCGCGCCGGACATCGACTCCCTGCTCGACCAACTCGCCGCCTGGACTCCGCCCGCCGACACCAAATTCCACCTCGCCCGCCGGGTGAAGGTGTAGGCGCATTCGCCAGAATACGATCTCCCGCGCTCTGGCCGAGCCCGCCTACACTTCACGTTCCCCGCGCATCCACGGCAGCAGCAGCACCATCGCCACGATCACCGCCGCGCCCGCGTAGAAACCCGCGCTCATCAACTCCGCCTCGCCGAAGAACAGCAGCGCCAGCAGGATGCCATAGACCGGTTCCAGATTGTAAATCACATTCACCGTGAACACCGACACCCGCTTCAGCGCGTCCATGTAGCCCAGATAAGCCCCCACCGTGCAGCCCCAGGCCAGCAGCAAAAGCCAGAGCCAATCCGCCGCCGACGGCCAGCCGATCCCGCCGCCGTCACCGGCCAGCGGCAATCCCACCAGCACCCCCAGCAGCGCGCCCGTCATTTGATAAAAACCGATGGCCACTCCCGGCGAGCGCCCCACCAGTTGCTTCGTCAGCACCGCATAAAACGCCGCCAGCAGCGCCGACACGAGTCCCACGGTGAAGCCCCACCAGTGCGTCAGCTCTACCTGATAGATCAGCCACACCGCCCCCACCATCACCACGCCGACGAGCAGCTCACCCAAGCGCCAGCGCCGCGACCCATCCACCAGCGGCTCGATCAGCGAGCACCACAGCATCGCCGTCGGCAGCGCCGCCAGACTCACCGAAACCGTCGCCAACCGCGCCGAAAGGAAAAACAGCACCCAGTGCCAGCCCAGCAGAAACCCCACGCCCATCAGCGCCAGCGCCCGCCGTTTGCCGCTCCGCAATCGTACCCCCCACAGCCGGGCCACCAACGCAAAACCAGCCGCCGCCAGCGCCGCGCGCCAGATGACCAGCCCCATGGGAGGCAGTTCGATCCACCGTCCCAGGATCGCCGTAAAGCCCCAGGCCAGCACCACCAAGTGAATCTGCAAATAATCCCGCACCGCGCATCCATAGCCAGCCCGCGTTTTCTCACAACGTCATCCTGCGTGGCGTTTTGGAGCAATGGTGGCAGAGCGTAGCGGCGACGCCGCTTTCCGAAAGTGGGGCAACCATCTTGGTTGCCCGTCAGAAATTTCGCGCAAGCTGGAAGCTTGCGCCACTTTACAGCCCCCCACTCCAAAACGCTGCCTCTGAAAATCCATTCCCCGCTGCCACGTTCCCTTCCAGCCATGTGTCACCGCCTCCCCAGCCTTTTTTTATTTTCGGTCCTCTCCGCCTCCGCCGCCGACCTGCCGCCGGATCAGTCCGATACCATCCCGGAGTCCGCCAAGCGGCCCGTCGTCGTCACCTTGGACAAATCCGCAATCCACAATCCGCAATCCGCAATCGACCACACTTTGCCGGACGGTTTCACGCTGACTCTTGCCGCCGCCCCGCCTCTCGTCACCCATCCCATCATGGGATGCCTCGATGACCAAGGACGTCTCTTCATCGGCGACGCCGTGGGCGTGAACTGGAACAAAAAACAACTCGAAGCCAATCCCCCCAACCGCGTCCTCATGCTGGAGGACACCGACGACGACGGCGCTTTCGACAAAAGCACCGTCTTTGCCGACCGAATGACATTCCCCCAAGGCGCTTGCTGGCACGACGGCAGCCTTTACGTCTGCTCCCCGCCCGGCCTCTGGAAACTCACCGACACCGATGGCGACGGCATCGCCGACCAACGCGAGATGATCGTCACCGGCTTCGACTACACCGGCAACGCCGCCGACGTGCATGGCCCCAAACTCCATCCCAACGGCCGCCTCTACTGGTGCCACGGACGCAAAGGCCACGTCGTCAAACAAAAGGACGGCGACCTCGTCCACGAAGGGCAGGCCAGCGGCGTCTGGTCCTGCAAGCCCGACGGCTCCGACGTGCAGTGGCACTCCCTCGGCTGCGCCGACAACCCCACCGCTCTCGACTTCACCCCGGACGGCGACATCATCGGCACCTGCAACCTCTACTACTCCAACCCGCGCGGCGACACCCTCATGCACTGGCTTTACGGCGGCGTCTATGAGCGAGCCGATCAAATGAAAGCCATCGAAGGCCTCCCCCGCACCCTGGAGACCATGCCCGTCATCTACAACTACGGCCACGTCGCCGTCTCCGGCTGCGCCTTCTGGAGGGCGGGATTGTATTCCCGCCCACTTCAAACCGGGAATAACGAACCGCGTACGCTTCAGTTGATGGTCACCCACTTCAACACCCAGCGCCTCGTCCGCACGGAACTCACCCCCTCCGGCTCCACCTACACCGCCATCGAGCATGAGTTCCTTAAAATCAACGACCCCGACGTCCATCTCACCGACGTCATCGAAGACCCCCGCGACGGCTCCCTCATCGTCCTCAACACCGGCGGCTGGTTCCGCATCGGCTGCCCCGCCAGCCTCATGGCCAAGCCCGACATGCGCGGCAGCGTCTATCGCATCCAACCGGAGGGCGGGATTGTATTCCCGCCCACTTCAATCGCCAGCTCACCCGTCCCCAACGACCTCAAAACTCAAATAAACCACCTCCAGTCAGACGACCTCCACCTCCGCCGCCGCGCCATGGAGTGGATCAACCAAAACATCCCCGAAGGCCACGGCAAGCAATCCGAAATCACTGCCATCAACACCGTCCTCAAATCCCTCCTCGGCCAGGACATCGACCAGCCCACCGAGCACTCGCTCATCGCGCTTTCCCAAAAATTTTACACCGTCGGTTACCACGACGTCAAAGACGCCAAAGACCTCGCCACGCTCCGTCATGCCCTCCTTTGCTTCACACCCGAGGACTCCGCCTCCGTCAATCTCACCACCGGCATCGCCAGCGATCATTTGGATTCGTTGAACGCCGATCTCGCCCGCGTCGCCCTCCGCGTTGTCATCTCTCATCCCGATTCCGACGAATGGGTCACGCCCAAGCTCGAAAAATGGCTCGCCGAAGAAGACCTCGCCCCGCACCAACACGCCGCCCTGCGCGCCTACTGTTCCGCGCTCATCGACAAACCTAACACACAAAAGCTCATCACCGCCCTCCTCCGGCATCCCTCCGAAGCCGCGCAAATCACCGCCCTCGAAGTGATCGCCGGACAATCCGCCCCCGTCACTAACAACGCCTGGCTTCCGCCTCTCGGCAAACAACTCTCCACCGCCCCCACGCCGCTGCTTTTGGACGCCATCAAAAAACTCGGCGCCAACCGCTTCGACAACGACCTCCAAGCCCTCGCCAACGACACCGCGCAGCCGCTCCCGCTCCGCCTCAAAGCCCTCGACACCCTGAAAAACCTCAAGCTCACCGGCGAGACCTTCACCCTCCTGTTCGACACCCTGACCGGCAGCACCGCCTCCGCAGCCGCCCGCATCCAAGCCGCCACCATGCTCGCCAAAGCGCCGTTGCAGCCGGATCAGCTCACCGCCCTCGCACCCGCTCTCGCCAAGATCGGCCCCGTCGAGATCAAAGAGTTCCTGCCCCGTATCCGCAAAGCGCAGGACGCCGAACTCGCCAAAGCCTTCGCCACCGCGCTTGCGCAAAACCCCGCGCTCGCCAGCCACCAGGAAAGCCTCTACCGCACCGCCTTCAGCAACGCGCCCTCGGAGATTTTCGAGACCCTCATTTTCCCCGCCTACAGCCAAGCCGCCGAAGCCATCGAAGCGAAAAAACGCGAACTGAGCGCCCTCGCCGAAAAAGCCGCTGCCATCGGTGATCCCGCCAAAGGCCGCCTCGTCTTCGAGCAAGGCAAAGGCACCTGCATCGCCTGCCACAAGATCGGCGACCTCGGCCGCGACCTCGGGCCCAACCTCTCCCACATCGGCGCCATCCGCACCGAGCGCGACCTCCTGGAAAGCATCATCTTCCCCAGCAACACCCTCGCCCGCGATTACGAAGCCCACCTGTTCGAGACCCGCGACGGCCAGACCCACCTCGGCGTCATCCGCAGCCACACCGCCGAGGGACTGCTCATCATGGACGTCGCCGGCCAGGAAAAAATCCTCCCCCACACCAACATCATCGCCCAAACCACCCTCCCCACCAGCCTCATGCCCATGGGCCTCGATCAAACCATGCCCGAGGAAGACCTCCTCCACCTAACCGCCTGGCTCCGCTCCCTCAAATAGGACGGCCGGATTGTATTCCGGCCCATTTTTTCCGGTCACCCGTTCCGAACAACCTCACCACAACCTTCGCTCAC
>CAZNKC010000024.1:6751-19728 GCA_964573315.1 uncultured Verrucomicrobiaceae bacterium | reverse complement strand
GGCCCATTTTTTCCGGTCACCCGTTCCGAACAACCTCACCACAACCTTCGCTCACTCGTCCCCCAAAAAAAGTCGGCGGGAATACAATCCCGCCCTCCAGATATGCTCGATGATAACTCCATCCCTGGTGACCGAATCGGCCGCTCGCGTCCCGCGCATCTGCCGTTGCTGAACGCGCCGTGGGCCGGCAACATTCTTTGGATGACCGTCTGCACGGCTTCACCGCTCGCGCGTTTGGATCGTGACGATGTCCATGCTCTCCTTCACGGCATCTGGAGCCGCGATGAGTCTCAATGGCTTGTCGGAGATTACGTGCTCATGCCGGATCACCTGCATTTGTTTGCCGCGCCGCGTTCCGCCGGCTCTCCCCCGCTCAAAAATTGGATGAAATGGTGGCGCCAGGAAGCTTCCAAACGCTGGCCTCGGCCTGAAGAAGTACCCATCTGGCAGCGTGATTTTTGGGATCGCCAACTCCGCCATGACGAAAGCTACACGGAAAAATGGCATTACCTCCGCAACAACCCGGTTCGCGCCAGCCTCGTTTCCAGTGCGGAACATTGGCCTTATATTGGGCGCATCCATGCCCTGCACCTCTAACCGGAGGGCCGGATTGTATTCCGGCCCATTTTTTCCGGTCACCCGTTCCGAACAACCTCACCACAACCTTCGCTCACCCGTCCCCCCAAAAAAGTCGGCGGGAATACAATCCCGCCCTCCAGTCACAAAAATACCAAACTCCGGCACATTGGCGGCAGAGCACACCTCGCCAGCCTCCGTATCCCTTTACACTCCCTCAATCCTGTCAATCCACCCAAAATCCCGTGAATCCTGTCCCCAAAATCGCCGCCATGCTCGTGACCTTCGGTGTCAGCCTTCACGCCGCCGACGGCATCAAATCCCGCTCCACCTATCAGGCGGAATACGGTGAAACCAAAGCCCCAGTCACCGTCGATCCCGCCAAGGATCTCCCGCGTTATCCCGCCGTCGAGCCGAAGGACGCGCTCGCCACTTGGAAGGTCAAACCCGGTTACAAACTCGAACTCGCCGCGCACGAGCCGCAGGTCACCGACCCCATCGCCATCTGCTTTGACGAACGCGGCAGGATGTTCGCCTGCGAGATGATCGACTACTCCGAGATGCGCGACTCCGATCCCCACCTCGGCCGCGTCTCCATGCTGGAAGACACCGACGGCGACGGTTATTACGACAAGAGCACCGTCTTCGCCGACCAGCTCCCCTGGCCCACCGGCCTCATCTGGGCGAACAACCAGCTCTTCGTCATCGCCACGCCCGACATCTGGTCGTTCAAAGACGAGGACGGCGACGGCAAAGCCGAGGTGCGGGAAAAAATCTTCACCGGCTTCGGCACCGGGCTCAAGCTCATCAACGTTCAGGGCATGGCCAACAATCCGCAGTGGGGCCAGGACAACCGCATCCACATCCTCGCCGGCGGCGGCAACCGCGGCGTGGTACGCCGTAGCTCAGGCGTCTCGCCTGAGTCGAGTACTGCAGGCATTCTGCCTGCAGCGGGCAAAATGCCCGCTGCACACCCCTCAGGCGAGACGCCTGAGCCACAGGAAGGCCTCGAACTCGGCGGCAGAGACTTTTGGTTCGACCCCGTCACCCTCGAGTTCGGCCTCGAAGCCGGCGGCGCGCAGTACGGATTGAGCTTCGACGACTACGGTCGCAAGTTCGGCTGCTCGAACTCCGACCACCTCCAGCACTGGGTCTATGACGACCGCTTTACCGCGCGCAACCCCCATTACCAAATGCCGCGCTCTCGTCAAAGCATCGCCGCCGACGGCCCCGCCGCCGAGGTCTTCCGCCTCAGCCCGGACGAACCCTGGCGCATACTGCGCACGCGCTGGCGCGTCTCCGGCGTCGTCAAAGGCAGCGTGGAAGGCGGCGGGCGCGTCTCCGGTTACTTCACCGGCGCCACCGGCACCACCATCTATCGCGGCGACACCCTCGGCCCGGATTTCGTCAACAACAGCTTCACCGGCGATGCCGGCGGCCAGCTAGTGCATCGCAAGATCATCCGGCCCGCGGAAGACGGCGTGAACCTCGCCGGCGAGCGCCCAGAAGACGAGCGCGGTTATGAGTTCGCCGCCAGCACGGACACCTGGGTGCGCGTCGTCAACTTCGCCAACGCCCCCGACGGCTGCCTTTACATCTGCGACATGTACCGCGAGGTCATCGAGCATCCCTGGAGTATCCCGGATGAAATCAAGCAGCATATCGACCTCAACAACGGCAACGACCGCGGCCGCCTCTACCGCCTCGTGCCCGGCCGCGCCAATTGGAAACGCCGCGCCAACGTCAACCTCGCCGGCGCCACCACCGCCGAGCTGGTGCAAACCCTCACCCACCCCAACGGCTGGCATCGCGACACCGCGCATCGTTTGCTTTACGAGCGTCAGGACAAAACCGCGGTGGAGCCGCTCAAAGTACTCGTCGCCAGCAGTGATGCGCCTGCGCCCGCCAAACTGCACGCGCTGGGTGCGCTGCAAGGACTTGAAGCGCTCGACCAGGAAACCCTGCAACTCGCGCTCGCCTCCGATCATCCCGCTGTCATCGAACGCGCCCTCGCCATCAATCCGCAATCCGCAATCCACATTCCGCAATCAACGAATCCGCGCCTCGTCTTCGCACATTTGCTGGCTCTTGGCGACATGCCATTTTCAGACAAATCCCGAGACGTCATGGCCGCTGATTTGTGCAAGGACAACCCCTGGCACCTCGCCGCCGTGTATAGCGCGCCGCCCGCCTTTGCCGCGCCGGTTTTCGCGAAAGCACTCCAACTCGACGCCCCTCACGACCACTTGAAGCCCCTGCTCGTCACCATCGGCGCGGAAAACCAACCCGCCGATGTCAGCGCCACGCTCGCCCTCATCACGCAGCAAACCCTCGCCGAACAGACCGGACTTGTCACCGCCCTCGCCGAAGGCTTGCGCAAGGCCGGTTCCTCCATCGAGAAAGCGGACACCGAAGGCCATCTGCAAGGCGTCTTCGCCAGCGCCGCGCAAACCGCCACCACACCGGACGCCGCCGAAGCCGACCGCCGCGCCGCCATCCAACTCCTCGGCCTCAGCTCCGCCCCTGCCGCTCACACCGCATTAAAAGCCTGCCTCGCCGAAGGCCAGCCGGATGCCGTGCAAACCACCGCCGTCACCACCCTCGCCAAACAAAACGCCAAAGGTCTCGCCGCACAACTCCTCCAGTTCTGGCCCGGCTTCGGCCCCAAAGCCAAAGCCGCCGCCCTCGCCGCCCTGCTCGACCGCCCCGACCGCGCCAGCGCATTGCTCCAGCGCATCGGCCAGACCGGCGCGCCCGAGGCAAAGGAGTTGAGCGCCGCGCAGGTGCAAAACCTCATCCAGCACAAAGACGCCGCCTTGGTCAAACTCGCCCGCGCAAAACTCGCCGCCGTCATCCCGCCCTCGCGCGAGGAAGTCGCCGCCCAGTTCGCGCCCGCCATCGACCTCAAAGGCGACCCCGCCGCCGGGCGCAACCACTTCATCGGCCGCTGCATGGCCTGCCACATCGCCGAAGGCATGGGCCTCGCCGTCGGCCCCGACATGGTCACGGTCAAAACCCGCGGCCGCGACGGCATCCTGGAAGCCATTCTCGATCCGCACAAGGAAGTGCAGCCGCAATACATCGCCTACACCTTCACCAAGAAAGACGGCAGCGTCGTCCCCGGCATCATCACCCAGGATGATGCCAGCAGCGTCACCCTGAAAATGATGGGCGGCGCCGAGATCGTGATTCCCCGGTCGGAGATCCAAGGCAGCGCCTCAAACGGCCAAAGCCTCATGCCCGAAGGCCTGGAAACCGGCATGACCCCGCAGGACATGGCCGACCTCCTCGCCTTCATCGAAGCGCTGTAAAGTGGGGCAAAGCGCAGAGCGCAGAGCGGAAAGTACCCCGCCACTCCGTGGCGGGTGGCTTATGGCCGCGGCACGGCGGCGCTGTAGGGCGGACGTGTCGTCCGCCTCGTCAAGCGGGCTTGCAGCCCGCTCTGCTCATGCGGATTGGAGTCCGGGCAATGGACAAAGCAGAGTTTGATGCCCCGCCGTGATGGCGGGCTGGGAAGCCCGCCAGACAGGGCGGACGACACGTCCGCCTTACTGACGCCCCCCCTTGCCCGCTGCCACCGGGAAACTTTAGGCTCAATGATTCCATGGCACGGAAATCACTCCTCCGAGGCAGCCTCCCGCAAAGCGCGGCGGAGATGGCGCATCTCCTCCTCGAAATCCTCATCACTGGAAACCGTCTCGCGCACCTGATCTTCCAGCGCCTTGCGAAAGCGGCCCCGCAGGCGGTGGAGCGCCACCTTGAGCGCGCCCGGGCTCATGCTCATTTGGGCGGCCCACTGCTCATAGTCCGCCGCTTCCAGGCTGCGCACCAAGCCGTGCTGCAGAAGGCGGAACAAATCGCCCTTGCCTTTCTTCTCGTAGTCGGCACGCAATTGCTCGCGCGCGTTATGCACGATTTGCAGAGCCCATTGGTGGTCAAAAATAGCCGTATTTTCAGCAGCGTGCTCCGCTTCGATAACCGACGTGTCCAACGGCACAAAGACCATGTTCGCGCCGCGCTTGCCGGCTTGGCGCTTGGCCAGGGCATCCCAGAGAAAAAATTTGAGATCCTGGACCAGAAACGCGCGAAAGCGTCCGCGGCTTTGATCCGCATGGCTCAGGTACTCCCGTGCGAGCAGGCTGGCGAAATACTCCTGGGTCAGATCTTCCGCCTCCTCCACCCCCCTCACGCCGCGCAGGCTGAAAAAACTCCGCACCGGCTGCCAGTACTTCCGGCACAGCTCATCGAGCGCGGCCCGCTCGCCGTCTCCACCCTGACTGGTGGCCAGAACCAAGCTCCAGCGCGTCGTCGGAAACACATCTTGGTGGGTTGCTGAGAACTCATCCATCGGGAAGTCTTTGATTAAGCAAGCAGATGGCAAATCGCGCAATAACTTTTTAACGACAAAAAGCCGCATCCCTGTAACCTCCAAGACGGCAATCCCTAGATTGAACGCAGAGAAATCAATCCCGTCCATGCCTGACCAGAAGCCCAACGAAGATATCGCCGGCGACGAACCTTCTCTCGGCGAGTTGGGGCGCGCGCTTTTTGGCGAAGACAGCGGGCCGGCCCAGTCGCCGGGGCGCTTCTGGCAGCCCCCCGCACCCGAGGCATTGCAAAAGCTCCTGCCGCAGTATGAGATTCTCTCCATGCTCGGCCACGGAGGCATGGGCGCCGTTTACTTGGCCAGCCAGCCCGCCCTCGACCGCCTCGTCGCCATCAAGATTCTCTCCAACGACCTCCACGCCGCGGACGCCGGCTTCAGCGAGCGCTTCAAAAACGAAGCCCGCGCCCTGGCCAAGCTCAGCCACCCCGGCATCATCGCCGTCCATGACTTCGGCCAGACGGACAGCGGCCTGCACTACATCGTCATGGAGTACGTCGAGGGCACCGACGTGCAGAAAATGATCGCCGCCAACCGCCGGCTCCACACCGAGCACGCCATGGCCATTGCCGCCCACGTCTGCGATGCCCTGCACTACGCCCACGAGCGCGGCATCATCCACCGCGACATCAAGCCCGCCAACATCATGGTCGGCTATGACGGCGCTGTGAAAGTGACTGATTTCGGCCTCGCCAAAATCAGCCTGGGCGACGACAGCATCGGCATCACCCACAGCGGCGCCACTCTGGGCACACCCCACTACATCGCCCCGGAGTCCCTCATCCTCGGCGCGCAGGCAGACCGCCGCGTGGACATCTACGCCACCGGCGTCATGCTTTACCACATGCTCACCGGCAAGCTGCCGCAGGGCCTCTTCGAACTGCCCTCCATCCAGGTGCCCGGCCTCGACCCCCGCTTCGACGCCATCATCGCCCGCGCCATGCGCGAGGACCGCGATCTGCGCTACCCCACCGCCGCCGACATGCGCGCCGGCCTCGACAGCATCCTCACCCAGCCCATCCCCCAGACCGGTCCGGGAGCCACCCTTCCTGGCGAAGCCCGCCCGCAGCGGCCCGGCGACCATTCTTACCACCCTCCCCAGCCGCCGGTCATCACACAGACAGAAAAGAAACGCTCAGCGTTGGCGTGGCTGACCTCAGCCGTGCTGGCGCTGGCGGGCCTGGCAGCCTGGCTTTACCTGGAGCGCGCCGCCTCCGCGCCGGGCAGGACGCTAGACGCACAAACAGCCAGGACGGCTGTCCTACAACCCGCCAGTGCCGCCAAAGAGCCGGCCTTCATCAACTCCCTCGGCATGAAGTTCGTGCCCGTGCCCGGCGCCAGGGTTCTTTTCTCCATTTATGAGACGCGCTACCAAGACTACGCCGCCTACGCCGCGGGAAACCCTGGAATTAACGAGGAATGGAAAAACCAGTCTTACGGCAGCTTCACCGTCACCGAGCGCGCGGAAGAGCATCCGGTGACCCACGTGAACTGGGAGGAGGCGGTGAGCTTTTGCGAGTGGCTCACCCGCAAGGAGCGGGAAACAGGCATCCTCACCGCGCAGGGGAAATACCGCCTGCCCACTGACGCGGAATGGAGCCATGCCGTGGGAATTGGAGAATGGGAGGAGTCCACGCTGCTTCCACGCCAAAAGTCCATGCGCCTGGAGGATGTCTATCCCTGGGGCGGCTCCTTCCCTCCCGGTCCGGACGACGGCAATTACGCCGATCGCTCGGCCCAGCCCTATGGCACACGCGGCGACGATCCAGCCAACTATCTCGATTACGATGACGGTTATCCCCTCACCGCCCCGGTGGGCAGCTTCAAACCCAACGGCTTCGGTCTGTACGACATGGGCGGCAATGTCATGGAATGGTGCCAGGATTGGTACGATGCAGGACAGCAGGACCGTGTCAGACGTGGCGGCTCATTGAGAAACTGCGTGTCTATTTACACCCTTTCATCTAATCGTAGCTGGCAATCTCCGTTCCAGCGTGCTAACTATGCCGGCTTCCGCGTCGTCCTGGAACTGCCCGCCGAGTAGCACAGTTCGTCTCCCGGCTGTGTGGGTTCATCCGGGAAGTGGGTGTGAAACAGGCAGTGAGGTGGGGTAGGCATCGGGAGCTTGGAGGCAGCGGCGTGAGCAAGGAACGGCACTTGCCAAAGGCCAGCACGGGTGGGAATGCCCGGCATGGCTAGTCAGTCTCCTTGGCCGGAGGCTTGGCAAGCCTCCTTCCTTGGACTGCGCGCAGCCCTGCTGCCGCTTTAGGCCGGTGGCAGCCCTGCTGGCAAGGAGCGCGGAGGCGGCGACATATCTGGTAGGGACGCGCTGTGCCGCGTCCCAATATAGAGAGGGCGGAGGCGGCGCTGAGGGCGAGATTGTATTCCCGACCATTTGTCCGGGGGCGGAGGCGGCGCGGAGCCTCTTTCCGCATCACGGACGCGACACAGCGCGTCCCTACCGCCACCCCGCCGCCTCCGCCCCGCGAAAAATCAGGGACGCGGCACAGCGCGTCCCTACCGGCTCCGCGCGCAGCGCCCTCCCCCCTTTTTTCGTCTCTCGTCAAAAAATCTGTAATCGCCGGTTCGGGAATCCCTAGAGGCAGATGGACTCATGACACGCTCTCCCTCCCTTCGCTCCCCCGCTTTGTCCTCATACGCCTTCCTTTTTTGATGAACTCTCCCGAAGAAGAACAGCCCGGCGTCAACCAGGTGTGCCTCCGCGAGGCATTCGGCGACAACAGCGTCCCTCTCGCTTTCGCCGCCTTCATTGCCCTCTCCATAGAACATCCCAGCCCAGCCGGCGACCGAGCCGGTTTCCCCACGCTCCATACCGGGACCCATGCGCACTGTACCGGCGCCAATACGCCCCAGACCGGACCCCATACACCCCACACCGGCGCTGGCACGCCGCCTATTGGCGCCCAGACGCCCCGCACCGGGACCAGCACACTCCGTATCGGCGCCGATACGCCGCAGATCGGGACCCATACGCCCCAGACCGGCGCCAGCACGCCCCGTGCCCGTGGCGCGAGCCGGCCACACCACGCTGGAGTCAAGGCTTCAGCCGATCATTCCGCACGTCCCCAACGCCCCACCCCGCTCTCAATGATCGCCTAAAGGCTTAACTCCCCCTCCCCCCCCTCTCTCCGTCTCCCCCTCCCCACTCAGCCATGCCCAATGCCGACTACATCAAGACCAAGGAAGCCGACTTCGCCAACCAGGTCAAGCGCGGAGAGGCGGACTACGCCCCCCTCGCCTTCGACAGCACCCCCAACTACCTCGACACCACCCCGCTGCCCGCCTCACCCGAAAAGTGGACCTACAAAGCCATCTTCCGCACCGGCGACGCCCGCGTCGGCCAGTGGAGCGATGAAGTCAGCATCACCGTCTCCGCCTGAGCAAACCAAAATACCCTCCCATTCGTCATTCCCCATCCCCCCACTCCCATGAAAACACACCTCATCCTCACCACCACCCTCCTGCTGCTTCCCGGCGGCATGGCCCTGGGGCAGAACAACCTCATCAATAACCTCAACAGCGGAAGCTGGCACACCACCCCCAACTGGAGCCTGGGCATGCCCGTCACCGGGCAGCAAGTGCGCATCAGCGGCAACCTTACGACCACCATCTCCACGGACAATGCCGGCTCCGGACTTGCCTACATCGGCTACGACGCCGGGCAGACAGGCACGGTAAATGTGCTCAATGCGAAAACATGGACTCTCAACGACTTCTTCTATGTGGGCTTCAATGGCAACGGCACGCTCAATGTCGAAGCCGGCGGCAGGGTCGCCAATGACAACATCGGCTATATCGGCAGGAACTCCGGCAGCACCGGGGTGGCGACGGTGACGGGAACCGATTCCAGGTGGGATAACTCAACCCACTTGTCGGTGGGCCACGACGGCAACGGCACGCTCAATGTCGAAGCCGGCGGCAGGGTCACCAATGCTATCGGCCGCATCGGCTACGGCTCCGGCAGCACCGGAGTGGCGACGGTGACGGGAACCGGTTCCTGGTGGGATAACTCAAGCGAATTGTGGGTGGGCAGACAAGGCAACGGCACGCTCAATGTCGAAGCCGGTGGCAGGGTCACGGCTCCTTTTGTCACTTTGGCCCTCGAAGCGAATAGCCAGGGTACCCTCAATCTCAACGGCACCGCCGCCAGCCGTGGCGTGCTGGAGACGGGTTACATCCAGGAAGGCAGCGGCGCCCTCGGCGGCACGATCAACTTCAACGGCGGCATCCTCCGCGTCACCGGCCATGAGGCGAATTTCATCCGCAACTTCGAGACGGGCGACGTGCAAATCCTCGCCAACGGCGTGTTCATCGACACCCAGAATTTCAACGTCGGCATCACCCAAGTCCTGCAAGGCGCGGGCGGCCTCACCAAGCAGGGCCCGGGCACGCTCACGCTCAACAGCGCCAACACTTACCTTGGTGACACCTTCCTCGCCAGCGGCACTCTGGCGCTGGGCCACGCCAACGCTCTTGGCACGGGCACCCTCAGGGTCACCAGCAGCGCCACCGCCCTGCAAGCCACCACGGATCTCTCCGGCGCCAACGCCGTGGGCAACGACGTGCTCCTGAGCACGACCCTGAACGTGTCCGGCTCCAACAACCTGACCCTCGGCGGCACCGTCACCGGCAACACCGGAGCCAACCGCAGGATCGACAACAACATGACGGGTGGGGCCACTCTGGAACTAGGCCAGATCAACATCTCCAACGAAGCGGCGGCGCGCACGCTCTTCATCGGCGGATCGGGAGATACCGCCATCTCCGGCGCCATCGGCAATGGCAGCGCCACCACTGGCAACCTGACCAAAGACGGCACCGGCGTCCTCACCCTTTCAGGGGCCAACACCTACACGGGCACGACCGCCATCAACAACGGCACCCTCAAGCTGGGCGCCAACAATGTTTTGCCCGGCAACGTCAACGTCGGCAATGCCCCAGGCACTCAAGGCACACTCGATCTCAACGGCAAAACCGACACCATCGGCGCCCTTACGCTGGGCAGCGCCACCACATCGGTGGCCGGACTCGTCAACCAAGTCATCGACAGCGCCGGTGGCGGCACGCTGACGCTAGGCGGCACCGTCACCTATAACCCCGGCACGGCGGACTTCCACCGCGGCCAAGCCGTGATCTCCGCCAACATCGACCTCGGCACCGCCAATCTGAACACAAACAACGCCCGCATTTTTAGCGTGAATGACAGCGTCAACGCCGGGGTTGACCTGCTGGTATCCGGGGACATCAGCGGGAGCGCCGGCCTGTTCAAAAATGGGGCCGGCATCCTGGAACTGTCCGGGAACAACTCCTACACCGGCAGTACCTACATCAACAACGGTACGGTCAGGCTGGGTTCCGATACGGCCCTGCCCAGCAGGGTGAACATCAATAATGGAACCACAGCAGGAACGCTCGACATCAACGGCACCCACAACACCGTCGACGGTCTCCTCGTTTTGGGCAATTCCGGCAGCGTCACGACGAATGGACTCCAACACAGGGTCATCGACAGCTCCGCGGTCAAAGGGGTGTTGACGCTGGGCAACTCCGTTAATTATCTGGCCGGCACTGGACCCAACCAAAATGGCATGGCCATCATCGAAGCCAATCTCAACCTCGGCACCGCCGGCACCCGCGTCTTCAGCGTGCAAGACAGCAGCATCACGGATGTCGATTTGCAAATCACCGGGAACATCAGCGGAGCCGGGACGTTGAGCAAGACCGGCGCGGGCACGCTGGAGCTTGCGGGAACCAACACCCACGCCGGCGGCACCAACGTGCAGGCCGGCACGCTGCACCTCGCCGAAACCGCCAGCCTCGCCAGCGGCGTCACCGTGGCGGTGGGAGCCACGCTCAGCGGCGGCGGCGTCATCAACGGCTCCAGCACCATCCTGGGCACCCACAGCGTGGGCAGCAGCCCCGGTCTGCAAACCTTCGACGGCAATCTGGCCTACGGCGGCGGTTCATCCGTTACCTGGGAGCTGTTCGGCAACACCGACTTCATCTCCAACGGCAACGCGGACCGCGGTTTCGTTTACGACGGCATCGATGTCACCGGCACCCTGGACTTCTCCGGCATCACAACGCTCGACCTGTCCTTCGGCGGCACGGTGGACTGGACGGACATGGCCTTCTGGGGGATCGACCGGCAATGGCTGCTGTACTCGGTGGGTGGCCTGACCCTGAATTCTGTCAATCTGCAACTGGGCCAAGATAACTGGGCGGAGCTTTTCAATCCGGCGCTGGCTGGCTCCACGTTCGACCTGAATCGGACCGGCAACGATATCTGGCTGACCTACAACTACTTCGACAGCACTAACGCCATCCCGGAACCGAGCCGGGCGCTGCTGCTGCTGGGCGGCCTGCTGGGGATGCTGATGCGGCGGCGGCGCGCGTAGCTCAGGCATCCCCGCCAAAAAGCTCCGCGCCACCCCACCGCCTCCGCCCCCACGAAAAAGGGGGACGCGCACAGCGCGTCCCTACCGAGCGGGACTTTGGCAAGCCCCGCTCCTTGAACCAGCCCGGACTGTGGGGTGGGGGAGGCGGTTGCAAACCGCCGCTCCTTGGTTCACACGCCGCCATCGCCGGTGGACGGACCGGCGCTGGGCAGGGTGAGGCGGGCGGCGCGGTTGCCGGCTTCGGCATCGACTTGCAGCAGGCCGGCGGGGTCGCTGCCCACGAGTTTGAGGCGGTCGATGACTTCGGTGACGGTGGCTTCTTCCTCGACCTGCTCCTGGAGGAACCAGGAAAGGAAGTGCAGTGTGGTGAAGTCGCGCTCCTGCTGGGCGAGGGCGTAGAGGTCGTTGATCTGGCGGGTGACGTCCTGCTCCTGGGTGAGCGATGCCTGGAAGACCTCGATGGGGCGGTCGCCGTAATCATTCGGCGGCGCTTCCAGGGGCTGCAGGACGACGCTGCCGTCGCGGTCGTTGAGGTAGTCCAGCAGTTTCATGGCATGGGCGTACTCCTCGGCGGCCTGGAGGCGGAACCATTTGGAGAAACCGTTGTAGGCGGTGTGTCCGAAGTGGACGCTCATGCCGAGGTAGTTGTAGTGCGCCTGCAGTTCGTTGCGGATCTGGGCGTTGATGGCGTCTTGGATGCTGACGGGGAGGGACATGGTGGAATTAGGAGTTAGGAGTTAGGAGTTAGGAGTTAGGAATTAGGAATGATGAAAGTGGAAAGTGAAAAGTGGGATGGGCAAATTCGGATTTCGGGCTTCGGATTTTATTCTTGCTGGCGCTCCAGCTTGGCTCCGAGGGCGGCGAGTTTGTCGTCGAGATGTTCGTAGCCGCGGTCGATGTGGTAGAGGCGGTGGATTTCGGTCTGGCCTTCGGCGTAGAGGCCGGCGAGGACGAGAGCGGCGGAGGCGCGCAGGTCGGAGGCCATGACGGGGGCGGCTGTCAGCGGCGCGCCGCCGCGGATGTGCGCGGTGGCGCCCTGGAGGCTCATCTGCGCGCCCATGCGCTTCATTTCCGCCATGTGCATGAAGCGCTGGGGGAAGATGGTCTCGGTGATGGTGCTGGAGTCCGGGATGGCGCAGGCCAGGGCGCAAAACTGGGCCTGCATGTCGGTGGGGAAGCCGGGGTACGGCAGGGTGGTGAGGCTGAAGCCGCGCGCGCCGTGGTTGGGCTGGATGGTGATGCTGTCGCGGCTGCTTTCCATCTGGAATCCGCATTCGCCCAAGGCGGTGGTGACGGCGCGCAGGTGGTCGGGGATGACGCGCTTGAGCGTGACGCCTTCGCCGATCATGGCGCCGGCGACGAGGAAGGTGCCGGCCTCGATACGGTCCGGGATGACGGTGTGCTCGGCGCCGTGCAGTTCCTTGACGCCTTCGATGATGATGCGGTGGGTGCCGGCGCCTTCGATCTTGGCGCCCATCTTGATGAGGAAATTCGCCAAGTCCTCCACCTCCGGCTCGGCGGCGGCGCCTTCGATGATGGTGATGCCTTTGGCCAGCGTGGCGGCCATCATCACGTGCTCGGCACCGACAACGTGATGA
>CAZNKC010000024.1:0-6741 GCA_964573315.1 uncultured Verrucomicrobiaceae bacterium | reverse complement strand
CACGTTGTCGGTGCCGAGCACGGTGGAGCCGTGCTTGCCCATGAGATTGATGGCGCGGCCTTTGAACCCGGCGCGGGTGGCGCTGATGAGGATGTCCCCGCCCTCGACCTGGACCTTCGCTCCCAACGCCTCCAGGCCGCGCAGGTGGAGATCCACGGGGCGGTCGCCGATGACGCAGCCGCCGGGCAGCGAGACGCTGGCCTTGCGCAGCCGTCCAGTGAGCGGGCCGAGCACGCAGATGGAGGCGCGCATTTTCCGCACGAGGTCGTAGGGCGCCTTGGATTTGACCTTGCCGGCGGTGATGACGACGACGCCGCTGGCGCGCTCCACTTCGGCGCCGAGTTCGCCCAGGATGCGCAGCATGTAGTTGGTGTCGCTCAGGTCCGGCACGCGGCGGATGGTGCAGGTGTCCCGCGTCAACAGGGTGGCGGCGAGGATGGGCAGGGCGGAGTTTTTCGAGCCGCTGATGTTGACGCGGCCCTGCAAACGCTGGCCGCCATGTACAATGAGTTTTTCCATGGGCATATTGCTCCGAGTTATTCCGCGGGAGCGGGTTTTTTGGCAAGGACGAATCGCTCGATCCCGGCCAGATCGGGCAAAATTTCGACGGCCCGCCAGCCGCCCGTTTCCAGGCGGGAGGCCACTTCAGGCGGCTGGCCCTGGCCGAGTTCCAGGGCGATCGCGCCGTCGTCGTTCAGGAAATCGGGCGCCGCGTCCAGGAAGCGGCGGACGAGGTCGAGACCGTCGGCACCGCCGTCGAGCGCCAGCAGGGGATCGTTCCGCACCTCGCGGCTGAGCGTGGGGATCTCATCTGTGGGGATGTAGGGCAGGTTGGAAACGATGAGATCAAAGAGGCCGGTGATTTTTTCGAAGAGATCACTGCGCAGCAGGCGAACGTTGTGCAGGCTGAGCCGGGAGGCGTTCATCCGGGCGAGGTCGAGGGCGTCCTCGGACACATCCGCCAGCACGGCCTGTGTGCCGGAGCCGCCCCAGGCATGGGCCAGGGCGAGACCGATGCAACCGCTGCCGCAGGCCATGTCGAGCAGGCGCGGCGGCGGCTCTTGGCCGGCGCGGGCCGCTAGCAGTTCGCAGAGGTATTCGGTCTCCGGTCGGGGAATCAGGGCGCGGTGGTCGGTGACGATTTCCAGCCCGCCGAAGGGCACGGTGCCGAGCAGATGCTGCAAGGGCGTGCCGGCGGCGCGGCGCAGGGTGAGATCACGCAGCCGGACGAGGTCCGGCTCGTGCAGCGTCTCGCCGAAGCGCAGATAAAGGTCCAGCCGGCGGCAGTCGAGCACATGCGCCAGCAGATGCTCCATGTTTAATCTGGCTTCATCGACCCCGCGCCGGGAGAGAAAATCAGTGCCGGCTTGGAGGGTTTCGAGAAGGGGTTTGGACATGATGCGCAAAGCGGCAGGCTAGCTGCGGTCGCGGAGGTTTGCAAATCAGGTGGCAAGTCCTCCCTCCTTGCCCCCGCTAAAAACGGCGCGGCAAATGCCAAGTCCGGTGTCATATTCGCGGTTCGCTGGGCGTAAGCTTCTTTGAAGCCGCTCCGCCTCCGCCGGACACGGCCCCTTTTCCGCATGATCCCCCCAAAACACCATCATCCCCTTTCCTGCATCGCCGGCGGCTTCCTCGCGCTGGCCGGAGCCGCTTGGGCTTCGCCCGCCCTGGAGGGAGACTTCAAAAAGCACATCGAGCCGCTGCTCGCCGATTACTGCTACGACTGCCATGCCGACGGCGCGGACAAGGGCGACTTCACCCTGGACGAGTACGAATCCCTCAGCGCCCATTTGGAAGACCGCGAGCTGTGGCAGCGCGTCTGGGAAAACCTGCGCTCCCACCTCATGCCGCCGGTGGAAAAAGACCAGCCCGCCGATGACGAACGCGAGCGGCTGACCGCTTGGATCGAGCGCCACGTCTTCAAACTGGACCCGGACAACCCCGACCCCGGCCGCGTCACCATCCGCCGCCTCAACCGCCAGGAATATCGCCACACCATCAAAGACCTGCTCGGCATCGACTTCAACGTGCTCGACGCCCTGCCCCCGGACGACACCGGCTACGGCTTCGACACCATCGGCGACGTGCTCTCCATCTCGCCCATGCTGATGGAAAAATACCTCGACGCCGCCCGCAAGATCGTCGCCGACTCCGTGCGCCCGCAGGAGGCAAAAATCCCCACCGTCACGCTGTCCGGCGAGGAATTCAAAGCCACCGCGCCCTCGAAAAAAACCGGCAAATGGCTGCCCTTCGACCAGCCCACGGAAGTGACGCGGAAAAGAACCTTCGAGCACGCCGGCGAGTACCGCATCACCATCGACTACAGAACCACCGGCTCCAAGGAAGCCAGCGGCCACACCGCCACCCTGGGGTTGCGCATCAACGGCAAGGACGTCGAGGCCGAACCCATCGGCTGGGACAACCGGGACAGCATCAAATTCAGCGCCAAAGCGGAACTAGCCGAAGGCGAAAACATTATCACCCTGGTGACCAAAGAAACCGCCAAGCCGCTGGAAGGCGAAAAACCGCTGACCCTGGTGGTGGCCAGCGTGGCCTTGAACGGCCCGCTCGATGGCCGGGTGAAGGTTTATCCGCGGGACTACTACCGCGTGTTTTTCAAGGGCGGCCCGCCGTCCGAACCTGCCCGGCGCGAGGCCTACGCGCGCGAAATCCTGCGCCGCATCGCCGACCGCGCCTTCCGCCGTCCGGTGGACGAACCCGCGCTCGACCGGCTGATGACACTGTACGGCACCGCCGTCAAAGAGCCGAAAACCGCCTTCGAAGACGCCGTGGCATACGCGGCCACGGCCATCCTGGCCTCGCCGAAGTTCATCTTCCGCGCCGAGACCCAGCCGGAGCCGGACAACCCCGGCAAAGTCGTGCCGGTGGACGAGTTCGCGCTCGCCTCCCGGCTCTCCTATTTCCTGTGGAGTTCGCTGCCGGACGAGGAACTCTACGACTTGGCCCGCCGCGGCGAACTGCGCGCCAATCTCGCCGATCAAGTGGACCGCATGTTGGACGACTCCAAATCGCAGCGCTTTGTGGAAAATTTCATCGGCCAATGGCTGCTGACTCGTGATGTGGAAGGCATCAACGTCCTGCCCCACCGCATCCTCGGCTTGAGAGACCAAGGGGAAGGCTTCAAAGTCTTCGGTCGCAACCAGCGCCGCGCCATGCGCCTGGAGACAGAGGGTTTCTTCGCCCACCTGCTGAAAGAAAACCGCAGCGCGCTGGAGATGTTCACCGCCGACTACACCTTCCTCAACGAAACCCTGGCCAAGTACTACGGCATCGACGGCATCAAAGGCGACCACATGCGCCGCGTCGCGCTGCCCAAGGACAGCCACCGCGGCGGCATCCTCACCCACGGCAGCATGTTGGTCGTCACCTCCAACCCCACCCGCACCAGCCCGGTGAAGCGCGGGCTTTTTGTCCTGGAAAACCTCCTGCACACACCCTCCCCGCCCGCGCCGCCGGACGTGCCCACGCTGGAGGAGGCGAAAAAAGCCGGCAAAAAGAAAATGACCATGCGCGAGACCATGGAAATGCACCGGGAAAAAGCCCTCTGCGCCTCCTGCCACAAGCGCATGGACCCCATCGGGCTGGCCCTGGAAAACTTCAACGCCATCGGCATGTTCCGCGCCGAAGAGGAAGGCAACCCCATCGACACCGCCGGCCAGCTCATCACCGGCGAGGAATTTTCTTCCGTGTCCGAGCTGAACCAAATCCTCGCCACCTCGCGCCGCCAGGACTTTTACCGCTGCATCACCTCCAAACTGCTCACCTACGCCCTGGGGCGCGGCGCCGAGTACTACGACGCCCCCGCCATCGACCGGATCGTCGCCGGTCTTGAGAAAAACGGCGGCAAGATGCGTACCCTTATTCACGGAGTCGTCAACAGCGTGCCCTTCCAGAAACGGCGCGGTGATGGCACACCCTGAGCTTCCCCCCATTTCCCCAAAACCCCCTCATGAAAAACACCCTCCATCCCTCCAGCCGCCGCACCTTCCTGCGCGGTCTCGGCGCCTGCCTGAGCCTGCCCGCGCTGGAATCCCTGCTGCCCGGCGGCCGCCTCCTGGCCGCGGAAGCCGGCGCCGTGAGCGGCGGCGCGCTCACCGCCTCCGGCGCGCCCCTGCGCATGGCCTTTCTCTACATCCCCAACGGCGTCATCCTCGACCAATGGCGGCCCAAGGGCGCGGGCGGCGAATTTGAACTCGGGCCCACCATGCGGCCCTTCGCCCCCTATCAGAAAGACCTGCAAATCTTCACCGGCTTCGAGCACGCCAACGGCTGGTCCGGCGGCGACGGCGGCGGCGACCACGCCCGCGCCAACGCCACCGTGCTCACCGGCGCCCGGCCCCGCAAGACCTCCGGCTCGGATATTTATCTCGGCATGTCCGTGGACCAAGTCGCCGCGCGGGAGGTCGGCAGCGCCACCCGCTTCCGCTCCCTGGAGTTGACCTGCGACTCCGTGCGCGCCTCCGGCGGCTGCGACTCCGGCTACTCCTGCGCCTACCAGTTCAACCTCTCCTGGCGCAGCGAGACCCAGCCCGCCACCCCCGAGCCCAGCCCGCGGCTGGTGTTCGAGCGCCTGTTCGGCTCCGGCAGCAAGGAAGAGCGCGCCAAATCCTTCCTCGCCCGCCAGCAGAAGCAGAAATCCATTCTCGACTTCGTCATGGAAGACGCCAAAGCGCTGACCAAGCAGCTTGGCCGCAACGACCAAAACAAGCTCGACGAATACCTCACCGGCGTGCGCGAGATCGAGCAGCGCATCGCCAGCATGGAGAAATTCGGCCCGCCGCCCGACCCCGGCGTCGATGCCCCGCACGAAGGCGCCCCGGACAATTACGAAGACCACATCCGCCTCATGATGGACATGCAGATCCTGGCCTTCCAAACCGACAGCACCCGCATCTCCACCCTCCTGCTGGCGCACGACGGCAGCAACCGCAGCTTCAAGGAGATCGGCGTCTCCGACGGCCACCACAGCCTGTCCCACCACCAGAACGACCAGGAAAAGATCAACAAGATCGCCAAGATCGACCTCTTCTACGCCCGCCAGTTCGCCTACTACCTGGAGCGCATGAGCAGCCTCCAGGACGCGCAAGGCGGCAGCCTGCTGGACAACTCCATGGTGGTCTATTGCGGCGGCCTCTCCGACGGCAACCGCCACCGCCACGACGACCTCCCCGTGGTGGTCGCCGGCAAAGCCGGCGGACGTTTCCAGCCCGGCCGCCACGTCAAATTCGACGCCAACACCCCGATGTCCAACCTCCACCTCCGCCTGCTCCACGAGATGGGCTGCAAAGCCGACCGCTTCGGCGACGCCACGGAGATGCTGAAGGCGGTTTGATCTCCTGCTCTCAAGGAACAAGACCTGCCAAGTCTCTTCAAAGTGAAAAGTGGGGCGGTTGCAAACCGCCCCTCATTGAGTGGCGGCGGTTTCCAACCGCCGTTTTGGCAAAGCAGCGGTTGAAAATCACCGCCACGGCAAAGCCCAGTCTGCTCACTGTCCACGGCCCACTGTCCACCGACTTCAGTTTTCCCTCACTTTAGTCTTGCTCGCACGCCACAGCCTGCCCGATACTCCCCCTCATCATCCCGAAGAACATCATGCCTCGCAAACTCAGCCATATCGCTCCCGACTGGTGGGACTACACCACGCTCGACTCCGACCTCATCAACGACGCCGCCCGCCTCACCGAGCGCGACCTCCGCCAACTCTCCCGGCCCGGGTTCAAGATCGTCATGTACGACACCCTGGAGGACTTTTACCTCGCCGAAGCCCTCGAGTACATCCACGCCTGGCAGCAATCCACCGACGACAACCCCGCCGGCATCTGCGGCCCCATCGGCCCCACCGAGCAACTCCCGCTCGTCGCCCGCCTCGTCACCGAACTCGGCCTCTCCCTGAAAAGCTCCCACTTCTGGGGCATGGACGAATGGTACGACCCCGACACCAAAAAGGAAGTCTCCATCGAGCACCCGCTCTCCTTTGAAAAAGCCGACCGCGAGCTGTGTTTCAACCGCATCCCCAAGCGCCTCGTCATGCCGGACAGCCAGATGCACTTCCCCAGGGCCGACGTCACCGAGTACACCAAAAGCTGGACCTCCGGCGTCCGCTGCATCGTCATGCAGGGCGGCCAGGGCGACATCAAACACTGGGCCTTCAACGATCCCCTCAAACGCACCGGCAAATACAAAAACGAGCCGCCCGCCCCCGCGGAGTACCGCAAGCTCGCCACCCGCATCGTCGAGCTGCACCCCGTCACCCTCTCCCAAAACGCCCGCACCTCCGGCGGCGGCAACATCACCATGGTGCCCAAGATGGCCATCACCGTCGGCCCCAAGGAAACCTGGATGGCGGAGAAAGTCTCCATCTGGCAGGCAGGCCTGCACGACAACCCGCTCGGCCAGCGCCTCACCGCGCTCATGATCTCCAAACGCCTCGCCGACTCCGCCGTGCCCATGTCCCTGCTCGCGGACCATCCCAACGTCCAGTTCAACTACTACCGCGGCGGCCTCGGCTCCTGCGCCGTGGAGATGCACTGACCGAGCGCCCTCTCGGAGCGCGGGCCTCCGAGCCCGCAGCGGGTAGCCCGCTCTTGCAGGGATAGCTTGGCGGGAGCGGCTGGTAAGCAGCGGAGCGGGAGGCAGGTGGGGAACCGTCTCGGACGGCGGACGCGCTGCGCGCTCGGAGGCCCGCGCTCCGGGAGGGCGTTCACCGGCCAGCCTCAATAA
>CAZNKC010000023.1:0-40725 GCA_964573315.1 uncultured Verrucomicrobiaceae bacterium | reverse complement strand
CTCAGACCCCTCCGGGTTCAACGCTTCCCACATCTATTGCGAAGAGGTTTATGAAGGAGATGCTCACTTCTTCTCCGCGCGCGGGTTCCGCATGTAGTAGAGCCGCCCGTCCTCCGCGCCGCCGAGGAAGTCGGGGATGCCGTCGCCGTCGAAATCGACGACGGTGGGGCTGACGTCGTGGCCTTCGATGTTCACTTCCGCGAGCAGGCCCATGTCGGCGAAGAAGAACTTGCCGCCGCCGGCGCTGGTCTGGCGAATGAAGTTGGCGTTGGCGGAGTTGAGCAGCACGTCGAGCTTGCCGTCGCCGTCCCAATCGACGACGCAGAGCTTGCGGCGGCCGCTTTTGCCGGCGATGCCGGCGTTGAGTTGCAGGGGTTCGCCGGGGTTCATCGCCACCGGGTTGCGCACCCTCAGATGCTCCAGCACCTGGGCCGCCGGGTTCGTTCCGCCTTGCGGATCGGCGCAGAAGACGCGCTTGGGCGCTTTCAAGATCAGTTTGTCATCCTGCTTCGCGCGCTCGAAGAAGGCGAGATAGCCCTCGTGATCGAGCATCACCAAATCCGTCAAGCCGTCGCCGTTCCAGTCCACGGCCACCGGGGTGGTGCGCCACTGTGTCAGCAGTCCTTTGCCCTGCGGGGTCATCCAGCCGTAAGCCAGGCGCGGCTGCTTGCCTTCCCATTCCACGTTCACCGGGCGTCCGGGAGCCAGCTTCGGCTTGTCGCGGGTGCCGGTGTTGCGATACCACGTCACCTTGCCGAGGATGGAGTTCACGATGAGATCAGGCAAGCCGTCGCCATCCCAGTCCGCCACGGTCTGCGTGGTGTAACCCCACTTCGCCTCGCAGGGGCCTTGGATGGAGCCGTTCGGACCGGCTATTGGGCGGATCACTTTGCCGCCGGCTTTCAGCAGCTTGGGCGCGGCCCATTTTGGTTTTTCCACGCCAGGGCCGCTGAGGTTCTCGATGAACGCGACGTAGCCCGCCGTGTTGCCGCAGATGATGTCGGTGTCGCCGTCGCCGTCCCAGTCGAAGCCTACCGGCGTGGCGAGCGCGCCGAATTTGATGTCGTCCGCTTCCTGCTGGAAATAACGCGGCTCTTTGAAAATCGGGACGTTGAACTCGTCGAACTTGCCGGTGTTCTGGATGAACGCCACCCGGCCGTCTTCGTCGCCGACGATGAGATCGACGTGACCGTCCTTGTTCCAGTCGATGGCGGTGGGTGTGATCATTTCCAGATCCATCGTCAGATATTTGCCTTTGTCGTTTTTCACCCGCTTCACCAGGGCGTACTTGGGCTTCGTGCGGGTGCCGATGTTTTGGAAATAGGTGAAGCCGTCGAGGAACTCGCCGCAGAGCAGGTCGAGGTCGCCGTCGCCGTCGAAATCGACGAAGTTAGGCGAGGGCCAGCCGTAGGTTTCCACCGGGCGGTCTTCGGCCATGACTTTTTTGGGTTTGTCCCAGGCGGGGTTGTCGTTGGAGCCGGTGTTGCGGATCACATAAACGTAACCGCGCAGGGGGCCGTTCATCCAGCGGCCGTTTTCGTCATAGGCGTTGTCCCAGCCGTACTCCGTCCAGTCGCCGATGCCGACGATGATGTCGTTCACGCCGTCGCCGTCGAAATCGACCATGCGCCACATGTTGGCGCGCACTTTGTTGGGATGGATGTTGTTCGGGAGGTCGAGCGGCACGCCGTTTTCGATGCCGGTTTTCAGGAAGTCCGGGTACAGCGTTTTCGGGGTCATCACCACGGGTTTGCCGTCGATGTAGCTGACCTGCACGTTTTGGAATCCTTTGCTGATGCGCACGCCGGGCTTGAACACGGGCATGGCGTTCTTGCTGGTGTCGCCGCTGGCGTTCTCGAAGAAGTAGATGCCGTTGTAAGGTTTGTCGGGACAGTTGACGACGAGATCGAGGTCGCCATCGCCGTCGAAATCCATCGGCAGCGGCCAAGCCCACAGGCCGACGCCGAGATCGACGACGAGACCGGGATTGTTGTACTTGAGCGGTTCCAAGGCGGCGGCCGGAAGCGTCAGCGCGGCGAGCAGGGAGGAAAAGACGAATCGGTTCATGGCGGGGCAGTGTGGTTGGGTTGGGTATTTCTGAAAATCAAACGAGCGCCTGGATGTGTTCCTTCAATTCCGGCAGCAGGGTTTCGATGCGGCGGCGTCCTTCGTCGCGGAAGCGGTGGAAGGGTTCGGCCATGAAGTCGTCGCACACGCCTTCGATGGAGAGGGCGCATTTGATGCCCTTGATGATGGCGGAGGGATGGCGGCCCACTTGGTAGAGCTTGGTCGAGATTTCCATCACCAGCCGGTGCAGCAACCGCGCGCGTGTCAAGTCACCCGCGGCGGCGGCGCGATGCAGGGCCACGTAGAGTTCCGGGAAGACGTTGGCGCCGCCGTTGACGCCTCCATTGCCACCGGCCAGCACCGCGTCGAGCAGCAATTCCTCCGGCCCCATCAGGATGCTCCAGTCTTCGCGACCGTTTTTTTCGAGCAGGCAGAGCCGGTGGAAGTAGGTCATGTTGCCCGAGCTGTCCTTGACGCCGAGGATTTTCGGTTCGTCCATCAAGGCGCGCACGGTGTCCACCTCGAAGCTCACCTTGGTCAGGCTGGGCATGTTGTAGATGAAGAACGGCAGCGGCAGCTCCGGCAGCAGGTGGCGCGTGTACTCCAGCAGTTCCGGCTGACCTTCAGGCAGGTAGTAAGGCGGCGCGGCGACCACCGCGTCCGCGCCCGCGTCCGCGGCGTGGCGGGCGATGTTCACCGATTCCACGAACGAGGTGTCGGTGATGCCGACCAGCACCGGCACGCGCCCGCGCGCCTGCCGGCAGGTGACATCGATCACCTCCTTGCGCAGCCGGTAGCCGAGGCTGGGGCCTTCGCCCGTGGTGCCGAGAATGAACAACCCGCCGACACCGCCGGTGATGAGGCGTTCGACGAGGCGTTCCAAACCCACCACGTCCAGCGTGTCGCGATCGGTGAGCGGGGTGATGAGCGGGGGGACGATGCCGGTGAGGGGGGAGGTCATGTGGAGAAAGGTTTGATTTGGAGCGGTGAAAGAATTAAACTGTCAGATATGAAGGCGAAAATTGACCCCAAGCTGCTGAACGATCCGTTGTTCCAAGAGTTGATGGCCGAAGGGCTGGCCATCCAGGATCGTTTCGCGGCGGAGCCGGTCTATGCGAAGACGGGGAAAGGGTTTCTCAAGAGTGCCGGGGTGACCGAGCTTCAACAGATCAAAGCGGCGCAAAAGACGACGCGAAAAAATTGATCCATGAGTTCCTCGTCGGCATGGCTCGCGCCTTTCACTTGGGAGGTGGTTACATCGCAAAACGCGGTGCTTTGCGCGGCCAAGAACGCGCTTCACAAACCGACTTCCGACGGCCACGATGCAACCCGCGAGTTGTGGGAAAAACAGCATCAACTGCCGATGACGCTCGATGAGGCGGTTGATCTTTGCCGGCGCTGCCATCGCATGGCGCCGTTTTGTTTTTACAACGGCAATACCTTCGCTTCGATCATCAGGCTGGTGATTGGGAAACTCGATCTTCCATCCTCCCAGGCTCACGTCGCCCGCAGCCTCGCTGGCCACATCGTCGCCGGTGTCGCTTCGGACGATGAGGTGCGCGCGTTCCGCGAGTTTTGCGCCTCGCTGGGGTAAAGTGGCGCAACCATCTTGGTTGCGCGAATGGGGTTGGGTATGTGGTTCATGCTTCAGCGTAACAAGCGCGGTCACCACGCTGAAGACACCGCAGAGATCGGATGAGCGCAGAGAAAGGCATTCGGAATCAACAATCCTCTGCGGCCATCCAATCTCTGCGGTGTCTCTCTTCATGGTCACGCTGAAGCGTGAACAACGTGCATCATCCGGGCAAGCTGGAAGCTTGCCCCACTTTCGATCCGGCGGACAGGCGCTCATTGTCATCATCCTTTCCAATCAGTGTCTCGCGTGCGCGTTCCGCACACGTTCACTTGGATGCCCAGCGCGCGCGCGAACGCGGCTTTCGCGAACAGACATTCGTCCGCCGCCGCCACGTCCTTGGCGTAGGCCACTTGGATGTGGTTGGCTTGGTGCTTGGCCATCAACTGATCCCGGCTCACGCCGTAGGTCACCGCGTGCATGATGGGCCATTGCGGTGTCGTGGCCTCCAGGCGGCGCCGGGTTTCTTCCTCCGGCAGCGCCACCACGCCGCCGCGGCCGATGTCCAGGTGCAGCGCGTCGTCCGCCACGTAAATCCGGCTCCACACGATCTCGCCCGGCTTCGACACGCCGTGCAGCGTGCTGCCGCCGTTGGGGAAGTACATCGCCGGCTGGCGGTAGCCGTGCGCGCCCTTCCAGCCGCCGGTGAAGTGCGCGGGTGGCGCGGCGCCGCTGATGAGCAGCACCCACACGTAATCCTCCACCGAGCCGGAGCGGTCGGCGTCTCCCCAGCGCACGTCGTGCAGCGTGTTCTCCGGCGGCTGGCCCAGCGCCTGATGCACGCGCTGCGTCAGGAGCGCGTCCAGGCCGGCGCATTCGTCCACCTCGTTGAAATGCGGCAGCAGCGCGCCTTTGAACAGCACGCGCTTGCCGTCGCGGGATTTCACCGGCGGACGGTCGAGGTTGTTCAGCGCGCCTTCCACCAGATCGCTGGCCGGCAGCAAGTCCTTCAAACCCTGCTGGTACTGGATGCCGATGGTGTCGCAGCCGAAGTCATCCGCCAGCCGCACCGAGGCGACGTACATTTTGCACTGCAACAAAATTTGCGCCTCGGTCAGATCGGTCTCGTGCGTCTTGCCGGTGTGGAAGGTCATGCCTTTCTTGCGCAGCCAGTCGTAAACCGCGCACGCTTCGGCGTCGGAAACCTGGGTGGTTTCGTGATACAGCGCCGACTGGCTGAGCCGCTCTTTGAAGACGCCGCAGGCGTGCAGCAGGTGGTCGGGGATGATGGCGTTGAACATGCCCATGCAGCCTTCGTCGAACACGCCCATGATAGCCTTGTCCTCCACAAGTTGGCGCGCCAGTTGTTTGCCGAGCGTGGCGGCCTTGCCCGGCACTTTCACCGCCTCAAGCGGCCGCGCGTGGGAGGTGTCGTGCGTGACCTTGCCGGTCTTGAGCCACTGGCGCAGTTTGGTTTTGAAAAAGTCATCCGTGAAATCCTCGCTCCACAATGTCGAGTACTTCACGCCCTGCTTGGTAAGCGAACCGTTCAGGTTCAGCATTCCCACCAAGCCCGGCCACTGGCCGCTCCAGTTCGCCACAGTCAGAATCGGCCCTTTGTGCGTGCTCAGCCCGGCCAGCACATGATGCGAGTACTGCCACACCGCCTCCGCCACGATCAGCGGCGCTTTCGGATCGATGCCGCGAAACACCTCGATGCCCTCGCGCTGGCTGGCGATGAAGCCGTGCTTCTCCTTGGTCTTGACCGGATGCGCCCGTTGCAGCGTCCAGCCCTCCGCCTGCAACGCGGCGCCAAGCGCCTTTTCCATGGCGGCCTGGGCGGGCCAGCAGGTTTGATTGGCGGAGAGACGCAGGTCGCCGCTGGCGACGAGCAGAGCGGTTTTGCTTTTCGGTTTCATGGTGGGATTTAAAAAGGAGATGGCCGTCCTGGTGATCCAAAGACGGGGTTGGCGGGCATCCAGTCTGGCCAATCCGCCGCCGCAAGGCAATCCCGTTCTCTTGCGCATTCAAGAACCCGCTTGTCTATGTTTGACCTGTCGTGCGGAGAAGATGATGGAATGACAGGGGAATGGGGACAGAGGAATCCATGTTGGGCGCGCCTTTATCATTCCCCCTGTCCCCATTCCTCTGTCATTCATTCCGAAATAGAGGTTCAATGTTGCGCCGCGCCGGACGCGTGGCAACCATGTCGCATCATGTTCACCGGCCTTGTCGAAACCACTGGAGAAGTGCTCGCTCTCACCGAAAAGGGGGAAAGCGCCCGTCTTGTCTTGCGCACGCCGGTGCTCGTGGCGGAGGCGGCGCTGGGTGAGAGCATCGCGGTCAATGGTTGTTGCCTCACGATTGCCGCCATCGATTCTGCGGCGGGCAGTCTTGCTTTCGATCTGCTGGCGCAAACTTTGCGCGTGACCAGTCTTGGCGACCTCGCGCCCGGCGGTCTGGTCAATCTGGAGCGCGCGTTGCGTTTGGGGGATCGTTTTGGCGGGCATTTTGTCCAGGGGCACGTCGATGCCACGGGGGTCGTGCTCGACTGGAGCGCGCACGGCCAGGATCACCGGCTGGAGGTGGGGCTGCCGCCGGAGCATCGGGGGTTGGTCATTCCGAAGGGGTCCATCTGCCTCGACGGAATCTCGCTGACAGCCGCCGAAGTTTCGCCCGAAAGCGTCACCTGCTGGATCATCCCGCACACGTTGGAGCGGACAAATTTGAAGGCGCTGCGTCCCGGCCGCCGCGTGAATGTCGAGTTCGACATGCTGGGCAAATACGTGCGGAGTTTGCTGGAGGCGAAGGGCGAGCCGTCATGAAGTCAAGAGGTCAAGATGAGGTGCGCCCAACATGAAAATTTGTTCATCTTGAGTAAGTGAGTTTTCCCGGGGCTGCTGCTGAAAGAAGTCCGTCCAGCCTGACAGGGAGGGAAAGAGGGCTGGCAATGAGTAAAATTGTCAATGCTTTGGGGGGCAGATGGCGGGTTGCAAGGCTGCCCGAGTGGATTACTTATTTTAGACTTCAAAATCTCCTGTTCCGACACATGCGTTCCTGTTTGCCTTTTTGTTTCGTCCTCCTGCTAGCCGGCTCCGGTGTGTGGGCTGCGGGCGCGGAGGCTGGGACCGTGTCGTTCAGCCGGGAAATCCGGCCCCTGCTGGCCAAACGCTGCGGCGCCTGCCACGGCGCGGATGAAAAAACGCGCAAGGCGGATCTGCGGCTCGACACCCGCGAGGGGCTGCTGCACCCGGACGTGGTGAAGGCGGGCGATCCGGAAGGCTCCGCGCTGCTGGCGCGCATCCTGACGGATGACCCGGACGACGTGATGCCGCCGCCGGACAAAGGCGACCGGCTGCCGCCGGAGGAAATCGATCTGCTGCGCCGCTGGATCGTGCGGGGCGCGGTTTTTGAGGGGCATTGGGCCTTCGCCGCGCCGGTGAAGCCGGAGCCGCCCCAGCCGGCGGCGGAGGACGCGGATTGGATCAAGTCGCCGCTCGATGCCTTCGTGCTGCGCGGCATGCAGCAGGCCGGGATGCGTCCGGCGGCGGAGGCCATGCCGGAGGAATGGCTGCGGCGGGCCACGGTGGATTTGACCGGATTGCCGCCGGCGCTGGAAGAAATCGATGGCTTCCTGGCCGCGGCGGAGACGGACTTCGCGGCGGCGAAAAAGGCGGCGGTGGAGCGGCTGTTGGCGGCTCCGGCCTACGGCGAGCGCATGGCCAACGACTGGCTGGACGTGGCGCGTTACGCCGACACCTACGGGCGGCACGAAGACGCCGACTGCACCACTTGGCCGTACCGCGACTGGGTGATCCGCGCCTTCAACGACAACTTGCCCTACGACCAGTTCATCACTTGGCAGACAGCGGGTGATCTGCTGCCGGAGCCGACGCGCGACCAGCTCATTGCCACCTGTTTCAACCGCCTGCCGCAGCAGTCCAACGAGGCGGGCAGCAATGAAAACGAATTTCGCATCGATCAGGTGAACGACCGCGTGAACACCAATGCCACTGCCTTCCTCGGCCTCACCATGGAGTGCGCGCGCTGCCACGACCACAAGTACGATCCGGTCACCATGCGGGACTACTACAGCTTGTCCGCCTTTTTCAATAACATCAACGAACTGGGCCTCTTCGCCGTGTACACCGGCGGGGTGCCTCCGCCGTCCATCATCCTGCACGACGAAGACGACGAAAAACGCAAAGCCGGTCTGGATAGCCGGATGCAAGAAGCGGAGGCGCGGCTGCAAGAGACGCGCGAGGCCGCGCGCGAACGCTTCACGGCTTGGCTGCAAACGCGCCATCCACCCCGCGCGCTGCCGGAAAAAGGCCTGTGGCAGCGGATGACGGGTTGGTTCGGTACCTCCACCCCGCCCGCCGACGCGGCGACCGCGCCGGAAGTGCGCTACCGTTTTGAATCGCTGATCGAAAAAGGGCTGGTGAACGACGGCACACTGGGGACCGCCGGCAACGTCCGCCTCACCACCCAACTGGACGCGGGCCACGACGGGCAGGGTCTTATTTTGTCCGGCGACAACGCGGTGCTGATCGGTGGAGTGGATGAATTGAGCCGCCACCAGCCGTTCAGTTTCGGCATCTGGATCAAGCCGCGCTCGAAAATGGATCGCGCGGTGCTGGTGCATCGCAGCCGCTCGGGCATCGACGCCGCCTCGCGCGGCTTCGAGCTGATCTTGGACGACATGCGCCCGTCCTTCGCGCTGGTGCATTTTGCTCCGGGCAATGAAATCCGCATCCGCGATGCCAAACCGGCGCCGGTGGGCGAGTGGACGCATCTGGCCTGCGTCTATGACGGCAGCAGCCGCGCCGCCGGGCTGGAATTGTATGTCAACGGCGAGCGGGTGGAGGCCGAAGTCATCAGCGACAACTTGTACCGCGACATCGTCTATCGCAAAGCCTGGGGCGACGAAGATGGCAAGGACGGCGTGCAGCTTGACATGGCCATCGGCGGCCGCCACAACGACGCTTCTTTCCGGGATGGCGTCATCGACGAGTTCGTGTTCCACCAGCGGCGTCTTGCGGCGCCGGAGGTGCGGCAGATGGCGCTGCTGCCCGATCATTCCCAGCCGGAGGATTGGTTCGAGTGGTACCTGCGAGAAGTGGATCAGGAATGGCAAACACGGTTCGCGGCGCTGACGGCGTTGCGCGCGGAGGAGAACGAACTGAGCAGCCAGGGTGTGGAGCTGATGGTGATGGAGGAAATGAAAGGCCCACGCCGGCCCACGCACATCCTGGAGCGCGGCCAGTTCGATCAGCCCGCGGCGGAAGTGACGCCGGATACCCCGGCCTTTTTGCCGCCGTTCCCGGAGGATGCGCCGCGCAACCGGCTGGGGTTGGCGCGTTGGCTGACCGCGCCGGAAAACCCGCTCACCGCGCGGGTGGCGGTCAACCGCTTCTGGCAGATTTTTTTCGGGCGCGGACTGGTGGAGACCCCGGAGGATTTCGGCCTGCAAGGGCGGCTGCCGGATCATCCGGAGTTGCTGGACTGGCTGGCACTGGGTTTCGTGGATGGCGGCTGGGATGTCAAAAGCCTCTGCCGTGAGATCGTGCTGTCCGCCACCTACGGCCAGAGCGCGCTGCCGCGGGAGGCGGCTTGGCTGGAGAGCGACCCGCAAAACGTGCATCTCGCCCGCGGCCCGCGGCGGCGGATGGCGGCGGAACAGGTGCGCGATCTGGCGCTGGCCGCCAGCGGCCTCCTGAACCCGCTCATCGGCGGCCCGAGCGTGAAGCCCTACCAGCCCGCCGGCCTGTGGACCGAAGCGGGCACGCAGCACACCTACGTCCAGCAGCACGGAGACAAGCTGTACCGGCGCAGTCTTTACACCTTCTGGCGGCGCACGCTGCCGCCGGCGAACATGACCGTGTTTGACGCTCCCTCGCGTGAGTTTTGCAAGGCGCGGCGGGAAAGCACCACCACACCGATGCAGGCGCTGGTGCTGATGAACGACGTGCAATTCCTGGAGGCCGCGCGCTGTCTGGCCGCGTCCTTGATCGCGGAAAAAGACGCGGACACGCGCGCGGCAAAAGCCTTCAAACTACTCACCAGCCGCCAACCCGCGCCGGAGCAGACGCAGCGTCTCGCGGACTATCTGGAGGCGGAAAAAACGCGCCTCCAGAAGCAGCCGGAGGCGGCCCGCGAATTCCTCGCCGCCACCGGCGAGTCGCCCCTGCCCGAGGGTGCGACGGAGGCTGATCTGGCGGCGACCACGCTGATGGTCCGCCTCTTGCTCGGCTTCAGCGAGACCACCACTATTCCCTGATGTTGACGCCCGCAACCGCCATGAAACCCCCGCCGCTTTTCCCCTGCCAAAACCTGCCGGACGCCCGCCGCTGGACGCGCCGCCAGTGGTTGCAGCGCTCCGGCTACGGACTCGGCGCGGCGGCGCTGGCGGAATTGCTCGCCGGGGGCACGGCGCAGGCCGCGCTGCCGGAGTTGCCGCATTTCGCACCGAAAGCCAAGCGCGTGATTTTTTTGTTCATGTCGGGCGGCTTTTCCCAGTTTGAAAGCTTCGATCCGAAACCTCTGCTCAACGAGCGCCAGGGGCAGGACTTGCCCGACTCCGTGCGCGGCGGCCGTCCCGTTCTGGGCATGTCCGCCAATCAGGCCAGTCTGCCACTGGTCGGCTCCGCCTTCCAATTCGCGCGGCACGGACAGTCCGGCACTTGGGTGAGCGAGTTGTTCCCGCACACCGCCAAGGTCGTGGACGACATGAGCTTCATTTACTCGATGTATTCCGAGGCGGTGAACCACGATCCGGCGCTGGCGTTTATCCAGACCGGCGCGCCGCTGCCGGGCCGGCCCTCGCTCGGCGCCTGGCTCAGCTACGGACTCGGCAGCGAGAGCCAAGACCTGCCCGCCTTCATCGTCATGGTGTCGAAACGGCCTGTGGATCAACCGCTCTCCTCGCGCCTGTGGGACAGCGGCTTTCTGCCCACGCAGCACCAGGGCGTGCAGTTCCGCTCCGGCAAGGAAGCCGTCTTGTACTTGGACAATCCCGCCGGTGTTTCCCACGCGGACACGCGCCGGATGCTGGACGTGCTCAAGGAGTTGCACCAAGAGCAAGCGGCGCGTGCCGGCGAGGCGGAAATGCAGGCGCGCATCGAGCAGTTTGAGATGGCCTGCCGTATGCAGACCTCCGTGCCGGAAGCCACCGACCTTGCCCAGGAGCCGCAACCGGTGAAAGACTTGTACGGCCCGGACGTGGAGACGCCCGGCAGCTTCGCCGCCAACTGCCTGCGCGCGCGCAGGCTGGTGGAGCGCGGGGTGCGCATCGTGCAGTTGTTCCATCCCGGCTGGGACCACCACGGCACGCTCAGGGAGGGGTTCAAAATCGGCGCTCAAGAAGTGGACCAGCCCTGCGCCGGCCTGCTCCAGGACCTCAAGCAGCGGGACATGCTCAAGGACACGCTCGTGGTCTTCGCCAGTGAGTTCGGACGCACCTGTTACAGCCAGGGCCGCATCTCCAAGCTCACCGGCGAATATGGCCGTGAGCATCACCGCGACTGCTTCACCGTCTGGCTGGCCGGCGGCGGCATCAAGCCCGGCGTGCATTACGGCAGCACCGACGACTTCGGCTACCAGATCGCCGAGAACGCCGTCCACGTGAACGACTTCCACGCCACCATGCTGCACCTGCTCGGCATCAACCACGAGCGCCTCACCTACGCCTTCCAAGGCCGCGACTTCCGCCTCACCGACGTCAGCGGCCGCGTGGTGCGCGAGCTGCTGGCTTGACATCCTGCAGATCATCTTCGGAAAAACAGTGGCAACCCGCTGCCACCAGACGTGTGGGGCACCGAGGAGAACCGCAAACCATTCGCCGCGCGGCTGGCGGAGTATCTGCCTGCGCACTTTGACTGGAAGCCTCCTGTGACGAGGGGCGGATCCGGCTGCGCCGCGCAAGCTCGCCAACTATTCTGCGGCCATCAGCGGCAGCAGTTGGCGTGGATCGTCCGTGTAGATGCGGTCAATGTCCCAGGCGGCCAAGCGCCGCATCGCTTCCGGGTCGTTGACTGTCCACGCGCCGCATTTCAGGCCTGCTGCCTGCACCTGAGCGATGACCTCCGGTGTCACTCCTTGATGATGGATGACAAGCGCCTCGAAGCCCCGTTCGCGCGCCGTGCGAATGTCGGTCGCCACATCCAGCTTCGCTGGCCGGTCCCAGAAAACGGGCAGCACGGGCAGCAGGCGCTTCACCGTGCTCATTTTCTCCAGGTCGCCGTCGTTGAAGCCGCACCAGCGCTCTGCCTGCTTCTCCCGGATCAGGCGCACGGCAGCCGCGACGGATTGATCCTTGGGTTGAATCGAGACGCGGCTGCGCGGCTGCGTCTTGATCCAGTCCAGCACTTCGGCGAGCAGGGGCATGGTGTGGCGCGGGCAATCCTCCAGGGAAAGGCCGTTTTGCAGGCGGAAATGATGCGCCACATCGAGCGAGCGCAACTCGGCCAGCGGGTGCTCCGCGATTTTGAGATCGCGCTCCGCGGTGCGTCCGGTCGTGGTGTCGTGGTTGACGACGAGATGGCCGTCCCGCGTGGCGAGGATGTCCAGCTCGATCCAGTCCGCGCCCAGTTCCGCCGCATGACGAAAAGCAGCCAGCGTGTTCTCGGGATGCTCCAGGCTGCTGCCGCGATGCGCGGTGACTCCATTTTCCAAAAATTCGCCGTCGCCGGAGGCAGCCTTCGTTCCGGTGCGCGGATCGATCGGCACCGGCTTACCGAGGAATTTCGGCTGGGTTCCCAGCACCGTCACATCCAGCACTGCCTTCACCCGCGCCAGATACTCGCGCGCATGCGTCAGCAGCGCCCGGCCCCGCGTCACGTCGTCCGCGTTGAAAGCTTCCGCACGGATGCCGTGGCGCCGCGCCAGGAACACGGCGCGTTCGTTGTGGAAACGCTGGGACACCACGATGAAGGACTCCTGCCCGAAGACTTCCCGCGCCCGCACCACCGAGTCGAGCGTCCGGAAGCCGGCGTAGTCCGGATGGATGCGGTCCTCCGGCACGCCGGCCTGGATCAGGGCTTCCTTCATCGCCGTGGTTTCATCATACTTCCGTGTGCCGTTGTCGCCGCTGACGATGAAAGCCCGCGCCTTGCCCGCCTGATAAAGCCGCGCGGCGGCCTCGATGCGTTTGGTGAAAAACAAATTGGGCCGGCCCTGCGTCGTGGGCGCGCAGCCAAGCACCAGCGCCACCTCCATGACCGGTGTCTTGTCCGCTTCCGCATGACAGTACGGCTCGGCAACTCGTCTCACCCAAAGATGGCAGCCGGCGATGGCAAGCGAGACAAACAAGACGGCTGCGAACATGATCAAAAGAAGTTTTATCCAGCGGGAACGGACCGGCGAAGGCGAAGAAAGGCGCGGGGGTGGTTCATGGGGGAGTTTCATCGAAGTCCGGGTGCGGGAACTCACGAAAAGCCGGTGGCGGGTTTTCGCAAGGGAAACAGAGGCGGGGCAGTGCTTGCTCCGGGAGGCGGTTACAAACCGCTGTTCCTTGGGGGCGGCTGCAAACCGCCTCTCCTTGGAGGGCGGTCATGACACGGCACGAGCCTGCGGAGGGATGTTTGAGAGTTCAGCGTGGCTGCCGGCTCGGCTGCCTACTGAATCAGAGGAATCATGCCGAACTTGCCGGGCTGGTTCACGCCGCGGAAATAGCCGCCCATCGCCTGCTGAGCCTGGATGACGACGCCTTCCATTTTGTGGCGCTTGCCCGTGCCCGTGTCGATGAACGAGCCGCTGACGCGCCCGGTGCGGCGGGCAAGTTTGAACTGGACCTTTACGTCCGTCTCCGGGATGACGCGGAAGACGCTGCTCGGTGAAATCCGTATCCAGCGGTCCAGGCTGCCGTCCGTGACCGGACCCTTGATGGAGAGTGCAAACAGCTCTGCGCCCAGAGGCAGATTTAGCACGGGCTGGATCTGCGGCGGCGGGGTGTAGAGGGAACCTTCGGCGGCGAGAGACGCGACAAAGGCATCCGGCATGAAGGTGTCCGCCGGACGCGGCAGATGCCGCCAGACGAGGCTGCCGCCAACCACGATGCTGTCTCCTGTCGCGCCAAACTCAAGCCTTCCGCAGACTTGGCCAAGGCGGGACAGACCGGCGTAAAACGGCAGCCGTTCCGTCGTGTGCATGAGCCCGGAACTGGTGAATGCTTTTCCATTCGGCAGGCGTCCGGAGAACCGCCCGCGCCCGGTGTTGAGAACCCGTCCCGCCAGATAAGCGGAGGCTTCCGGCGCGCCGGCCACGGATTCATCCGGGTTGAGCAGCACGGTGTAGCGCCCGGCTTGCGGCGCGGGATTTGATCGCCGGTGATAACGATGTTTGGGCAGCAGGCCGCTGCTGACCAGAACTCCATTCGGATCCTCCTCGGTAATCGTGGCGGAAACCGTTTGTTGCAGAGCGTCAAATTGCAGCTTCATCCTCAGTGGCGGACGACCGGAGCGGCGGAAAACGCGCTCGTAAACCAAGCTGGCATCGAAGCGTCCTTTGAAACGATGGACACCACCCTCGTACTGGAGAACTCCGGAGGCCGTCCGGTACAGTCCGATGCTGATAGTGAGCGAGCCAGGGAAGGGGCTGCGGCCGTCACCCGCGTCAGGCCTTTCGAGCACGTCCTGATAGGAGCCGGCCACATCACGCCAAAACAGCACCTGCAACTCGGCGGGCTCGCTTTCGACGCTGCCCCACTGATTGCTAACACGAACGGTGTAGCTGCCCATATTGGCATCCGTCGGTTTTTCGATGGACAACACCGGGCCGGTGGCTCCGGGGATGGCAAAGCCGTTCCGGAACCATTGATAGGTGAACGGCCCGTCACCGGCGACGACCACTTCGAAGCGGGCGGGCAGGAACCTGCGGACGCCGGCGAAGACCGGATTGGCGATGATGCGCGGGAGGAGGCGCACGGTGAGATTGAGCGTGGCAGTCGCTTTGGGGCCGGCGATGTTGGTGACGACACAGTGGTAATTTCCTTCGTCTTCCTCGCGCGCGTTCACGATATTTAGCGCGGCAAAGGTCTCGTCCGGCAGCGGCTGGCCGTCTTTAAACCATTGGTAATCGAGCCGGCCGGTGCCGGTGGCGGCCACGGTGAAGCTGATGTCCCCCCCTTCGTTCACAAACAAGACCTCGGGCTGG
Source organism: uncultured Verrucomicrobiaceae bacterium (assembly GCA_964573315.1). Classification (GTDB taxonomy): domain Bacteria; phylum Verrucomicrobiota; class Verrucomicrobiia; order Verrucomicrobiales; family Verrucomicrobiaceae; genus JAGRPD01. The sequence goes on along the minus strand of CAZNKC010000023.1, from coordinate 25,934 downwards.
CTGGGGCTGGTGATCGTGACCGGATCGTTCACGCTCAAAAAAGCGGTGTTGCTGGTGGCGGAGTCGCCCCCGGTGTTGGAAATCACCACGTCATAAGTGGCTTCGTGATCTTCGGCGGCGGATGGGATCGTATAAGACGCGCCGGTGGCGTTGTCGATGTCGCCGCCGTTTTTGCGCCACTGGTAGCTGAGCGTGAGCGAGCTGACGGCGGTGACTTGAAAAGTGACCGGGCTGCCGGGGTTCACCGTTTGGGATTCGGGATGCGTGGTGATGACGACCTGCGGCGTGGCGGCGAGGATGTTCAGCGTGACCGTGGCGGGCGGGGTGGGCGCGAAGAAATTGGCTGCGCGATATTGGAACGACCAGGAACCGGTGGCGCCGGTCGCCGGTTCGTAGGCGAGGGAGTCGAGAGCTTCGACGGGGATGAGATCGCTGAGCGCGACCGGATTGCCGTTCAGTTTCAACACGCCGCTGGCTGGCAGTTGTTGGATCAAGATCGCCGTCAAAGCGCCGCCGTCGGGATCGGTGTAAACCGATTCGAAATTGGCGCGGGTGAACAGGATCGGGTGGTTTTCGGGAGCGGATTTGGCAAACGAACCGGCGGAGGGAAAGAGATCTGCTGCGGCCAGCACCGCGATGTCGTCGATGGCGACGCCGTCGTATTGATAGGCGTCGTCACTGGCGAGCCGGAACCGGAGCCGGAACCCGGCGGTGGCGTAGCTGGCCGGCAGGAAAGCCTGCTGCCGCGTCCAGCCGCTCACGCTGATCTGACCGCTCCAGGTGGCGGCGGTGTCCCAGGTGGCGCCGTTGTTGGAGGAGACTTCGAGATCGACGAAATCATAGCCTTCCTCGGTCTCGAAGAACTGCCGCCAAGTGACGGCGATAAGCTTGCCGGCTGCGGCGCTCAAATCGAGCGTTGGCGAGGTGAGGGTGCTGTCTTCGTTGGCGTTGTAGAAGCCGTCAAGACGGGTGGCCCAGGCGAATGCGCCGGAAAAAGCGGCTCCAGGCGCGGACAGCGGCGCGCCGTACTCCCAGGAGGAGTTGACGCCCGACTCGACATAGCCGCCGTCATCGGCCTCGAAATCCTGGAGCGGCGCGGCCGCGGAGAAGGCGGCGGCGCTGATGCGGATGTCGTCGATGAAAAAGCCGCCCTCGGCGACGCCGTAGTCGGTGACGAGGCGGAAGCGGATTTGAAAACCGGAGGTGGCATACGAGGGATCGAGCAGCACGGTGTGCTGCGTCCATTCATCGTTGACCACACCATGACGCGGGCCGAAAACGGTCTCCCAGGTGCCGCCGCTATTTTTTGAGACCTGCACCTCGGCGAAGTCGAATCCTTCCTCAGTCACCAGGAACTGCCACCAGTGCAGCACGATGTGTTTGCCCGCCGCCGCGCTCAAATCATAGACCGGCGAGACGAGCACCGCGTCGAGGTCCGGCGCGTAACTGCCAGTGAGGTTCGTGCCCCACACTTGCGTGCCCGAATGGGCCGCTCCGGGACTTTCCGGCGAGGTGGGCGGCCCCCATTTCCAGGAGTTCACGCTTGCCGTGGTGAAGCCGCCATCCGTGAGTTCGAAGTCCTCCACCAAGGGCAAGGTGACGGCTTCCGCCGGGCGCATGAGGCCGAGGCCGGCGAGGATGAAAATGAAATAAGACAGAAGGTCTCTCATGGGAGGGAGGGGGGAAGGGAAGGTTTTTCGGAAGCCGCGGTATCGATGTCTTTGAGCCGGTCCGTGTGAACTTCGACGCTCAAGCCCTGGCGGAGCTGCGATTGGAAGCCTGCGAGGATTTGCTCCTGTTTTTCACTCAGCAACCGGCTGCGCAGCCGCGGTTCTACTTGTGCCAGCGGCGTGGGGGCGGCGGCTTGGCGTTCCAGGAGTTTCACCACATAAAAGCCGTTCGGAGCGGCGATCACATCGCTGATTAGGCCGGGGGACTGCAAAGCGAAACCGGCTTCGATGGCGGCGGGATCGATTCGTAAAGGTTGGCGTCCGCGCTCGACCCAGCCGATCTCGCCGCCGCGATAGCGGCTTTCCTGATCCTCGGAGTCCTGCGCGGCGATGGGACCGAAACTTTCGCCGGAGCCGCCCGTTTGCCGGGCTTTGTCGATGGCCGCTTCCAGCCGACGGCGTATGTTGCGTTCTTCTTCATCGTCCTCGCCGGGAGGTTTGGAAAGAAAGAGCAGCGCCAGCCGCACGCGTTCGGGCGTTGTGAACTGTTCCTTCTCACGTTCGTAAGCGGCCTTGATTTCGTCATCCGAAATTGTGGCCGCTTCCAGTTGCGGGGTGAGCTGGCGTTCCTTGAGTTGGACGATCAACACGTCGCGCAGTTTTTCCCGCACTTCGGGGTCGTCTTGCAGGCCGGACTTGCGCGCGTTTTGCGCCAGCACTTCGCGGTCCACCAGTTCTTGCAGAAGCGCTACGGGATCGACCGGCACGGGGCTGCGGTCACGGCGCTCTTGCAGATGCCGGTTGAATTCCTCCACCGTGATTTCCATGTCGCCGACACGCGCGAGCACCTGCGTGGAGGGCGTCTGCTGGCGTGAGCAACCGGCAGGCAGGGCCAGCAACGCTCCGGCGGCGAAGACAAAACTGCATTGAACTGGAAACGCCAGACGCATCATTTGGGGGAGAGTTCGACCGCGCCCGCGGAGAGGCCATTGAGGAAGTAACCGAAGCCGGTTTCGCTGTTCTGAAGCACCGCGCCGCGGATCGGGCGGGCCTTGCCGTCGATGCGGATGGAGCCGCTGAACAAGCCGGTGCCGCGATTGAGCTTCAACTTGAGCGCGGGGTCGCTGGAGCGGATGAGATCGCGGCTGTGGAAGGTGACCGCCGTTGTGACCGGCTGCGCCAGCCAGCCCTCGCGCAGACGAATATCCGCGCGGCGGTCATCGGTGTTGGAGAAATCCAGCGCGCTCACGGCGGCCACAGACGGTGCCGTGTAGGGTGAAATCGTCGCGGTCAGACTGGTGACAAAGCCTGGATCGTTCTGAGCGGGTTTTGCCCACTTGATCGAGCCGAAGGGCGACGCGCCGCCGCCGTCGGCGAGCGCCAACTGCCCCAGCAGCCAGCCGGTGTTTTTGTAGAGAGTCCGGCTCCAAATGATGCCGCCGTCCCGGTCTTGCGTCGCCGAGCCGGTGAAGGCCGTGCCGTCTGTGAGGCGTCCGCTGACGCGGGCGATGTATTTGCGGGAGATCGTGATGGCGGCGAAGCTGTGGCCGGAGAGGCTGGCGGCTTCTTCCGGCGTGTTCGTCACGAGGGTGAAGCGCTTCGCCACGGTGGGGGCGAGCTTGGGATTGGCGGAGACGACGGACAAGGCCAGATCGCCTTCGCCGTCCGGTCCGGCGAGACTGCCCGCCAGCGGGTAATCGGGATCGGCCAAGTTGATGTTCAACCGCAGATCGACGAACCTTTTGCCCGCCCACAGAGTCACGAAGGCCGCGCCATCCGCGTCAAAGACACCTCTGCCGGAGTATTTGACGCCGTGCAGCCTGAGCGTGACGGTGAAGCTGCCGTTGCGCAGCAGCTTGAGGTGGAGCTGGCCGATGGGGGCGCCGTTTTCATCCAAGATCAACGGCATGTAATCGCCCGCCGCGGCGGGGTAGGGGTAGCTGATGCGGACGGCTCCATCAGTGAAACCGCCGCGGCCATCGTCGATCCGGTAGGTGAAGGCGTCCGCGCCGGCAAAGAGCGGGCCGGGATTGTAAACGACGAGATCACCGATGAGCTGCACGGTACCGAACTCGCCTTGCGTGACCTGGGTAACGCTGAGCGAGTCGCCATCCGGATCGTAATCGTTGGCGAGCACCGCGACGAAGACTGGCTGGCCGTCAACGATATAACCTTCATCGGCCACCGCGACGGGCGCGCGGTTGGCCGCGAGAAGCGAGCCGGTGAGATCGCCGGTGAAGACGCGGCCTTTGTTCCGGAGGTTTTCGATCTGTTGCGCGCTGAGGTTCGTTCCCCGCAAAATAACGGTGGCTTTCGCACCGTCTCCGAGCGGGATAAGCAGCCGGGTGTTGCCGGCGTTGAAGGTGGTGGTGAGTTTTTCCGCGAGCGGCCCGGGCCAGCCCTGGAGGAGTTGGCTCAGATCGAGGGTGTCGCCCTCGGCGGCTTTGAAATCCTCGATAATCGTAGTGTCTTCCGACGCCACGAAGAAGTCCGCGCCGCCGTTGCCGCGCAGCGTGGTCTCGCCTTTGCCGGCGATGAGGATGTCGTTGTTCATGCCGCCGTCGATGCGGCTCACGCCGTTGCCGGCGAAGACGATATGGTTGCGCGCGCGTCCGTAGGGGCGCACGAAGAGGCGGTTGTAATCGGCGGCGGTCATGCCGGCGCTGGGCACGCGGAGATCACGCAACGGCAGTTCGAGCGTGCCGTCCCAGACGGTATAATCGTGGCTTCCGGCGAGCAAAAACGCGGCGATCCAGTCCTGCTGCCGTTTGCCTCCGGTCCAGTCATCGGCAAAGGCCTCGGTGGCGCGATGCCGCCAGACATCGAAAGCCGAGCGGTTAGGTTTGGACGCGCTGGATGCTTTGGCGCTTTTTAGCGAGACTTCCCCGGCGCGGCCTTCCACCGCGTCCGGACTGAAGACGGTGAGTTCGATTTGGCCTTCCACTGGTTCGATGGCGGGGTTGTTGTTGGTGATGGCGACGCCCAGCCGGGCGACCGTGACGGCGGGGTCTTGATGGACGAATTCGAGCAGCCCGGCGTTGACGTCGGCCTGGGTGAAGGAATCCTCCGGCTTCAGTTCGCGATGAGAGCGCTTCGGATCAGGCCGGGCGTTGCGCAGGATCAAGGCGCCGCCTTCGGGCAGGCTGGTGATGCGATAGACGATCTGCGCGGGCGTGCTGGCGGAGGCGACAGTGCGCGGCAGCAGGCCGGACGCGCCGTTGGCCACCACGATCAACTCGGAGGTGATGAGTTCCGGGACGCGGTCATCGGCGAGCGGGTTGAGGCCGAGGCGGAAGGCGTCATGATAGGTGTGGACGTTGTTGCCCCAGCGCAGCAGCGCGTCCGAGGGGTCTTGCTTGTCGAGGCCGTAAAGGTCTTCCCACCAGTCGGGGATGCCGTCACCGTCGCTGTCTTCAAGCGCATTGAAGACTTCGAGGTCGAGGCGGTGCACGCCGCCGCGCTTCGGTTGCGAGGCCACGAACGAGGAGGCGCCGTTGCCGAACGGGCGGGCTTGGTGGCCGTTGACCTTGATGTTGACGGTTTCAAATCCGGCGTCGGCGGGGCGCAGCGGCAGCTTGTCCTCTTCGACGATGAGGTCGAGGGACTTGGCTTGGTGCGGCACTTTGAGGACGTAGGAGTACTTGCCGCCGGCGTGAGGTTCGATCTTGGCGGTGAGTTCCAGCGGCGCGGCGCCTTCGCCGGCGATGGTGACGGTGAGGGTGCCGCTGGTCACCAGATATTCCTGGGCCGTGGTGCGGTTGACGATGCGACCGTAGAAAAGCGTTTCCGGCTCGGGCACCTGCGCCCGGAGCGGCGGAACGGCCAGGGCAGCCAGGGCCGCGGCGATGAGGAAGCGGCGGGTGTTAGTTTCCGGAGTAGCCATAGGTGTCGAGGTAAAGTTTGATGTCGGTGACCCGGTTGATGAATTGGTCGAGGGCTTTCTCGCCGTCGTTGAGCATGGAGCCGCCGGGGATGATGAGCAGCCATTTGGTGTTCCAGACGGAGCGTCCGGAGAGACGGGTGTCGCTGGAGAGCGGCGGCTCGCCGCTGGTGATGCCGGCGCGGAAGCTGGAGAAGCGGCGGATGGCGGCGAACGGCCCGGCCAAGCCGTCGGTCACGGGAACCCAGTCGGTGTTGGCGAGGTTGCTGCTGTTGACGGGGAAGGGCACCGGCAGCGCCTGATCCACCACGGTCCATTGCCGGGTTTGGAGATCGAGGCTGCTCGGGATGGTCATCACGTCCACGCCGGCGGGCACGAGATAGACCTGCGGCGTGGCGGCCAGGGCGGCGACCGGATAGCCGTCAAAGGAAACCCCGGCGGCGGCGATCTTGTTGGCGAAGTTGGACGGATTGAAGGCGGAGTCCCCTGCGCCGAGCGGCCGTCCGAAGAAGTTGCGGCCAAACACCGTTTCGGTGCTGAAGGGGATCACCAGTCCGGGCAGCTTGCCCGCGTTGCGCGCCTGCGGCGGGCGGCAGAAGCGGCGGAACTCGGGCACTTCCCAGAGGTCGGCCTTGCGGCTGTTGGTGAGGAGCTGCTTCCAGCCTGCGGCGTTGGTGCGCGCCTGCTCGTGGCGGAGGGAGAAGCCGGTGGATTCGACCTGCGGATTGTTGAGGCCGAGACGGCCTTTGAGCACGTCGTAGTTGGAGCGCAGCATGACGAGTTGCTCGGCCAGCCCGCCCCGGGCCATGTTCAAGCCGAAGTACCAGTCGCCGATCAAGCGCGAGCGCACGATCTCCTGGAGCATCGGCTGCGAGGAACCGGGGTCGGTGGGAGCGAGGTTGGTTTCGTAATCGTAGGCTTTGGCGGCCAGATAGGTGTAACGCTGGGCCAGATCGAAGGCGGCGCGGTATTTTTGCAGGGCGTCATTGCGGAAGACGCGGAATCCCATGTCCTGATAGCGCATCTTCTGGATGGCGCCGGCGGCTTGCCGGTTGAAGTCGGCGCGCTCGTCGATGAGGGCCAAGCCCCTTTGCAGGACGGAGCGGTAGCGGTCGGAGATCTGGCGCATGGCTTCGAGTTTCTCGAACACCTCGACGCGGCTGGATGCCTCGTTCCAGAGCTGCATTTCGATCTCTTTCAGCGCCTGCTGGATTTCGAATGCGTAGCCGTATTTTTCAATCTCCAGATCGGCCTGGACGGCGAGATCGTCGCGACCGATTTCCATAGCGCTGACCGTACCACTGATGCCGGTCTTGATGAACGTGGTGAGATTGGACTTGATAAACTTGGCGGCGAGCTTGATGGCGCCGCGCAAGCCTGAGGTGGCGTCGGTGGAAAGGCCGACCGACCTGGGGAAGAACTCGGCGAGCGCGTCCTCCATGTCGTTTTCGAAGAACCCCTCAATGATTTCTTTCGTGAGGTTGAGGCCGGCAATGACGCTGTTGAGAGCCAGCGTCACACCGCGGACGTGATCCTTCACCATTACATCGGCCGAGTTTAGGGAATGCTGAGCCCGCAGGGCCTGGGCGGCGGCTTGGATTTCCAGCAACAAGTAATCGTAGTTGCCCACGGCGAGGCCGAGCGCGGCCTGCGCCTGCACCAGTTCGGAAATCACCGATTGCAGCTCGCCGGGGGAGGCTCTCATGCCCCACTCGGGCGGAGCGCGGAAGGTGTAACCGGCGGCGCTGACCGGCAGGTTCATCTCCAGGCTCATGTCGTTGAAATAACTCTCCACTCCGGTGATGTCGGCATGGGCCTTTTCCATCGTCGCGGGGCTGAACACATTCGACACCTTGTTGCCGAACTGGTCCGCCTTTGGCTGGATGACGTCCGCCAGGAAATACTGGCTGAACACATCCTTGAATTGCCCCGCCACGGTGACGGGCGCCGTGGCGCCCAGCCGGAACGTTTTGGAATCGACTTCCACCATTTTCGGGAAGGACTTCCAAATGTCACCGAAGAGTTCGGAAGGGGCCGGCACGGTTTCGTCGTTGAGGTCGTTGACATCGACGTACATGAAAAGCGCCAAATCCGGCCCGCTGTAGCCGGTGGGATAGAGCTTGCCGGGGCCGATCTGGCCGGAATAGGGGGTGCCGAAAATCTCAATGAGCCGGTTCCGGTAATCGCGATCCTGCTCGTAGGATTGGATTGAGAAATCACTGGCCGCCACACCCTGCATGCGCAGGCGGTTGTTGTGCTCGTTGGCGTACTCGAAGATTTTGAAGGCGTTGGCGATCGCCTCTTCGGCGCGATAGGACATCTGCTCGAATTGCGTCTGGCCACCCGGTCCGGCGAGAGCGGGATCGAAGTCCATCGGCACCGCGTCGGGAGAAATGCCGAGCGGGTTGAGGCCGGCGCTGGAGTTGTCCTCGGTGGCCTGGATCTTGGCAAGCTGGGCGGCGACGTTGTGAATCGCCGTCACGGTGGTGCGGTCGATTTTTTGCAGGCCCGTGCGGGGATCATGCGAGGGGATAAGGGCGTTGGCCGTCACCCAGTCGAGGTAGGCGCCCTGGCCGGCGCGCTTGGCCCAGCCGTCCACGCCCCAGGCGCGGTCGGGATCGGTGTCGCTGTAGCCCTGCCATTGGCCGTCGGGATTTTCGACGTAGCGCGAGCGATAGGTGAGATCGACGATTTCCGCGCCGGCTTTGGCGCGGGCTGCTGCGGCGTCGGCAAACTTGCGTTCGTCGTAATAATCGACCTCGATGACGACGTCGAGCAGGTTGTAGTACTCGGCGCGGGAGACCCAGTTGAAGTAGGGATGGCGCAGGAGGTTGTACTGGCTCTTGAGCGCGGTGAGGTAGTGCCCCCAGGCGTCACCGTGGCCTTGCGGGAAGAAGATCATCGCGTCGCTTTCATCGATGAAGCCGTCCTTGTTGATGTCGCTGAGGTTGTAATTCATCGCGTAGGCCACCTCGCCTTCGCTTTTGGTGAAGTTCCAGAAGAGGCGGTTATAGACGGGGCGGCTGTAGTTTTTCGGGACGCCGCGCAGCAGCGCGAGTTCCTCTTCGAGCAGGTTCGGAAGCTGGTTCTGGAAGGAGAAGAGGGAGGTGACGGCGCCGCCGAAGTCGGAGGTGTCCGAGCCGAACCCGATGGTGGGATCTAGCGCGTCGGCGTAGGCTTCGTTGCCGAGCAGCATGTAGAGATCCGCCACGCGGGTGGCGGCTAGGAGCAGCGCGTTGTTGATACCGCCGGTGACGACGGGCGTGCTGAGGTTGATGCTCAAGCCCATGCCGCGGTCGAGTACGGTCTCGTAGAGTTCGATCAAGCCGAGGTTTTCCACGACGTTCTTGTCCGGGTTCAATGCGACCGGGCCTTCAAATCGCTGGCCGGCCTGGAGGATCATGCTGACGTAGCTGGAGGGCGACTCGTTGTTGCGGAAGTCGTTGAAACGAGCCTCGTAAGGATTGATGCGATCCAGCACGCGTTTGACCCAGCCCATGGCAAGCTGTGGCTGGTAGGCGCCGGGACGGGAGTTGGCGGCGCCCGCCCATTCGGAGCCGTATTCCTCCCACTTGGTATCGGCCCAGTTCGTGGAGTTTGGCCCGCCAGCAGGCTCCTCGTTGACATGCCGGTAGCGCAGGAAGAAAAGCTGGTCGGCGAGCAGCAGGATGGGGTTGCCTTTCAACTCGATCTGGAACTGGCCGAGGCCGCGCGGCTCGTTGTTGCCGTCGTCAGGAAAGAGGTTCCAAAGCGCGTGCGGTGGCAGCGGGGCCTCGGTGCCGTCCTCCTCGCGGTAGTACCATTGATAAACGATGTCGTCCGCGTTGCCGCCGAAGTCGCCGCTGTGGCGCAGGGTGAGCTGCTCGGAGAACACGTTGTCCGAAGTGATGGTTTTGATGGCGCCGCGGAAGCGTTTGTTTTTGACGACCTTGATGATCCGCAGCGTCACCGGGCCGCCGATGTCCTCGTCGTTGTTTTCAACCAGGGTGACGTAGCTTTCCGGAAGAATGCGGTCAGGGTCGAGGAAAGCCGGGCTGGGCACGAGGGCGAGTCCGGGGCCGTAGGTCTTCGCGTTCATCGCGGAGTTGGCCAGCAGCTCCGGCTCACCATCGGAATCGAGCACGATCTCTTTGGTGGATGGATCGAGCTTATAAGCGGTGGTCAGGCCGACGTAATAGGGTGCGGGGTCCGTTTCTGCTGGACCTTTGCTGACATCGTTGGGGTTCCGGCAGAGGCGATACAGCTCATTGACGGCGGCGTACCAGGCGGGAATTGAGGCGAGTTCCGGAATGGCCAGCATCTCGTCCAACTCGGCACTGGTGATGATGTTCGGCTCCAGTACATAGAGCGGCGGCGGGGCGGCGGTGAGGGTGGAATCCCCCAGCGTCTTGTCGTTGACGTAGCCGATGATTCCCAGCTCGCGGGTGAGGGGATCATAGAACAACCGGCGCGCGAGGGAGGCGGGCAGTTTGGTGAATTTCCAGACGGTGCCGTAGGCGCGGGTCAGGCCGGAGGCGGGCTGGAGGATTTCCGTGATCTGCTGCGCCTCCTCCCCTGAGCCTATGGAAACCCGGCGCGGTTCCAGCGGCGAAATCAAGCGCGCCGTGTAGTCTCCAAATGCGCTCGGCAGGACGCTTTCGACCACGCTGCGCTTGGTGGGATTCATGGAGTCGAAGATGACCTCACCCACACCCCAGCCGATGACGCCGGGCAGGCCGGGGTAGGTGGGATTGTCGGCGCGATACTCACCACCGGCATAAGTGAGCGTTTCGCCCGCCTTCAGAATCGGCGGATTCTCCGGCCATTTGGCACGATAGAGAACCGGCTGCGCGGCCAGGATGGTGCGGCCCACTGGCAGACCCGCGACATCGAGCGCAAGTTTTCCGGCAGGCAATGGATCTGGATGCGCCAGATTTAACTCGGTCACATTGCCCAAGGTCAGACGAATCCGGTTTTGGAAAGTCAGGCTCGCGGTGAGTTTGCCGCTCAGGTTGGCATTCGTGTTGACGGCATCGATAAAATCCTGTGCGGTCGGACCGCCGAGGGTGACGGTAATGTCAGCGGCGCCGAAGTTGACGAGAAACTGCGAGCCGGTCTGGAAGCCGGCGGGCACGGTCGTTGTCTGGGTCGGATTGAAGGGCTGGTCGTTGCCACTGCCGAATCCAGCCAGTTTGAGGGGTATGCCGGCGGCGTCGGTGAGGGTCAGGGGATACGGCCCGTTCACCAGCAGGCGGATGAGGCCGCTGTTCAAAGTGGCGCTGACCTCGCCTCCAGGGAAGGCGTTTAGCACGCCGTTGACAAAATCCTGCACGGTTTTGCCGCGCACATTGACCAGCACATCGCCGTCTCCAATATTCACCTTGAAGGTGCTTGGATCTGGCACCAACTGGCCGGTTCCGAGACCGGCGAATTGCAAGGGTGTGCCGGTGCCGTCGGTCAGCGACAGGCGGTCGCCATCAAGCAACTCCAGCCGAATCAACCCGGCTCCGGTGAGACTGGCTTGCAGTTTGTTGAAGAAGTTAAAACCGTTGTTGATCGCGTTCACAAAATCCTGAGCCGCGGTGCCAGTGAAAGAGACCTTGAGCAGGGGGCCGTCGTCGATCTGCACTTGGAAGTTCGACTCAGCCAGATAGACGCCGGTGCTGTTATCGACTGCGGGAACGAAAACGGGGTTCGCCTTGGTCGCGGCCGCAGTATAAATGCGGCGGAATGTTGGCGAACTTTGCGAGCCGTCGTAGGCGTTGGCGATGAGGTTTTGCACCACCGTGCCGGTGATCTGAATCTTCCCGCCCTCCGTGGCCGTGCCGAAGGCGATGGAGTCGCCCACACTGAGCGCGTCATCGCCTTCCCCGCCCCAGAAGGCGTCCTGCAGGCGGTAATAAAAGTGGCTGTTGAACGCGCCCTGGCCGGCGGCATAGGGCACGCCATTGTAGTCTTCCCAGTAGGCTTTAATTGAGGTGGTGTTGACCCCAAAGCTTTCCGGGCAAGCCACCAGACCGATGACAAGTCCGAGCGGGTAAGGCGGCTGCACCGGCTCACCGGCGGTCATTTGGTAGTCGAAGGTATAATTGTATTGGCGGTTGTTGCGCGGGTCGATGTAGGGGTTCAGTTCCGCCGAGGCGTCTTCCGCCTCGATGGCATACACCGCCATCTTGGCCTCGTTGGCCTGCATGTCGAAATACTGAACCAGCACGTAGGGGTCCGAGGTGTAATCCAGGTCGATCGTGAGACTGTCGTCATGCGGAACATTGAGCAGTCCGCTTTGCAGCGCATAGGCGGCGGGCGGCGGGTTGGCCTGGTCCTGAAATTTCAGCGAGGGCGCGATGAGAGCGTGCTCCTCGTTCGGATTGTAGCCCGGCAGTTCGCGGTCGGGCTGGTTGTAGATTTGCACTCCGGCGTATTTGTCCCGCGTGAAAACAAACTGGTCATTGCCATCCTTGTCCTTGCCTTCGGAACCCAGGCGGCTGGCGATGACGATGCGCGGCGGATCGAGCGGCCACTGCGGGTCGAAGCGCTGCACGCTGTGGGTCCAGGTGATGCCGGTGGCAACGTCCGGCTTGCCATACCAGATGACGACGAGTTCGTCCTCAGACACGCCGGTGAACTGCTGGTTGACCGGGATGATGGGGCCGGAACCGAGGATGCGGGTGCGGTCGTAAATGGCGGCGTTGTAGCGGGCGTTGGCGTGCACCACGAAACCGGTGTCGAGCACATCATTGGAGGGCGGCCCGAGGTTGCGGGTCAGCCGTTTGCCGATCTCCGCCGGCTCGGCCGGGCCCGCGCCCAGCATGTCGTCCCACTGCTTGGTTTCGACGACTTTGACGACCAGGGTTTCCTTGTTCAGATTGCCGTTCGCGGGACTGGGGTCGGAAACATCGCGTTCGGAAAAGACGAGCACGGAGTAGCCGGACTGGGTGGAAAGGAAGCTGCCGCCGTCCGCGGAGCCGTTGCCGGAGCTGAAGGCGAGCTGCTGCCAGGCGAGTTTGTCGGTGTTGTTGGGGTCAAGATTCACCCCGGGCAATTCAGGATGAGTGATATGGACGATGGGATCGGCGGGATAGTCGCTGGTGACCTCGACGATCAGCGGGTCGTTCTCGCTGCCGTATTCATAGAGGGTCTTGCCGGGGCGCAGGGGGTAGAGGCGCTTGGCCAGCGCGTCCCAGACGGACATCTGATCGGGCGCGCTGCCGGAGGGCCCCTCCACGACCTGCGCGCGATCCGGTGGGAAGTTTTTCACCGTGTTTAGCGGCGTGCCGACCATGGCGGCAGGGCCGGTGACCGGGGGATTGCTGGTGTCGAAGTCCACCGAGCTTCCGATGATCGTGTCGATGCGGTGGATGGTGCCGCCGTAGTTCCAAAGCACACGCACCGGGGCATCCATATTGGAAACTCCGACGTAGTAAAAGGCGCCGGGGCTTTGGCGGGTGCCGCCTGCCGGAATGGAGACGTTCGCGGTGGCGGCGAAGTCAAACGAACCACGATCCGTGGAAAATGGCGGCACGCTGGCGTTGAGCCAGCCGTTGAGCTGGCGGGAGTTGGGGCCGCCGCCGAATCTGCCGCCAATGTAAAGTTCGCTGCCGATGTCAAACCAATGCTCGCCTGCGCCATAGCCCTGCTGGCCCGGAGTCAGCGCCGCATCACGCTCCTGCCGCACCTCCGGAAAATCCTGCGCGGCTTGCACCGAGGTGCTGACCATGACATGGAACTGCGTGATCCAGCGGTAGGTGATGGTGGCCGGACCGGTCATGATCCACTGCGGCACCTGCTGGCGCGCGCTTTGGTCGAAAAAGGCGTAGCTGCCCTCGTTGGAGAAAAACGTCAACGCGGGGCTGGGATCAAAGAACTCCAGCATGAAGGTGCCTGACGTGGCGGGAGCCTTGGAAATCACGACGCTGGTATTCGAGGGAATCTGGCTGATCACGGTGCCGCTGGCAATGCTGGGTCCATTCACCAGCATGCCCGACTTAAGCCCCTCGGTCGATGACATGACCACGGTGGACGTCGTGGCGCCGAGCGGTTGTGAATAATTCAATTCTTCCTCGCGCGGCGTGGCCGTGCTGCCCAGCACGGCTTGGTTGAATTCCACGCGCTTGGTCAGCACGTAATTCAAATTGGCCGCCGCCAAATTTTGCGTCGCATTGGCGGAAAGCGTCAGTTTGAAGCGCTCCAGAAAGTAGAGGTTCTCTGAGCCGTCGCTCGTCACCAGCACCGTCTTGTCGAGCGTGACCTTCTGATTGTTGGTGAACGTCACCGTTGTGGTTTGATCGGTTCCTATCACCCGGTCCAGGCCGATGGTGCCGAAAATCAATGTCACCGCCGTGGGGGCAACCTGGGCAAGCGTTGTGTCCTTGTCGATCGTGACCGTATTGTTGGAAGTGTTGATGGCGGTAATGACACTGTCGGCCGCAATGCCGTCGCCCGAGATACCGCATCCAACGAGGATGCCGGCAACGTTGGGGGAGATGCTCAGAGTCCTGCTCCCGGACGAGAAAGTGGCGGTTTTGCCCGACACATTGGCCGTGCCTTTCGATTGAACCGCCGCGGCAAATCTGGGATCATTCGGGTCGGCCGGAGAGAAGCCGCCGGGAGTCACGTTCAATCTGGCGGAGGCGCTGACATCAGTGGCAAAGGCGAGCGAGGTTCTCAGAGTGGCGTTGCCGGTCTGGATGATCACGACCCCATTGACGGTGACCGGGACGATGGATTGCACCTCCGTCGGATCCTGCAGGACATTGGGTTTGACAATGTCGCCAACGAGCGCCGGCCGCACCGGCACTCCGGGGGCGATTTGGTACTGGGGAGGCAGCAGAATGTCCGCGCTGCCAACCTTCAATTCGGCGCTGATTTCCGTCAGTTCCTGTTCGAACTGCTCCACCACCGTGTTGCTGGGAACGCCCGGGCCGCTGACAGGGGTGCCCTCCACAATCTGGGGTCCCGTCATAATCGGGGGCGGACCGGCGGAGAGGGTCACCCCCAAAAGCGATCTGTCGTAAGGGATGTAAGCGACATCGCTGTTCTGAGTCAGCCTGGTCGCGATCTGGGCTGGCTGATTCGTCACGCTTTCCACCACGGTGCCAGCCGCAATCACATCCGGAACCTCATGAACCTCCATCTGCGGCGCCACGCTCTGGTCTGCGCCGGAAATGGTTGCGGTCGCCTGCCCGGGCGTGATGATGGTGGTCGCCCGCACAATCGGAGAAGGTTCCGGCGCCGTGATCCGCCCAACGCGCCGGAAGGGGACCGGGGGTTGGGATAAAACCACCTTCCGCGCGTCGATCACTTGCAGCACCTTCGTTCCGTCCAGGATTCCGGGGCCTGAAACCAGCCAGTTCTGCCGTATCCCGGTGTCCTCATCCAGGGTCACCTGCGTGTTGCCGGGAGTCATCGTTGATCCTACCGTGGCAAGCACCTTGGTGTTGGTGAAATTGAGCTTTTTATCGTCACCGGCGGCAACGGCTTCTTGCGACAGCTTGAAGCTGCTGACAGCCCCGCTGGTCACTTGCACCGATACGATGGTGGTGTCCGGCGCAATGCCATCCCCTTCAACCAGCCACCCGACCTGGATGTTGCTCGTCGAAGTCCGAACCAGAACCGTCTTTTTATCCGTTGCCTCAATGTCCGCCTGAACGGTGTTCAGGATTCGTCCGGGCGGCAGCGCGGGCAATGCTCCGCCCACCGGTCTTTCCAAAATCGAACCTGTCGCGTCGAAGCCGATCACCCGGTAGCGTTTTCCGTAGAGGTTCATTTCCGCGGCGGCGTTGTCGATGAAAGCGGTCACGGGTTCATTGGCCGGATACCAATGTTTGTTGATCTCGGGGGCGGGGTTGCCAAGCGCCGTGGACAATTTGTTGTCCACGTCAAGCTTGATCCTGGAATCAATCACGAGCGCATGCTCGGTCTTCCAGTTGAAAATGACTTTTGCATCGCTGGTGACCGGGAAGGTGTAGGTGTGGGTCGCTCCCGTGGCCGCCTCTCCGGACACTGAAAACCCGGTGCATTGATGACGGGAAACCGCCGTGGAAGGAGCTTTTTCATTGCCTCCGCTGTCGGCGGGATAAACCTGCTGTCTGTCGGAGTCGTAGTAGACGTTGGGCGGCACCGAAATGGACACCCGGGCTCCGGCAGCGTTGCTGAGCAGGCCGATGGTGCCCTCCTTGGTCACGGGATCATAGTTGTTCAAGTAGGTTTCAGGGTAATCACCCACCTTGATGTGAATCTGCTTGGCATGCACGAACTCGGAGCGAACCGTCACATTGATCTGATTGATCAACTTGCCGTCGCTGCCCGCCAAAGCGTAATAGTTCACGTTGCCATCCACCGGCGCTGTTGGAGTCACGGCGGGCCGGTTGGAGGGGCCGAGGCTCAACTGCCCGGTTGTGAAAGTCCCCGCCACCTGGGCCTGCTTGATGCCTTCCGCGCCATTCCACCGCACATGAGCCCGGAGCAGCGCCAGCGGAGTGGGGGAGTTGGATTTGTTGACCTGCTGCCAGGCCAGATTCTCATTCAGTTGCCCAATGTAAACACCGCGCCCGGCCGTGGTCAGGAAGGGATCCGTGACGTTATGACTGAAAAAATGAGTGTTGTCGTCCTCGGTCAATCCGGTGACATACACGTTGGAGTCGTCGCCGACATCAAGGCCGTAGGCGGGGTGGGTCGTTCCGGTGGAGGTCACTTTGGCCCGCGTGGACTCCGGGTTCAAATTTGACGCATTGAGTTTGAGCACATGAACATTGGACGAGGGGCCAACGGTCTGATCCGTGCCGGACAGCCCCTGCCAATTTCCCACCGCGTAGAGGTAATTGTTCGTCCCCAACCTGATGTCAGCAAAGCTTGAGACGTTGGAGGCATGCGTGCCCACCGCCCAATTCCAATAATTAGGCACCTTGTTTGTGGTGTGAGTGTAGTTTGTCGCCTTGAGATTCGTGTCCAATTTAACGATGTAAGCGGTGCGGTTTTCGGCGTCCTGCGAGATCGAGCGATGTTTCTCCCCCCACTTCCAAATGAAGACAATGTCCTCCTTGTAATTAATAACCGAGGATTCGACCGTCGCGGCCGTGGTCAGATCCAGGCCGCCAAGGGTGTTCACGTTCCAGGTTTGTCCGCGGTTGCTAAGAACGCTGACATCCACACGCGTGCTGTTATAGACCGCCGGCCACTGCGCGGCGACGTAAACATTCCCGCTGGCGTCCGCGGTGATGGCATGCATTTGGTTCTGACCGCGGGCTGAGAAGGTTCCACTGCTCGCCGGAACGCCCCAGATTTTTGGGTTTGGATTGGCAAGGTCCGGCTTTTCGAGCGCGGTAGTGAGCTTGAGCACAAAATTCTTTGGCATGGTCTGGCCGGAAGGTATGTGTCTTCCGCAGACAAAGACATGCCCGGAAGCGCCGGGCGCCACCGTGATCGCCACCGGATCATAAGCGGCGCTAAAAGCGGTGCCAAGACTGTAAGGACTGATTCGTGAAGCCCGAAGTATGCTCTGATGATCTTCCGAGTCGTAGGTCATCTTGTGAATCTTCGTTCTGGTCAAAACAAAGATATCCACCTTGGTGGCCTCGACGGCGCTTGAAGGAGAAGTCGCGATGCCTACCGGGTCGGTGATGGGCGGCGGCGTCGTGCTTGCCGGATCCTCATTCAACTCCAAAGGCTCGCGCAGAATCTGGTCGGGACCGGCGACGATCAATCTGCCGCTCGACAGCAGAATGAAACTGAAGCCGTTCGGAGCGACAGCGATTCCGCTGACAGCCGGGTCATTTCCGAGCTGCTGAAGGTATGGACGCGGACTTGATTGAGCCGCAGCCGGGACGGCGCTGAGAAAGTGCAGCCCGGTCAGAAACGCCGGCAGAAAGGCAACCAGCCGGCAAGTGAAAGTCAGGGAACTAGGCATGTTCACGGAATATTGAGGGTGGGGACAGTGCTGATGCGGTTGAGGGTGACGATGCCCTCGGTCTTCAGGGTGATCTTGTGCAGGCCGGCGATGGATTCACGATAGACGCCGGTGAGGCGGTCCACGCCGTAGCCGGGCGCGGCCTTCAGCGGCTCGCCGGGCGCGCCGTCGAATTGCAGGCTGAACACGCGGATGATGTCGAAGCCCTGGCCGTGGTCGGGATGGTACTTGTGCCGGTAGGGATTGGTGGGCGCGCTCTTGTCGATGTCAATGCGGCCGCCGCAGGCCACGCCGGGGCCGATGCCGCCGATCATGGACATTTCCAATCCCGGGAAATCGAAGGTGACGGTGGAGTAGCGCAGTCCCACGAGCTTGCCGCCGCGCTTCACCACGCCTTCGTATTGATGAATCTGCGAGGGATCAGTGACGAGCACCGGTTTCGCGGGCGGCAGCGGCACGCCCTGCGCTTGTGTCTGCATCACAATCACGTCCTTCAGCAGGCGCACCTGGCCGGAGTCATCGACATGCAGGATGATGCGGAGGGTGGCTTCCTTGCCGGTGGGCGAGACTGCATCAGCCACGCCGTTCACCGCTTTTTGCACTTCGTTCACTTGGGTTAGCACCACCTCGCCGATCCACAAGCCTGCCGCGCGCGGATTTTGCGCCAGATTCAGGCCGGGAGGCAGAGCCGGAGCCGAGGGGAAGAGCGGGCCGGCCTGCCAAGTGTCGGCGGTGAGGCCGGAAAGGGTGGCGGTTTTATTGCCCGCGCGATCGGCCACGGTGCCTCCGCCACCTTCGGTGAACGACCAATGCCCCGCCATGCCGGAGACCTCGCCGGACAGCTCGCTGAAAGCCAGCAGCAGCACTTCGGTGGGTGTGCGCGCGTGATTCCAAATGCGCACTTCATCGATGCCGCCGTGGAAAAAGCCGGACAGCAGCGTGCCGCCGATTTTGCCGATGCAAAGGCTGCCCGCGCTGTTCGAGATGACGACGGACGGGAACTCGCCGGAGGGTTTGCCGTTGATATAAAGCGTGGTCTTTCCCGCCGCACCATCGACGACTGCGGCCACATGGTTCCACACGCCGGGCGTCACTTTCCCGGTGGATTTGAGCGCGTTGAGCTGGCTGGCGTTCACCATGTAGCGCAGGTGCATGTCGGCATCCAGCGCCAAGCCGTAACCGGCCTCGCCTTTGCTGACGATGAACATGAGGCCGGGCGCTTTGGGCGGCTTGGGGTTCACCCAGGCCTCGATGGTGAGGCTGCTGAACCCGTTCAGGGACGGGTCGTCGGCGACGGTAAGGAACTGCGTTTCGCCATCGAGATCGAGCGTGTAACTGGCCAGGCGCGGCTCGCCGAGCAGCACGCCGGCGACGCGGTTGAGCAGGGACATGTCCGCTAAAAGCTGTCCCGGCAGCGCGCGGCCAGATCCTTCCGCCGCCTCCGTTGCGTCGGCTTCGTTGAAACTCCACACGCCCGCCAGTCCCGGCTCCGAGCCGTTGACGCGCAGCGCGTGATTTTCAAACACCTCCTGCGCCGTGCGCGCGATGCGCCAGAGCCGCAACTCGTCCACCGCGCCGAAGTAGGCGTTGGACGGCGGCGCCGCGCCGGGTTGCAGGCCAATGGTTGCGGGCAGGGCCGTCTGCCCGAGCGTCCCTGCCGCCGGGGTGGAGGAGTCGAGCTTGCCGTTGATGTAAATGCGTTTCTCTCCGGCGACCGCATCCCAAACGACCGCCACATGCGTCCACTCGCGCGGCTCCACGCGGGTTTTGCTGATGAGTTCCTCGACGTCGCCCCCCGGCACGCTGGACGCCACGCCTTTGGTGAAAAACGTGATCTTGCCGGTGTCGCGGTAGCGGACTTCCCAGGCGGCGCTGCCCTTGGACAAAACGGCGGTGAAGCCGCTGGCGGGAATCGCCTGCGGGTTGATCCACATCTCGGCGGTCAGGCCTTGCGTGAAATCAAACGCTCCCGCGGACGGCAGCGGCAGGTTGATCTGTTGCAGCGTCGCGACGGGCGGCCCGCCCAGGACGGACGGGTATTGGCTCGTGCGGTTGTTGAAATAGACGGCCAACTCGCCGTCGGAGGGCGGAGCTAAAAGCAGGCCGTACGCGAGTTGCGGCGGGACTCCCGTGCCGGTGGACGGTTTGCTGGCGCGGAGGGTGGCGTGCCGCCCGCCCGCCGCGTTGTCGATCGCCACCACGCCGTCGGGACCGCTGAATTCGTTGAAGCGCCAGTCCGCGATCAAGCCCACCTCGCTGCCACGCAGGTTTTCCGCGCGAAACAACTCAAGCTGGTTGGCCGTGCGCGCCACCGACCAGACGCGCACGCTGTCGATGACGCCATGAAAAGTGCGGTCCTGGTTTTGCGCGTTGGCGCCGATCATCACCGGGAAGTTGTTGGAGGCGATGCCGTCTGCATAGGCTTGGTCGGCGACGAGTTCGCCGTTCACGTAAAGCTGCTTGCGCGCTCCGGTCCACACCGCGGCGACATGCGCCCATTGCCCCAGCGGAAAATCCACCGTGCTCACCAGATCGTGAAACGCGCCGGCCTGTCCCGGCAGCGCCGTGCGGAAGGCGATGCGCGCCGTATTGTCGTTACGGACGATGCCCCAGGCCTCGCCCTTGGTGACGATGGCTTGGTAACGTTTCGACCAAGCCTCCACATTGATCCAGGTCTCGATGGTGAGCGCGTGTTCGACGTTGAAAGGAGAGGGCGCAATCTCCGGCGCTTCCACGCTTTGGGCGCGCTCGCCGTTGAATTGCAGCGCGTTGTTTAAGACGTTTGCCTCGGGCGGCTCGAAGGCCTGCACGCGATCCGTGCAAGGAAAAACGGCCAACGCCAGGGCGAGCAGGGCTCCGGCCGGGGTTTTGATGGAAACAGATTCGCTCATGGTGGGAAAGGGGTGGCGGGCAGGGCTGCGCTCGCGGGATTTCAATCAATCTGGGCGGTAACGGATCGGCACGCGCAGCACCACGCCGTTGCTGGTGGCGAGCTTCAAAATGGCGGAGCTGCCGTTGCCGTTGAAAAACTCCGGGCGCAGTTCCAGGCGCAGGTGGGTTGTCCCGCCCGGCGCGAGGCTGCCGAGACTCACCACGCCGTTGAGCGGAGCTGACTCCGCCGTCAGTTCGGAGAGATCGACCAGTTGGCGATACAGCGGGAGGCCGTCGTTTGCCTCGATGCTGGCCTGCACGGTGAAGGGCGCATTGACGCGGTTGCGCAGTTCGATCGTTGTCGCAGCAGCCCGTGCGCTGAAATGAATGCCGCTGGCGCCGGTCAGGCGCAGTTCCAACGGCCCCGGATAATTCGTGCTGCCTTCGCAGAAAACCCAGCAGGCCTCGCCGGGCCGGATCTGGGTGGCGGCCAGATTCGTCACCTTCTGCCAGCTTCCATTTTGGAGCCGGTACACACGCGAGCCGATGCGATTTTCCGCACCGGCGAAGTACTGCGCGAAGGTCAGCCCGGCGGCATCGACCGGGAAGCCGGCGAGGTTGAAGGAATCAGTCTTCCATCGCGGTGCGCGCAGCCGCGCCTCCCCGGTGATGGAAAGCGTGCCGGCCTTGACCGCGTGAACCAGATAGGCCGCGCCGCCGTGAATGGCATGGAGGCTGGTGAGGAAGGACTCCGCGCGCTGGGGCGCATACCAGACCGACCAAGCGGGGGAGTTCCAGGGTTCCTCGTCGGGACTTTCAATGAAACGCACCGGCGTGGCCGGCTCGAAATAACGCGCCACCGCATCGACAAGCTGGGCATCGAACACCGCTTCCACATCGTCGTCCGCGGGATCGACGTCCAGGTAAATGGCGTTCCATCCGGCGGCAAGCTGGAACTGCTGTGTGCGCTCCGCTCCGCTGGAAACGTCCGGCGCGGTGATAAACAACAGGGACAGGAGCGGGAGCAAAATAGCGCGGAGCACGATGGGCAGGGCGTGGAGCGCCGCCATTTCGCTTTGCGCTCTGCGCATGGAAAGAGCGGCGGCGGGGGGAGGGCGGAGATGAGTCTGCATTGTATCGGGAGGAGGTTGGCCTTTTGGCGGAATGACAGAAAGGAGCGCAATCCTTCTAAATGTCTGGCGGAGCGAGACAAAACAGGCGGAAATGATTTCCGGTCCGTGCTGGTCTGGATGACGGCGGCTATTGCGGCGGACCATCGCAGCCGCGGCCTCCATCCAGTTTTGCAAAATGATGCTTTGGCCGAATGCCGCATCAAGGCTCCCTTCGTTCGTCGGGGGCCGTGCAGTAGTACGGCATTGGCAGCGAGGATCCACAGATCGTAAAAGATGTCTGATTCGCGTCAATACAAGTTATTTTTGTGTAAAAGCCACCTTTCTTCATCTTTGGAACTAAAAGAACAAACTTCTGATCGCATTCCGTGGAATGACTGCGGGTACGGCTTGGCTTTTGCCCCGTCCCGGTTATCATCGGTCCGTGATGAAAAAACTGGTTCGAGCAGGACTGTACGGTCTCGGTGGCATCGTGCTGCTGGGCGCGGCGGCGTTGGGCGGCGGAAGTTGGTGGGTGAAAAAGCAGTTCAGCCGGGAGGCGGTGGCGCGGCAGTTGGAATCGATGTGGTCCGGGCGGGTCAGCCTGGGCGCGTCCGATCTGGAACTGTGGAGCAACCCGGCGCGCTGGCGGCTGCGGGACTTGCAGGTGTTCGCCACCACCGGACGCGATGGGCAGGCGGAACCGCCGCGGGAGCCGGCAATCCGGCTCGCGGAAGCCGTGCTGGAAGTATCCTTGACGGACTTGCTGAGCGGCACGCTGGACGTGCGGCGGTTGACTTTGGAAGGGCTGAGCGTGGATGAGTACGTCAGCCCCGAGGGCGAGAGCGAGTTGAAGACGGTGCTGACGAAGCCGAAGACCAAGGCGGATGATCCCGTCGCGGATGCCCCCCAGCCCGGCAAGCCAAAGCCGAAAGACGCGGAGGCAAAAAAAGAGAAAGAAGCAGCCGTGTTCAAAGCGGACCAACTTGGCGTGACGCTTCGAGTGCGGGAGGCGCGCATCGCCAACGGCAGGCTGTACATCCACAACCGGGTGAACAAAACCAAGACCCGGCTGGAGGAATTGAACTTCGCGCTGACGGAGATCAACGTGGACCCGGCGAATCTGGCGGAGCACAACCAAGCCGCTCTGGAACTCGCCGCCAAGCTGACGCTGGAAGGGCGCGGCAAGGTGGGAGGGGAGATGGCCGACGTGCAGTTCGCCAAACTCGATCTGCGCGGCCACGGCCAGATGCAGCCGTTTGATGAAAAGACCGGCGAATGGAGCCCGGTGAGCGAGTGGGAGCTGTCACTGGGCAAAGGCAGCGTGCTGGCCGGTTATATGACCCTCGGACAAGCCGGCGCGGAGGCGGCGAAGAAGATGAAAGACTACGGCCTCGACCTCAGCGACCTGCCGATGGGTGGAGAATTGCTGGAGCCGGCGGTGTTGCGCATGGCCTTCCACGAAAACCGGCTGCAGGTGCGGGAAGACGCGCGTTTCCAGATGCCGGAGTACGAAGTCCGCATGGCCGCGGGAAGCTGGCTGAACAGCGCGGAGGACGCCCAGGACATGAACATCCGGCTCGTATGCGGAGAAGATTTGGAAAAGCGGCTGCGCGCCGGAGCGACTGCCAACGGCCTGCCGGAAAGCTTCGCCGACTCCCTGTTCAAAGCGCTCCAGGACGAAGCTTCGGGCCGCCTCGCCTTCGATGTGCGGGCGGCGGGCAAGCTGACCCGGCCCGACATCAAACCCGCCTGGGACAAGGCGCTGGAACGCGTGATCCAAAGCGGCGGGCTGGAGAGTTTGCTAAAATCCCTGGTGAAGTGAGAGGAAACGCGAAAGGGACTCCTTGTTGGAGCTTCAGCCGATCATCCCTCCGGCGATTTCA
The DNA here is from genome assembly GCA_964573315.1 of uncultured Verrucomicrobiaceae bacterium. Classification (GTDB taxonomy): domain Bacteria; phylum Verrucomicrobiota; class Verrucomicrobiia; order Verrucomicrobiales; family Verrucomicrobiaceae; genus JAGRPD01. Next base: position 2,634 of record CAZNKC010000023.1, on the reverse strand, counting down.
AGGTTCAAGCCCTCAATCTCAAGCCCCGCCGCAGCTCCTCTTGACACTTGAAACTTGACCCTTTGACACCTCTGCCAACCGCGCCGCCGTCTCTTCCACCAACTCCGCCCCCCACGCCATCGCCTCCGCCAGCGGCATATCATCGGGCTTCGTCGCCGCCAGCAGATCGAACTCCGCTTCCAGCCCCACGCCGCACTCCACCCCGCCGGCGATTCCAATCACGCGTTTCCCCAGCGTCCGCGCCATGCGCGCCACCCCCACCGGCCCCTTGCCGCACAGCGTCTGCGCATCCATCCGCCCCTCCCCGGTGATGACCACATCCGCCGCCAGCATCCGGCCCCGCAAATCAAGCGCCGCGGCCACCAGATCAAACCCGCTCGCCAGCAGCGCTCCGCAAAACGCCATTAATCCAAACCCCAAACCTCCAGCCGCGCCCGCGCCCGGAACGTCGCGTGGGTCCACCCCCAAATCCCGCTGCGTCAACTCCGCCAACCGCCGCAGCCGCGCTTCAAAAAAATCCATCTCCTCCTCGCGCATCCCTTTCTGCCTTCCATAAACCCGCGCCGCCCCCGCTGGTCCCAGCAGCGGATTGTCCACATCACATGCCACCTCCACCAGCGGCAGACGCAACCCGCCCTCCGGCGGCACGATCCGCTCCACCTCCTCGAACCGCGCGGGCAACTCCTCCACCTCGTCGCCGTTCCCGTTCAAAAAACGAAACCCCAGCGCTCGTGCCATGCCCATGCCGCCATCATGAGTCGCGCTGCCGCCGATGCCGATGAGAATTTTGTCCACCCCGCGGACGGCCGCGTTCCGCATCATCAAGCCCGTGCCAAAGGTGCTGGCGGCACGCGGATTGAGCGGCGCATCCAGCACCAGCGCCAGCCCGCTCGCCGCGCTCATCTCCATCACCGCCATGAAATCGCCACTCCGGGTTTCCCGCGCCAAACCGTAACGCGCCGTCAAAGACCGCCCCAGCGCGTCCCGCGTCGCCACCTCCACCAACTCGCCGCCGAGCGCCCCGGTCAAAGCCTCCGTGGTACCCTCGCCGCCGTCGGCAATCGGGCAAATATCGATATCACAAGCCAACCCGCCCCGGTGCAACCCAGCCGCCACCGCCGCCGTCACCGCCGCCGCCGGCAGCGACCCCTTGAATTTGTCCATCGCGATCAAAACACGCATCCCCCACCGGAGACAGGGAAGCCGAAGAATGCAAGCACAAGCCATCTCACCCAATCACCCAAACAACTTTCCAAATCATCTTTCCGAACGCTTGACGCCTCCAGAACCCCGTGCAGCCCCGCCCGCCGCACTCCGAGGATAGATAGAAACCGCCCCTGCCAGCGTTGCCTCAACAGGTTCTTCACCCCCCATGCAGTATTCACCCGCCCTGCTCGTCCTTCTCCTCGCTGCCGGTCCTCTGGTCGGCGCGGCGTCCGCCGCGCCGGAGATGGACGCTGAAACCCTCGCCGTTCTGCGCGTGCAGCCGCTGCTCAAAGAAAAATGCCTCGGCTGCCACGGTGATGATCCGGACAAGATCAAAGCCGGTTACGATATGCGTACTGCCTCGGGTCTCTTCCAAGGTGGCGACAGCGGCATCCCTGCCATCCAGCCCAAACAACCCGAATCCAGCCCGCTCTACCTTTCCATCCTCCGCACCCACGCCGATTGGGAAGCCATGCCGCCCAAGGACAACGACGCGCTCACCGCCGGGCAAACCGCCTGGCTCAAAGACTGGATCACCGCCGGAGCGCCCTGGCCCGAAGGCAGCGAACGCGACGCCATCCAGGCCAGCGCGGACAAGTGGTTGCAAGCCGACGGCATCACCGTCGCCGTCACCGGGGCGCTTTCCGAGGATTGGGCCAGCCGCCGTTACAAACCTGAAGACCTCTGGGCCTATCAACCGCTGAAAAAATCCGAAGTCCGAAATCCGAAGTTCGCAAACCCCATCGATTACTTCATTGACGCCGCCCTGCCGGAGGGTCTCGAACCCGCTCCGCCCGCCGATCCGCAAACCCTCATCCGCCGTCTCGCCTTCACCCTCACCGGCCTGCCACCCACGACATCAGATCCGTCCGATCACCCCAATCCGTCTGATCTCATAGACACCCTCCTCAACAGCCCTCACTACGGCGAGCGCATGGCCCGCCACTGGCTCGACGTCGTCCGCTACGCCGATTCCTCCGGTTTCGCCAACGACTACGAACGCGGCAACACCTGGCGTTACCGCGACTACATCATCCGCGCCTTCAACAGCGACAAGCCTTACGACCAGTTCGTCAAAGAACAAATCGCCGGCGATGAACTAAATCCCGATGATCCGGAAAAACTCATCGCCACCGGCTTCCTCCGCATGGGACCGTGGGAACTCACCGGCATGGAAGTCGCCAAAGTCGCCCGCCAGCGGTTCCTCGACGACGTCACCAACGCCGTCGGCGTCACCTTCCTCGGCCAAGCCCTCGAATGCGCCCGCTGCCACGATCACAAATTCGATCCCGTCCCCACTCACGACTACTACGCCATCCAGGCCGTCTTCGCCACCACCCAGCTCGTCGAGCGCCCCGCGCCCTTTCTCCAGGAAGAAAACACCGCCGGTTTCGAGGAAGCCGCCTATCTCAAAAAACGCCAAGCCGA